>NZ_JDSS02000037.1:229896-238459 GCF_000584955.1 Candidatus Accumulibacter vicinus
CGTGTCCCTTGCGAGCATGCACGACGGTGCCGCCGGCCTTGGTGATTGCCGCATAGAGCAGGTCGGTGCCGACCGCCGTCGCCGGGTGAATGCCGAACAGCAATACCAGCAACGGCGTCATCAGTGAACCACCGCCGACGCCGGTGAGACCGACGATAGCGCCGACGACAAAGCCCGACAAGGTGTACATCCAGTCCATGGCACGCCAAAACATAAGGAGGGCGCACATGGTAACAGCCGCCGTATTTGATCGAAAAAGAATATTCGGTTAGATTGTTATAACCAATTGAATGTCAAATCGCCATGAAACTCCAGCAACTCCGTTACCTCGTCGAAGTCGCGCGTCGTGGTCTGAATGTTTCGGGAGCTGCGGAGGCGCTGTTTACTTCACAGCCCGGGATCTCCAAGCAGATCAGACTGCTCGAAGAGGAACTGGGAGTCACCGTTTTCGAAAGGGCCGGCAAGCGCCTGACGGCCATCACCGAACCCGGCCGGGCCGTGCTTGAAATTGCCGAACGCATGCTGCGCGAAGCCGAAAATATCCGGCGCGTTGGCGAGGAATATGCCGACGGCGATTCCGGTAGTCTGCTGATTGCCACCACGCATACCCAGGCGCGCTACGCCCTGCCGGCCGTCGTCAAGAGCTTTGTCGACCGGCATCCCAGGGTCCGCCTGTCACTGCATCAGGGCCATCCGACCCAGATCGCCGAGTGGACATTGAAAGGCCAGGCAGATATCGCCATTGCCACCGAAGCGCTCGATCAGTATCCACAGCTGGTGATGCTGCCCTGTTACCAGTGGGTACACTGCGTGATCGCTCCCGACGGACATCCGATTCTTGCCGAAAAGCCGGTGTCACTGGCCGCGCTGGTGCGCTGGCCTTTGATCACCTACGACTCGGCTTTTGCCGGGCGCTCGCGCATCAACAAGGCTTTCGAACTGGCCGAGCTGACCCCCAACGTGGTGCTCACCGCGATCGATGCGGATGTGATCAAGACCTATGTCAGTCTCGGCCTCGGGTTGGGGATCATCGCCCGCATGGCTTTTGATCCGACACGTGATACCGGCTTGCAGGCGCTGCCCGCCGAGCATCTGTTTGGTTCGAATACGACGCGCATCGGTTTGCGGCGGGGAACCCACATCCGCCGCTATGAATACGATTTCATCGAGCTTTTTGCGTCGCACCTGACCAGGAAGGCGGTAGACATGGCGATGGCCGGCACGCGCCCGGCTGACGAGTACCAGCTATGAAGCCGATACCTGAGTCAACCATTATCCAGCTACTCTATAAGTACGCTCGCAATGGCCGTGCATTCTGAAACAAGGTCATGTAATTTCTGAACTGTTCAGCGCGAAAATAAAATAAAGTGGTCGGGTCAGAGGTGAACCACTTTAATCGGAGAAGCGTATTTTCAACGCTTTCCTGGGGAACAAGCCTGGCATTGCCCAGTGTCATCTCGGAGGGCGCCAGGGATTCTACAACAGGGTTGAGAACGGGGATCGAATCTTTCAGGAAATGTAGTACGCCGGTTGTTGGCATGTCGTACATCAAACAAAGATCACAACTCTCTGCATGCTGCTCCATGGTCTCGTTGGCGTTTCTCATCAGCTCGGCAGCAGAAACTCCAATATCTCTCTCCAGCAAACTGATGATGGAATAACTCGGTTTGCAGCGTATTTTCAGGACGATGCCGTTCTCGTTGCACCAGGAAACGATCTGTCGTATTCCGTCCATGTAGGGTTGATAGCGCGTGAAATAAAACCCATTGAGGGACAAGGAATTAAGTAACAAAGAAATCGTCCTGATCCCGCCAACGATGCTCGAGCTTCTGAAGGTTTCCGGATAAGCGATTTTGAAGTTCAGTACGCTCTTGTGGTTGGCATCGAAAATTTCCTGGCCATGTATCGGATGACTGAGAACCGTGATGTTCCTGTATCTGAACTCGATGTCATTGACGCACTTGGAGTGGGGTAGAAAAATGACGGGCAGTGAGTGTTTCTGCGCAAAAGAAATGATCGGGCCATGAAATCCGGCATCGTGATCGGACAACACTATTCTTGATGGTTTGGAATCTTTGAAATACCGGGAAAGCTGGTAATAGGTGACCAGCTGGGCGCAGTAAATGTTGTTGAGGTATTGGGTTTGGCGTTGGCGGTAATTCGGTATGACCAGATATGGCTGCAATATGCGGTCCAGTGTTTCCGATAATTTATGCGAGAAATCTTCAATTTTTGTTCGGATCTCTTCCGGCAAATTGGCGAGGGTGCTCTCGAATCTGACCAGTGCCAGCGTCCTAATTGCGGGTAATGGGATATTGAAATTCTTGGCCTCGATATTGATCAGTTCTTTTCCAGTCGAAATCATTTCCTGGAAAAAATAATTGATGTCATACCAGCAAGTCGGTAAATGAATCAGTAGCTGTTCAAGTCCTTCATTCTGATTTTCTTCGGGTAACTCAGGGATCAGATGGCTGCCATCATCCTTGCTGCCGTAGGTAAAACCTGAAAATTCGATGTCATTGCACTTCAGGTGCCACAAGAGCAGGATCGAGGGAATGAATGAATTGAAGTAATATGAGCCGGGGGTATCACAGATGAAGAGGTGCACCTTCGTTCCGGCCAGTTGCTTACCAAAATTCTCCCATAGTGCCGCGTACCACTTGAGGGTGATTAAAATATAATACAGATTCAGATGCTGCCATCCCTCTATGGAGACCTCGGGGACAATCTCTCTGACTTCCAGAGCAAGTGCCCTCTCCAGGTCGAACGCAGCAGAGCGGGCATTGACGTCCAGTTCGTGATAGAGCGGGCAATTGTCAAAAGGAATATAAATGATGTTCCCCAGTCCGCTCGACGAGATTGGGTCAACCAGGATCGGGTCGAATGTGTAAACGGTATACGAGGACAGGTTCCTGGCGATTTGTATCGCTGGGGGGATATCCGCAGCATTGATAATTATGATCGAGTTTTCCATCGCAAGATTATTCTCGTAACTTGTCGCGCAACTGCGAGTATGCTTCCTTGTAATCGTGGAACCCTTGCTCCTTCATCGCGATTTTCAACGCGTCGCTCAGCACGGCTTCGAGCTTGAACTGATTCAGGCGGCTATTCGACCAGGCACAGTCGAAGGTATTGTAAGCGCGTACACGCCACCTGGGATCGACCGTCAGCAATACGGACGCCATACGTTCCATCAGGAAGACTTTTCTCTGCACGGAGCCTGGGTAGGCTGTTTCGACAGTCAGCAACCGTTTCAGTGCGCAGTCCTCCCCTTCGCAGATGGAAAATAACTGCTCGTTGAGATCGAGCCAGGCGCGCCAGAACGCAGGACGCGCGGCAAAGAAATTGCTGAAGATGATCTGCCGCGAATCCATGACCAGCGGCGCCAGACCGATCGGCATGCCAACTGCCGAAAAAAAGCTTTCGCTGGCTGCGATAAAACCCGGTGAAAACAGTTCCTCCTGTTCGAATACATTGAGGAAAAAAGCCCCCATGTCAGGTTGCGGGCTGAATGAAACCACATCCGTGTCTGTGCCGGCTGCTTGCACGAAGGTTTTCACCTGGGCATGGCTCAATCCGGTCTTTTCCTGAAAGCGCGGTGAAAAAAAACCATAATACGCACGCTCTTCGAGATCTTCATCGATCAGGAATCTGCGAATCGGCCAATACTCACGCCAATCATTGCGGGGGCTATCGACATTGTCCAGGATCAGGTATCCCGGAGGGACTTCGGCCAGGGTCTTATCAGAGTAGGCAATATGATAGAGATAAACCGGATGCAACGCAGGATTCGTCACCTGGTTCGGGCCAGTAATTTTTCCGGTTTGCATCAGCCGTCCGTTAACGCCTTGACCACATATTGAAATGGAACGGCATCCTGTAAGGCCATCTCGGGATCGCTACCGGATGCACACGCCATTTGACGAATCGCTGCCGCCATTTCATCAGTAGGTTGATCAAGTAGGCGGGCAATCATGTTTAGCACCTGGAATCCGTGCGAATTGAACAGATCGATAATGGTCAGGCGGGTAAGCCAGCGAATGTGGGTCCGATCGAACAGACCTGAGTCCTGATAGATGAACAGGCCGGCGTTGAGCCGGGACTGGACGCCCCAGTATTGTGCATTGGGGATGCAGGCAATCACTTCGGTGCGGCTGCGCGCATTGGCCTTGATGCGCTCCAGCAGTCGCCAGGGATCGTAAAGATGCTCCAAAGCGTCAGCAAATACCCAGCAGTCGGCATCCCCCAGCTGGTGAAATGTTTCCGCAGATAAATATTCGACATTGCCATGGATCACCTCGGTGCAATGCTGCCTGGACGCTTCGGCGTAGTCCGCATCGATTTCTATGCCCACATAGCGGCAACCAGGGTTGATGCCGCGATAGGCACGCGCCAGAGCACCGCTGCTCGATCCCACTTCCACGACGCCGGTATAGTCGCTACGCATGAAGTTGAGAACATCCGGATTGTGAATTTGATTTATCGGGGTTTGTTTCATTGCTTGTGCCGGGTGCACGGTGGTCCTTTCAAGGGGTCCGAATTTTCTTCACCTTGGCGATGAAGTGGCCGTTGGATGGATGGTCAGTTGCAACAACCGGCTTTCCAGATTGCGTACGAACAAGGGGGTATCGAACAGCACTCCCTGAGTGCGCTCCCTGATCAGGTGTGCCCGCAGCCGTTGGCATTCGGTTCGACGATGACCCAGGGCAACCGCCTTTTCTTCATAGTCACTGAGCTGGTAGGTGATGAGTTCTCCCAGATTGGCTGCGGTCAGCAGGGCGCCGGCCATCCGGGACGCAAAGGTACGTCCACTCCGGGTCAGGACGGGCAGGCCCATCCATAGGGCGTCGTTCGCGGTCGTGCCGGCATTGAATGGGAAGGTGTCGAGGAACAGGTCCGCAATCTGGTAGCGAGCCAGATAGTTTTCCGGGGCAACCCGCTCGGTGAAGATCAGGCGGGCGGGTTCGATGCCCTGATGGATGGCTTCCTGGCGCAGGTTTTCTTCGGCCCAGGGATTGTCGGCCAGTAACCACAACACGCTGCCGGACACGCGGCGCAGAATGTTCATCCAGACGCTGAACATTTCGGGGGTGAACTTGAAGTTGTTGTTGAATGAGCAGTAAACAAAGCCGTCTTCCGGCAGCCCGCAGATTGCCCGGCTAGGGGAGGGAGCCAGCGCCCGCTTCCGGTCGCTGACCTGATAGATGTCAGGCATATAGAGGGGCTTTTCGGAATAGTAGCGGGCTTCCTCTGCGGGGATGAGGAAGCGGTCGGCAATGACATAGTCGATGAACGGGAGGCCGGTGGTGGCCGGCAGGCCGAGATAGGTGATCTGGATGGGCGCCGGCCGGTAGGCCAGCATGTTCATTCGGGCGCCGGCAGTCTGACCCTGCAGGTCCACCAGAATATCGATCTCGTGTTCCCGAATCAGGCAAGCCGCTTCTTCGTCGCCGAGTTGATCGATACGTTGGAAGTGATCCATGGCGGCAATCACCCGCCTGCGCACTTCCGAGCCATCCTCCGGGCTCCAGCAATACGCGTAGACCTCGAATTTTTCCCGGTCATGAGATTCGAACATCTCTACCATCAGCATCGCGACCGGATGCAGGCAGAAATCCGAGGAGCAATAGCCGATGCGGATTTTTCGGTGTCCATAGCCGCCAGGCTTGGCGAGGGAGGGCAGACCCTTGAGTACCTTCTTGTCCGCGTAGCGTCGCGCGGCGGCCAGCTGTACCGCAGGATCATCGGTCATCGCAAGCATGGCCAGGGCGGAGGTGGAATTCTCCATCAGTTCCGGGCTGACCTTGCCGGTGGGGCGATAAACTGGCCAACAGCATTGTTTCATGCGCAGGAATACCCAGTGGTGGAGTACATCCGACTGGGTGGGATCGATCGACAGACTCCTGTCGAGATAGTCCGTGGCATCCCGATATTCTTTTTTGATCTCCAGCACCCGGCCAAGATTGTTCAGGGCAAGCAGCAGGAAAGTCTGGTATTCATCCGTGTCGGCGGGAACATTGCGCTCAACCCACAGCCACTCTTCGACCGCCTGGTCCAGCAAGCCCCGACGCTCAAGGACCAGCCCAAGGTTGAGTCGAGGCTGAATGAAGCCGGGAGACAGGGCGATCGCCTGCCGGTAAGCCTCTTCCGAAGCCGCCAGATCCCCGAGATTCGACAGCGTTGCGCCGAGGTTGAAGTACGCCGCATGGGCGTGGGTCGAAGGGGTTCTCTTGAGCCAGGTCTGGTAGAGGATCGCGGCCAGGGGAGCGCGCCGATCCTGCTCCAGTTTGCTGCACTGGTCGATGAGTTGCAGCAGTTCGAGTTGCCCGTTCCATGCCTGCATCAGCAGAGAAACAAATACATCGTCGCCCACTCCCACTCCCCTCAAGGCCGTCGTCCCGCATTCACTGTTACAACGAGCCTGGATTATATCCTGAAAACGGGCCTCGGCGATCTTTGCGGGGTAATCATAACTGATTGTAATAATTGAACAAGATCATCCGTTCAGACGGTACGTTTGGCGCAGATCAGGCGACAGACGGATGCTGCACGCGCAGCTTGCGATCAATCGAGAGACTGTCCTGGATGGCATGAGACATCATTTTCAGCCCAAAAAGGAAGCGGGGCCGATGAGGCCCCGCTGCATGGCTGAACCGCTGCTTAATTACCTGTCGCGAGCATGCCCTTGGTAATCGCATCCAGGCTGGGCGGATTGGTCAGCGAGTTGGTCGCCACCGTCTGTGAAGCCTGGAATGCACCGAACGGATTGCCGTTCGGGTCGTATTGCTGCAACAAGGCCGCAATGCTTGCCTGCGGGGCGAGTTGAGGCAGGAGGCTGGTACCCGGGGCGTTCGGGTCGGGCGCTGCCTGTCCCATGTTGAACGAGGAGATGGCCTGCAGCAGGTTGCCCACATTCGCTCTGAGATCCACCGCCGCTGCCGCAGTGGTAGGCGGCGCTGCCTGGCTTGCGGCGTTCCTGTCGGTCGCGAACCAGACGTCGGCCATCTCGTGATCTGTCCCATCAGCGGTCTGGTAACTGGAAATCAGTCCGACGAGATTGCCCGCATCCATCACCGCAGTTCTCGTCGCATTCAGGTCGAGTCTGACTATTTCCAACGACTCGAGGGAACGCAGTTCTTCCGACTGGCTGATTCCGTCCGAATTGCCGTCTACCCAAACCGCCAGCTCCGACCAATGATCATCTGCCGAACTGATGATACCGTCGGCATTGCTGTCCATTTCGCTCAGGGCGACATAGCCGTCTGCAGCCTTTTCGCCGTTGGCCAGCGTGACCGAAGATCCGAACAATTCACCGCCATCGTTGATGGTTCCGTCGCCATTGCGGTCCATGGCCAGGAGACCGTCACCGCTGGCAACCCAGCCGGTATGAACCTTGGTGCCGGTCGCCAACAGGTCGAACTGAACGCCCGACGAAATGCTCTGCGACAGTTTGCCATCTTCATTGAGGTCAAGAATCAGTGGCGTCGAAGCAGAGTTGACCTGAGCCGTGGTCAGAGCGGCGAGTTGTGTGGTGGTCAGGAACATCCCCTTGAGGGCATAGGTCTGAGCCGTACTCATCGCAGCGAGCTGGCTGAGGGTCAGGACGGGAACCTGAGCAGCGGTGAGTGCGGCGAGCTGGGTGGTACCGAGTGCTGCGACATCAGCGGCTTCCATCGCCTTCACCTGGGCCGTGGTCAGGCCGCTGGCGATCTGGGTGACCGTGAGTGCGGCAGCCTGTGCTGTGGTCAGCGCGACGATCTGGCTGGTTCGCAGAGCTGCGATATCGGCGGCTTCCATCGCGCTCACTTGGGCCGTGGTGAGGCCGCTGGCGATCTGAGTGGCGGTGAGTGCGCCGACCTGAGTCGTGGTCAGCGCCACGACCTGAGCGGTGCCAAGGTTGGCGATCTGACTGTTGGCGAGGGCGGCGATCTGGCTGGTCTTGAGTGCCGCGACATCAGTCGCCTCGATCGCTTGCAACTGGGTGGTGGTGAGGCCGTTGACGAGCTGATTGGTGGTCAGTGCGCGGACCTGCGCCGTGGTCAATGCGACGACCTGGCTGGTGCCGAGACTGGCAACCTGGGAAGTGGTGAGTGCGGCGACCTGCGTTGTGCCGATCCCTGCAATCTGGCTGCTGCCAAGGACGATGGCGATCTGACTGGTGGTCAGCGCGGCTACCTGGCTGGTCTTGAATGCCGAGACATCGGTAGCATCCATGGTGCTCAGTTGGTTGGTGGTGAGGCCGTTGGCAATCTGATTGACGGTGAGTGCGCCGATCTGTGAAGAAGTCAGGGCCGCGAACTGGGAGGTGCCGAGGTTGGCGATCTGACTGGTGGCAAGGGCGGCGATCTGGCTGCTCTTGAGTGCCGCGACATCCGTCGCCTCGATGGCTTGCAGCTGGGCGCTGGTGAGGCCGTTGACAAGCTGATTGGTGGTCAGTGCGCGGACCTGCGCCGTGGTCAGCGCGGCGACCTGGGCGGTGCCGAGGCTGGCAATCTGGGCAGTGGTGAGGGCAGCGACCTGTGCCGTGCCGATCCCGGCAATCTGGCTGCTGCCCAGGACGATG
>NZ_JDSS02000037.1:238469-238707 GCF_000584955.1 Candidatus Accumulibacter vicinus
AGCGGTGTTGAGGGCGGCGATCTGTGCCGTGCCGATCCCGGCAATCTGGCTGCTGCCCAGGACGATGGCGATCTGGCTGCTGGTCAGCGCGGTCACCTGGCTGGTCTTGAGTGCCGCGACATCACGGGTTTCCAGGGCTGTCAGCTGGTTGCTGGTGAGGCCGTTGATGAGCTGGTTGGTAGTCAGGGCGCGGACCTGCGACGAGGTCAGCGCGACGATCTGGCTGGTGCCGAGGTTG
>NZ_JDSS02000037.1:238717-239244 GCF_000584955.1 Candidatus Accumulibacter vicinus
CATCTGCGCCGAAGTCAGCGCGGCAATCTGGTCGGTGCCGAGGCTGGCGATCTGGGCGGTGGTGAGGGCGGCGAGCTGTGCCGTTCTGATCCCGGCGATCTGGCTGCTGCCCAGGACGATGGCGATCTGGCTGCTGGTCAGGGCGGCCACCTGGACGGTCTTGAGTGCCGCGACATCACGGGTTTCCAGGGCCGTCAGCTGGTTGCTGGTGAGGCCGTTGATGAGCTGGTTGGTGGTCAGGGCGCGGACCTGCGAGGAGGTCAGCGCGACGATCTGGCTGGTGCCGAGGTTGGCGATCTGACTGGTGGTGAGGGCGGCCACCTGGCTGCTCTTGAGTGCCGCGACATCGGCGGTTTCCATCGCCGCCAGTTGGGCGGAACTGAAGCCATTGACGAGCTGATTGGTGGTGAATGCGGCTATCTGCACCGAAGTCAGCGCGGCAATCTGGGCGGTACCGAGGCTGGCGATCTGGGCGGTGGTCAGGGCGGCGAGCTGTGCCGTTCTGATCCCGGCGATCTGGCTGCTGC
>NZ_JDSS02000037.1:239254-251760 GCF_000584955.1 Candidatus Accumulibacter vicinus
CAGGCCGTTGACGAGCTGGTTGGTGGTGAGCGCGGCGACCTGCGACGAGGTCAGCGCCGCCACCTGGGCGGTGCCCAGGGTAGCAATCTGAGTGGTGGTGAGGGCGGCGACCTGGCTGCTCTTGAGCGCTGCGATATCGGCGGTTTCCATTGCCGTCAACTGACTGGTGGTGAGACCATTGACCAGCTGATTGGTGGTGAGTGCGGCGACTTGCACGGTGGTCATGGCCATGATCTGGGTGGTGCTGAGGCCGGCGGCGATCTGGCTGGTGGAGAGTTCTCGTATCTCGCTGGTCGTGAGTGCAGCGATTTGTCCGGCATCCAGAGTACTGATCTGTGTGGTCGTAAGGGACGTAATGATTGACATCTATTCTTCCTCGGAGACTTTTCTTGCCCTGAAAAAAGTCTTGAAAGTAAATTAAATTAATGCGCAAGGGCGTTTTTTGGGATGCCGGTCGAGCACATCGAAACGCGTCAGACGATTAGATCATCGGCTTGCGTCAGGAAAACTTTAGCCAACTATTTCACGGATTCAGTCTTTTTTGCCCGTGCCCGAACATTGGCCGTGCAGGGTTTTCCACGCCGGCCAGCAGCAGGAGGCCGAGCCTGCCTGGTCATGATTGGCCTGCTTCCGGTTTCGCATCGTGGGGTGCTGCGGCGTCTGCCACTGCTCATTGAGCGGGCTGGATACTCGCGGGTGGCGCGGTAATTCCCAATGACGCAAGGTCCAGGCCGGCCTGTTCGAACTGGCTGCGCAGGGCTGCGACCTCGCTGCGCAATCGTGCGCGGGTCCCGGCGTCGGGGGCGACCACGGCCAGCGTGATCTGCTTGCCCTGGATGTGCAGCCGGGCATCGACCTCGCCGAGCTGGGGAAGTGTCAGACGCAGCCGTGTCTGCCACTTTTCGCTGTTCTCGCCGGAATCAGCAGCGCCGTCACCCCTGCTTTCACGGGGGTCAATTTCGTTGGCAATCTCCCAGCGGATTTGCTGACCGGGCCAGATTTGTCCCTGCCATGAAAAATTCTGGGTCGCAAAGGCTTCGAGTTGCTGCTGGACGATCGCCTGTGCCTGCGGGGCGACGGGCTGGGAAGGCGGTGCGGATGGGGGGGGCTGGGGCGTTTGGGAAGACTGGGCCGACTGGCTGGTAGCAGGGATCGGATCTGCCGGCCTGGCCTGCGCTGGGTTGGCCTCCACGGCGGTGTCTGACACGGCGAGTAGTTCGGCAGCCTGGGGTGATTCCTGCACGGTCACGACCGGGGGGGGCGCGAGCCGGGGCGTCGTTGTTTGCTGCTCTGCCAACACGGGAGCCGGTATTCCCTCGGGTTCCTGCAACAGGGGCGCCGCTTGGCTGGTGGCGACGTTTGGGTCGGTCGGCCTGGCCTGCGCGGCCTCTCCGGCGGCGCCTGTCATGCCACGAAGTTCGCTGGCCAGGGACGATTCCTGTGCAACCGTGACCTGGGCAGCCGCATCGGGTGGTGCGGCCACCAGGGGAGCCGCCTGGCTGGTGGCGACGTTTGGGTCTGCCGGTCTGGCCTGCGCGGCTTCTCCGGTGGCGCCTGTCATGCCGCGAGGTTCGCTGGCCCGGGACGATTCCTGTGCGGTCGCGACCAGGGTGGCCGCGAGCCGGGGAACTGCTGCTTGCTGTACCGTCACCAGGGGAAGCAGCTTCCCCTGTGGCTCCTGCAGCAATTGCGCCTTGCTGTAGCGGCCCTCGACCCATCCTGCCTGATGCGATTCGTAAAACATGCCGCTCTCGCTGATCGCTTGCTTGAGCAAGGGTAGCAGCTCCTGGGCGTTGGCCGGTGGGCGGGCGGCGATCGGCTGATTGCCGTTGAGCGGCAGCGCCACGGGGCCGGCGTTGCGTGTGCCGCCAAGCAGATCGCTGATCAGTTGCCCGGTGCGGCTCAGACTGGTGGCGGCCGCTTCGACACCCCGCTGGCCGCTGTCGGATACTGCTTTTGCCAGCACCGCCAGCGTCAGTTTGCCGTTGCTCTCGGCGACCTCCAGCTCGATCGCGTCGCCGCTCCTGGCGGCAAAGGGCAGGGCGAGGGTGATGCTGCGCTGGTTGATCAGCGCGCGGTACGAGCCGTTGGGCAGCAGCGATTGGATTTCAGCCAATAAGCGCTGTCCGACAACGAGGCCGGAAAGCTTGTCGGTAATCTCCTGTCCCGGCGACGCCGGCCGCAGAGTGAGATCGGCAGTCGGCTGCAGGCGGTTGGCGACGTCGGGGCGGATCATGGCCGTTTCCCTCCCCTTCGCGGGGGAGGGGTTGGGGGGAGGGAAACGGCCATGAATATCTTGTGATCGGATGTGTCTCGAAAAATCATGGCCGTGCGTGACAATTGCTCAAACTTCTCGCAGAACGACGCGCAGTTCGTTCAAGCGGGCCTCGACCAGCGGGCGGATGCGCGCATCGCAGCGCTGGCAATTCTCGATCAGCGTACGTGCGCGCATGGCCGCCGCGGGTGCGAGCTGGCTTGTCAGGTGGTTTGGCAGACTGTCGGTCAGGGCTCGGCGGTCGGCCTCGTGCCTGGCCAGCAATTCCCAGTCCCCGTCTTCGGCAGCTCTGAGCATCGCTTCGGCAAGCGCCAGCAGGTGCTCGAGCGCGCTCAGCGAGGAAGTCATGCAACGGCTCTTTGTTGCGCCTGGGGTGAGATTTCTCGCCAGGCACCATGAATCTCTTCGAGCAGGGCAGCGACTTCCTCGAGCGCGCGCAAATCGTTGTCGAGGTTGGCGCGCAGCAGGCGCAGTACCATGTAGTCGTAAAGGGCATAGAGGCGCTCGGCGAGCTCGCCACCCTGTTCAAGGTCGAGGCTGACCTTGAGGCCGTTGCCGATGATGTCGATGGCTTTGGAAATGGCTTCCCCTTTGGCCGCGATCTGTTGTTGCTGCATGGCGGCGCGGGCCTTGCCGATAGCGGTCTGGGCGCCGGCGAAGAGCAGCAGAATCAGCCGGTACGGGTCGGCCACCTCAATGGCTGCATCGATACCTACCTTCTGATAGGCTGAAATCGCGTTGCGTGCATTGCCGAACATTGCGGACTCCTGGCGAACGATTAACTATTACTGTACTTGGGCAGATTGGCGAGTTGCTGCGTCAGGAAAGAGCTGGTCGTGGTCATTCCTGCGATGAGCGTGTCGAGTGAGGTGAATTGCTTGCGATAGCGCGCTTCGATCTGGACCAGCCGATCCGAGATCACGGTCGATTGCTTGCCGAGGTTGCTGATCGACGAATTGAGTCCGTCGCTACGAGCGGCAATCAGGCCACCGCTGCCGACCAGTCCGTCGGCAGCGCTCTTGACTGCGCTGCCGTAGGCGGCGACCAGGTTGGCGACGCCGTTGAAATCCTTGCCGATGGCCGTGTTCAGTTTGGCGGCATCGACGGTCAGCGTGCCGTCCTTCTGCAGGCTGACACCGATGTCCGACAGACGTTGCAGGCTGGCGCCGGCGAGTGCGGAGGGAACCTCGCCAAGTGCGGTGCGGAAGGAATTCTGTGCCGTCCGCAGCGTGCTGTCGCCGTTGAGCGTACCGGCTTTCTTGCTGGTTGCATCGTAACTGCCGAGATTCCTGGCGGTGCTCTGGAAATCGTTGATCGCCTTGACCAGCGCGTTGACGCCGGTGGTCAGGCTGGTATTGTCCTTGCTGATCGTCAGTGTGGTGCTGAGCGAGGTCGCGGGCGCTTCCGGGCCTTTCAGCAGATTCAGGGTGATGCCGTCGATCGCCGTCGTCACGGTGTTGGTGGCGGACGACACCGCAACGCCATTCAGTGTGAAGGTGGCGCCGAGCGCGGCGTGCGTCTGGGTAAAGGTATCCGCCGGCTCGACTGGATCCGACCGGGTGCTGGCAGGGGCGGCGCTCCCCGACAATTCGATGAACTGGTTGCTGCCGCCGGCGTTGCTGGTCAACACCAGCTGCTTGCCTGAGGTGCCGTCGACGACTTTTGCCGTCACGCCTGCGCTCGCGCTGTTGATTGCGTCGCGCATCATTTCCGGGGTGGAGTCAGCGGCAATGGTGACATCGGTGGTCTTGTTGATATTGGACCCGTCGCTGTCACCGAGTTTGATGGTCAGCGTGCCGCTGACCGGCAGGGTGCCGCCGATCCCGGAAAATACGCCGATGTCCGTGCTGACGCTGTGGTGCCTGGCCTCTGGAGCGACGTAGGACAGGCCCGTACTTCCAGAAATCTTGATGACCTGGTTGCTGCCGGCAGTATCGCTGGTCAACAGGAGTTGCTTGCCATCGGTTCCATTGATCACCAGCGCCGCAACGCCGGCGTTGGCGGCGTTGATCGCGTCGCGGATGGCCTCCGGCGTGGCGTCATCTGCGATGGTGATGTCGGTCGTCTTGCTCACCGTGACGCCGTCTGCCGTGCCCAGCGCAAGGGTCAGCGTACCGCCGTCCGGGAGGGTTCCGTTGGTCCCCGAAAAGGGCGAACTGGCTCCACCCGGGGTGGCGATGCTGTGCTGTGTGGCGAGTTGGGTCACTGCCAGACGATAGGTGCCGGCGACTGCGCTCGATGTCGTGGTCGCCGAAGCGATCGTCGCGTCGGCCACCGACGTTCTCAAAACCGTGAATTTTTGCGCTGCCGTCGTGCCACTGACGGGCACCAGATTTCCTGCCGCCGTCTGCATGGCTGAAATCGTCCCCTGCAGCGATCCGAGTGCCGAAATCTTGGCCTGAAAGCCGGCCTGCTTCTGTGCCAGAACGGTCAGCGGTCGTTTTTCCACCGCCATCAACTGGCTGACGATGCTGTTCACATCAAGGTTCGAGCCGAGGCCCGGTGACGAGACCGTCATGATTTTCTCCTGCGGCTGTGAGCTGCGAACTGCAAGCGAGGCAACTGGTCAGACCGACTGTTTGACAAATAATCCCTTGATGCTGTCGAGAGCCTTGGCAATGGCCAGCATTTCCTGCGAAGGTACCTGGCGAATCACTTCCTTGGTGGCGCTGTCGATGATCTTGACCACCAATTGCCCGGAATCTCCGTCCACACTGAACTCCAGATTGTCGTTGATCGGCTTGACGAAATCGCGGACGCTCTGGGTGGCTGCTTCAAGCTGCGCCCGGTCGGGGGGCTGTACCGGCAGCAGGGTCAGCGTGGGGTCAATGGTTCTGGTTTCGCCCGCTGTTTTGACGTCACGTGCCGCAGAGCTGACAACGACCAGATTGTTCTGGGGGGGTAGTGAAGCGGCAGTGGATGGAATGTTCATCTCGGACTCCTTAGAAACAGACGCCAGGGCGCGACCGCCTGATCACGACCGCGCCCCTGATCTTAGCGCTATTTGACGGCGTTTGCTTAGCCGCGTAGCAGCGAGAGTACCCCCTGCGGCAGCGAGTTGGCCTGCGCCAGCATCGCCGTACCGGCCTGCTGCATGATCTGCCCGCGGCTCAGGTTGGCGGTTTCGGCAGCGAAGTCGGCGTCAAGAATGCGGCTGCGCGAGGCCGTCAGGTTTTCCGAGGTGGTCGCCAGATTGCTGACGACGCTGGCAAAGCGGTTCTGCAGCGCACCGAGGTTGGCCCGACTCGAGTTGATGTTCGCCAGCGCCGAGTCGATCATTGCGATGGCATTTTGCGCACCGGTGGCGGTGGTCAGATCAACGCTGGCGATGCCGGCGCCAAATGTGGCCGTGGCAGCCGTATAGGCTGAACTCAGTCCGGAGCGTGCAATGTCGGAACCACTCAGGGTGATGCCGGCACTATTCGTAGTGTTTAGCGTGATGTTGCCTCGCGTAATGATGGCATTGGAAGATGCGGCATTGGCGGTTTCGTCGGCACCTGCGCCGAGTTGATCTGCGCTGAAGCCGGTGGCGGTTGCCGTAGCGGTTGCGTGCGCCAGGTTGCCACTGATGGTGATGGCTTGTCCCTCGCCGGCCGACAAGGTCAGGGTGCCAGCGGCATTGGTTGCCGTAACCCCGGTCTTGCTGGTCAGTGCATTGATCGCGGCAGCCAAATTGTTCCCTGGCGTCGCGGCAGCATCGGCGGCAACTGCGCCAATATCGTAGCCATTGATCGTCAGATCTCCGGCAGCCAGGGCGGCTCCGGTACTGGCGCCGGCAGCGACGATGTTGCTGTTGACGCCGGCATCGTCGCCGACGGTCAAACCGGTGTTCGCGACATCAGCCCCTGTACCACGGCCGATCAGGCTGATGTTGCGGCCATCGGCAGCGGTCAGCGAGACCGCGCCCGTCGAAGTGCTGAAAGTGGCGGTGACGCCGCTCTGGTTGGAAACGGCATTGAATGCTGCGGCGACGTTGGCGCCCTGGGTGATGGCGTCTGCTCCTGCCGCGATGGCACCCAGTTTGACGTTATTGACATAAATGAAGTCGGTGCTATCGCCAGCGATGGCAGCCTGTGCCGTGTTCGCGACGCCGGTCAACGTGGTGGCGCTTGCCTTGGCCGTCACTCCGGTCTGGCCCGACACGGCGTTGAAGGCCGCCGCTTTGGAGATGGCGCTATCGTTGCTTCCCGCTGCGGAAAGGCCGTCCCGCACGCTCGGTCCGATGCCATAGCCATTGACGGTGATGCCGCCGGCGGCAATGGCCCCGGTGGCGACTGCGCCGGCGGTGGTCGAACTGAACGAGGAAGTCGTGCCGACGCCCAGCGCATCGGCTTTGGCGCTGGCAAGCGAACTGATCGTCAGCGCTTCGCCGCTGTTCGCCCCGACCTGGAAGGACTGCGCGTTGAAGGTGCCGTCGAGCAGCTTGACGCCGTTGAATGCGGTCTGACTGGCGACAGTATTGATCTGCTGCACCAGCGTGTCGACTTCCTGTTGCAAGGCGGCGCGGTCGGTGGCGGTGTTGGTGGCGTTGGAGGCCTGTACCGACAGCTCGCGCATCCGCTGCAGCGAGTCGGTGATGCTCTGCAGGCCGCCTTCCGCGGTCTGCGCCAGCGAAATGCCGTCATTGGCGTTGCGCGAAGCCTGGTTGAGGCCGGTGATCTGTGAACTCATCCGCGTTGAAATGGCGAGGCCGGCGGCGTCGTCCTTGGCGCTGTTGATGCGCAGGCCCGAGGACAAGCGCTGCAGCGAGGTGGAGAGCGAGGCTTGCGACATGTTGAGGCTGCGTTGCGAGTTCAACGACGCGACGTTGGTGTTGATGACTTGGGGCATTTTCCTTCTCCTGACTGAGTCGAATAACTTCGGGTTCCCGGTGATCTGCCTCTGAGGTGTCTGCCGGCCCGTCCTGTGTGGCGATTGTTTCGCTGACACTTTTTCTTACGACTCGCCGCTGGAAAACTTTAGCGGGCAATATGCAAATTTCCGAGCATCGACTCCAGGCCGTATTCGAACAATTGTTGCAGGGGGGCGCCCAGATACGACAGGCCGACCACCAAGGCGGCGAATCCGAGCGCGATGGTCAGCGGAAAGCCGATGGCCATCAGGTTGAGTTGCGGTGCGGCGCGGCTCAGAATCGTCAGGGCCAGGTTGCTGATCATCAAGGCGACGATGATGGGCAGTGCCAGCAGTAGACCCGAAGAAAAGATGATCGCGCCCGCGTTCGCCAGTCTCCTCCAGGAGTCCGCTGTGAAACCCTGGGTGCTGACGGGAAGCACCGTAAAGCTGTGCGCCAGGGTGGCGACCACCATCAGGTGGCCGTTGATGGCCAGGAACACCAGCAAGGCCAGAAGTCCCATGAATTCCGAAATGACTGCAGTCTGGCCGGCGGTCTGCGGGTCATATGAAGTGGCAAAGCCGAGACCCATCTGCAGGCTGATCAGGTGGCCCGCCATGTCCACCGCGGTGAACACCAGGCGGATGGAAAAACCCATGGCGAATCCGACGAGCAGTTGTTGCGCCAGGATCAGCAGGCCGGTTCCCGACGCCGGATCCAGCGGCGGCACGCCGGGCAGTACGGGCACGATGGCGATGCTGATCGCCAGGCCGAGCAGCAATCGGACACGCGTGCTCAGGGCAGGATGGTCGAATGGCGGAGCCGCGGCGAAAACGGCCAGAATGCGCGCCAGCGGGAAGAAGAAGGCCACCACCCAGGCGTTGATCTCGGCAGCGCTCAGGCTGATCATGCGGCGTTCAGCCGATCAGGAGCGGAATGCTCTCGAACAGCCGCCGCACATAGTCGACCATCAGCTCGAGCATCCACGGGCCGGCCAGAAGAAGGATCAGGTACATCCCCACCAGCTTGGGAATGAAGGAGAGAGTCTGCTCGTTGATCTGGGTCGCTGCCTGAAAGATGCTGATGATCAGGCCGATCAGCAGCGCGGCCAGCAACAACGGTGCGGACATCAGCAAGGTCATCTCGACTGCCTGGCGCCCGATATCCATGACCAGCTCGGGGGTCATGTGGCAAAACTCGCGACCAGCGATCCGAGCAGCAGATGCCAGCCATCGACGAGCACGAACAGCATCAGTTTCAAGGGCAGCGCCACCAGCACCGGCGACATCATCATCATGCCCATCGACATCAGCACGCTGGCAACCACCATGTCGACGACCAGGAACGGGATGAAGATGATGAAGCCGATCTGAAAGGCCGTCTTCAGCTCGCTGGTGATGAACGCCGGGATCAGCAGGCGCATCGGAATGTCTTCGGCCGATGCGAAGTTCGCGGTCTTGGTCATGCGCGCGAAAAGGGCGATGTCGGCCTCACGGGTCTGTTTGAGCATGAACTTGCGCAGCGGCACCGCCCCTCGATCAATGGCCTCGAGGTAGCTGATCCGGTTCTCCGACAAGGGGAGATAGGCATCGCTGTAGACCGTGTCGAGTACCGGGGACATGATGAAAAAGGTCAGGAACAGCGAGAGACCGATCAGCACCTGATTCGGCGGCGAACTCTGGGTGCCCAGCGCCTGCCGTAACAGCGAGAGGACGATGATGATGCGTGTGAAGCTGGTCATCATCAGCAGCGCAGCCGGCAGGAAAGTGAGTGCCGTCAGCGTCAGCAGAGTCTGGATCGACAAGGTGTAGGTCTGGCTGCCACCGGTGCCTGGCGTACTGGTCAGCATCGGCAGCCCGCCGGCCTGGGCCCAGGCAGCCCCTGGCGCGACGAGTGCGAGCAGAAGCATCCAGGGGAGGTGCTTAACCGCCTTCATTCTTGCGCTCGGTGATCTGTTTCAGCCACTGCGCAAAATGCCGCTCGCCATCGCCGGCAGGGTTGAGATCGCCTTTCGGCAGCGTGTGCAGGGTCCGGATCTGGCCAGGCACGAGGCCGATAACGATCCAGGTGTCGCCGATTTCAACGAGCACGATTCGCTCACGGGTGCCAATCATCAGACCACCCACGACGCGCAAGGGGCCACTGCTGCCGAATCCGCGGCCCCCATTGAGCTTGCGCAGCAAGAACGCGGCGAGAAACAGAACGCCGATGACCAGGACCAGAGCCAGAACGGTCTGCAGCAACATGCTCGCCGAAACGCCAGGCGCTTCGGCAGCCTGCGCGAAGGCGCTGCCCGCATGCAGGGCGAACAGCAAACGGCCCACCTCGCGGGTGCCGTGACGGCCAATGGGTTTGCAGTGACGAATCAAGAGGGTCGGCCAGACTGGGAGACGAGCCACTATCTTAAAGCAAGTGGAGAGAAGGTCAAAACGTCGTGATCGGCCAGAAAAATGTCCGGCAGAGACGCTCAGTGTCCGATTTTGCGCGCCCGTTCGGAGGGGGTCACGATATCGGTCAGACGAATGCCGAATTTGTCGTTGACCACCACCACTTCGCCTTGTGCGATCAGCGTGCCGTTAACGAAGACATTCAGCGGTTCACCTGCCATGGCGTCCAGTTCGACGACCGAACCGTGGGCAAGTTGCAGGAGGTTCTTGATGGTGATTTTGGTGCGCCCGAGTTCGACCGAGATCTGGACGGGAATGTCCAGGATCATGTCGAGTTCGTTCATCATCGAAGTCTTGTGGTCCGAGTCATCGAAACTCGGGAAGATGTTGGCGGGTTGTGCCCTGGCGGCGGGTGTTGCGTCAGCCATGGCCTGTTCAGCCATTGCCGCCGCCCAGTCATCTTCAGTGTCGTCAGTCGTCGGAGACGCGTAATCGTTGGTTTCTTTAGCCATTGCTTTCTCCCACGGAAGCCTCCGCGATTTCGGAGGTCATGAAACGCTCGATCTTGAGCGCGTACTGCCCACGTTGCTGTCCGTAGCGGCATTCCAGCAGGGGGACTTCGTCGACCAGCGCGACGATTTTATCGGGGACTTCAAGAGGGATGACGTCGCCGATTTTCAACCTGAGAATCTCGCGCAGGGTCACCGTCTGCTTGGCCAGTTGGGCCGTAATTTCGACTTCAGCATGTTTCAATTGATTGCGCAACATGATGATCCAGCGTCGATCGGTTGACAGCTGGTCGCTCTGCATGGAGCTGTACAGCAAATCGCGAATCGGTTCGATCATCGAGTAGGGGAAACAGATGTGCATGTCCGCGCTTGAGCCGCCGAATTCCAGCGAAAAAGTCGTTGCGATGACGATCTCGGACGGTGTGGCAATGTTCGCGAACTGCGAGTTCATTTCGGAGCGGATGTACTCGAATGCGAGATCGTAGACCGGCTTCCATGAGCGGCCATATTCGCTGAATACAACTGCCAGCAGTCCATGAATGATGCGTTGTTCGGTGGCGGTGAAATCCCGGCCTTCGACACGCGTGTGAAAGCGGCCGTCGCCGCCGAACATGTTGTCTACCACCAGAAAGACCAGACTGGGGTCGAAGACAAACAGGGCCGTACCACGCAATGGTTTGGCGGCGACCAGATTCAGGTTGGTCGGTACCACCAGGTTGCGGGTAAACTCGCTGTATTTCTGCACACGTATCGAGCCCACCGAGATCTCGGCGCTGCGATGCATATAGTTGAAAAGACCGATGCGAAGGTAACGGGCAAAACGCTCATTGACCAGCTCGAGCGTCGGCATGCGCCCCCGGACGATCCGTTCCTGCGTTCCGAGATTGTATAGACGGGGACCCTCGCCAGCCTCTTGAATCTCTTCGGGTTCGTCGGCTTCGCCGCTGACGCCTTTGAGCAGGGCGTCGACTTCATCCTGGGAGAGAAAATCGGCGCTCATTGCAGTTTATTGAATGATGAACGAGGTGAATAACACCTCTCTGATTGGCCCGTCACGGCTCTTCCCTTTGCCGGCCGGGTCGAGAACGCCGTTCATTTTTTCCATGATCTCCCGCGCCAGCTTCTCCTTGCCTTCGGTACTGATCAAATCCGAGGCTTTCTTGCTCGACAGCAGCAAGGTCAGGTCATTGCGCAGCTTCGGCATGTACACCTTGAGCTGCTCACCTGTCTGCGGATCGTCGACCTCGACCGACAGGACCAGTTGCAGAAACTGATCACCACGTTCCGGGACAAGATTGACGGTGAAGGCATCGAGTGGGATATAGACTGGCGGTGCATTCTTGTCAACTTTCTTCTTCTTGACCGGTTTGACTTTTTCCACGGCGACTTCGCCGTCATCGTCGCCCTGCTCCGGGGAATGCCTCAACATCAGAAAGGCGGTTACCCCGCCGATGCCGAGAACCAGCACCAGGATCGCGATGATGATGAACAGTTTCTTGTTGTTCTTCGCTGGTGGGGCGTCCACGCCCTCGGTTACGGGCTTTGCATCCTTGGCCATGCGGCAGTTCTCTCCCTGGGTGTGCAGCCTGGTCCATGCCGATAAGCGTGCTTCGTCCCGGCTGGGCGGCTATTGCTACGCGAAAATGTCGATCAGCCCGTGGCCGCGCTGGGTGACGAAGGTCTTGCTTGACAGGCCGTTGGCGGAATCGCTGCCAAGTATAGCGTTATCAGCCTGTGGACGGGGCCGGTGCGACGATTCCTGCTGTCCGTCCGGCTGCTGACGGAACGACTCGCTGCCGACACTCACCTGCCCGAGAGCGATTCCTGTACCGGCGAACATCTCGCGCAGGCGTGGCACCGCCGTTTCGATGGCGCCACGCACATCGGCATTGGGCGAGACAAAGTGAGCGGTAGCGCCGTCCTTCTCCAGGTTCAGGGTGATCTCTATCGATCCGAGTTGCGGTGGATGCAGGGTCAGGTGGGCGAGCTGCTTTTCATTGCTGGCAAACCACAACAGCTTCTGACCCAGGTCGCCGGCCCAGGACGAGTCCCGCAGCGGTGTCCGAAGGTGATCAGTGATGTGGTCGGTGACTGCTGCACCACTCATGGCGTTGCCGGGGACGGCTGCGAGCGTGCTCGGGCTGCTGGCCGGATCGCGCAGCTCGGTCGTGTTTGGCCCGGGCTCAGGAGGGGGGGGCATTGTCGAGAGCATGTTCGGCTGACTGGCTGGATCGCGCAATTGGGGCGTATTCAGCCCGGACTGTGCGGAGGAGGGTATCGCCGCGAGCGTGCCCGGACTGCCGGCCGGATCGCGCAGTTGGGGCGTATTCAGCCCGGACTCTGCAGGGGAGGGCATCGCCGCGAGCGTGCCAGGGCTGCCGGCCGGGTCGCGTAGTTCGAAGGTGTTCAGCCCGGACTGTGCAAGGGAGGGCATCACCGCGAGCGTGCCCGGATTGCTGGCCGGATCGCGCAGTTGGGGCGTATTCAGCCCGGACTCTGCAGGG
>NZ_JDSS02000037.1:251770-257681 GCF_000584955.1 Candidatus Accumulibacter vicinus
GGGCCGGATCGCCCAGTTCGAACGTGTTCAGCCCGGACTGTGCAAGGGAGGGCATCGCCGCGAGCGTGCCCGGACTGCCGGCCGGGTCGCCCAGTTCGAAGGTGTTCAGCCCGGACTGTGCGGGGGAGGGCATCGCTGCGAGTGTGCCCGGGCTGCTGGGCGTGCTCGTCCCGGATTGCTTGGCGGAGGGTACAGTGAATTGAGTAACGGCAAATTTTGCCGGTTTGTCGTCGGCAGCCAATAAGGCCGATGCCGATTGCTGCCGGTCATCGCTGCTCTGCGCCCTGATTTCCTGGGTATCTGGCCCGATTCTCGCGGACGTCGATGGCAGTGGTCCCTCGGTGCCGATTGGCAAAGAGAGGGCCATCTTGGAATTTCCTGCAACTTCTGAAAGGTCTGGCGATGGCAGGTAACCAAGCGTGGCCAGGAATTGTGGGTCGGTAGCAGCGGCCCCTGTGCCGGCGTCGGCAATGATCATCTCGTGCTTGTCCGGCTTGTCGTCTTCGGGCAGTGGACTGGCGGCAGCGACTGGCAGGCCGAGTAGAATGCTGGCAAAGTCGAGGCCTGGGTGCTGGGGGTCAGTCGCCGGAGGGCCTGTGTCCTCGACGGACTTTGCCTGGAGGCGTGGCTGGAAGGACGTTGAAACGACGGCAAGGGTCATGATCGGTCACTTTCGGAAGGAGCTGCAGCCATATGAGCAAGCATCGTGCCAAAGTCGGGTCAGCGATCTTCCTCGCGGCTTTTGTGGCGGGCAGCAAACTCGTCCTGGGTCTTCTGCTCCTGGCGAGATTCCCAGCGTGCTTCGCTGGCGCGATGGCGTTCGGAGAGCGCGTCAAAGGCTTTCAAGCGCTTCTGCTGCTGCCGCCACTCTGCCTGACCGGCGGCAGTATGCGCCTCTTGCAAGCTGACGGACTGAAGCTGTTGCGTGATGGCTTCATCGAGCCGGTTCAGGAATTCCTGGAAATTGCGCCATTCGGGTTGCCCCAGCCCATCCTGGGCAGCTTCCCGGAAGCGGGTGGTGTATTCCTCCCGATACTGCAGCAGCATTTCGAGCTTCTTCTTGGCGTCACGTTCGGCCGCCAGCAGACGAGCGAGCGACTGTGTTGCCTCGTCGTGACGATTGCGCATCAGATCGAGCACCATCTGCAGGGAGAAAGGTTTGGCCACGCCGAATTCTCCGATTAATGTGAAAGCTGCGCCAGCGATTGGCGAATCTCCTTTCGCTCGCAGGCGGGAGAAGGGGGTCGGGGATCCTCGGGAGAAGCTGGAAAAGTCATGACCGTTAGGTTGATCTCAAGGTCGTGTCAGCGGCTCATGCCGTCGGCTCGAACAAGGCGCGCAGACGCGCAACGCTGTGGGTAAAATCCGAGCGCTGGCTGAGGTTCTGTTGCAGCAATTCCTCGAATCGCGGATAGATGGCGATTGCCTGGTCGAGCTGCGGGTCAGAACCCGCGGCATAGGCACCAACGCTGATCAGGTCGCGCGATCGTTGATAGCGCGAA
The DNA here is from genome assembly GCF_000584955.1 of Candidatus Accumulibacter vicinus. Classification (NCBI taxonomy): domain Bacteria; kingdom Pseudomonadati; phylum Pseudomonadota; class Betaproteobacteria; genus Candidatus Accumulibacter; species Candidatus Accumulibacter vicinus. The sequence goes on from NZ_JDSS02000037.1 coordinate 253,273, forward strand.
AAGAGGCTCTTGAATTTGCGGATGTACTGCAGATGCGCTGGACTGACGAGATTGACCATGGCGCGCGAGATCGATTGCTCGATGTCGATGGCCGGATAGTGGCCCGCATCGGCGAGCGTCCGTGACAGAACGATGTGGCCGTCAAGGATGGCTCTTGCGGCATCGGCGATGGGATCCTGCTGGTCGTCACCTTCGGCGAGTACGGTGTAGAAGGCGGTGATCGAACCTCCGCCTTCGAGGCCGTTGCCGGCGCGCTCGACGAGTTGCGGCAAACGTGCGAAAACCGACGGCGGGTAGCCACGCGTGACCGGGGGTTCGCCGATGGCCAGGGCAATCTCGCGTTGTGCCATCGCGTAGCGGGTCAGCGAGTCCATGATCAGCAGCACCTGCCGGCCGCGATCCCGGAAGTATTCGGCGATACATGTCGCGTAGGCCGCGCCCTGCATGCGCATCAGCGGGCTGACGTCAGCCGGTGCGGCGATGACGACCGAACGGCGGAGGCCTTCCTCACCCAGGATCTGTTCGATGAACTCCTTGACTTCACGTCCGCGCTCTCCGATCAGCCCGACGACAATCACCTCAGCCGCAGTATAGCGAGCCATCATGCCGAGCAGGACGCTCTTGCCGACCCCCGATCCGGCGAAAAGTCCCATCCGCTGGCCGCGGCCGACGCAGAGCAAGGCATTGACTGCGCGTACTCCGACATCGAGGGGCTGGTTGATCGGTGCCCTGGACATGGGATTGAAGGGCCGACTCTGGAGCGGGCGAAGGGAGTTCGCGTGCAGAGGACCGAGCCGATCAAGCGGTCGGCCGGCGCCATCAAGGACACGGCCGAGCAGCGACTCACCGACTGGAACCAGTTTGGCACGGTCGATCCAGCGCCGGCGTGCCGGGGGTGGCCGACCGACCTGCGGGGGCGGGTTGGGTGTTTCGAGGGCGACCACCCTGGCTCCCGGCGAGAGACCGTAGACATCTTCCGAGGGCATCAGGAAAAGTCGCTCGCCATTGAAGCCAACCACTTCTGCCTCGATCGGCGAGCCACCCGACGGAACGATTCGGCATGAACTGCCAAGGGGTAACTTGAGCCCCGAAGCCTCCATGACCAATCCATTGATGCGGGTCAGGTGGCCGCTCGGCAGCAGCGAGCTGACCTGGCTGGCGGTCTGTCGGCAGCCATTGAGGAAACCTTGCCATGCGGCCAGGTGCTGGTTTTCAGTGCGATCAGTCATCGTCTTTCCTAATGGACTTCATTCCCGGGCCTTTAGCCATTCCTGGCTGACGCCGATGGCTTCAATGACGCGTCGCCAACGCGTTTCCAGGGTGGCGTCGACCTCGCTGGCACCGAGTTCAACTCGGCAGCCGCCAGCGCTGAGCGTCTTGTCGTCGATGATTCGCCAGTTGGCATGGGCGAGCTGCTCGCCCAGATGGCTGCGAACCAGCGCTGCGTCATCCGGGTGCACGAACAGCAGAGGCTGACCATGATGCGGGTGAAGGGCGGTGACCGCTTCCCTGACCACCGGCAAGATCAGCTCCGGTTGAACATGCAGACTCTGGCGCAAGACCTGATTGGCAATTTCGATCGCCAGGACCAGCAACTGCTCGGCCACGTCCTGATCAATGGCGGCCAGTGCCTGTTGCAGGTGGTCCATCAGCGAAGCCATATCGGTTGCCACCGCCTGCGCTGCTTTGATCCCTTCGTCATAGCCGGCCGCGTAGCCGGCTGCGTAGCCGGTACTATATCCCGCGGTGTATCCCGCGGTATGCGCTTCGTGATGAACGCGCTCGATTTCCTCAGCGGTGGGCAGCGCCAGAGGGGGCTCCTGCGGCGGTGTTTCGATTTCGCCTGCCACCTGCGCTGCCTCGGCCGGGGGAACGTCCAGCCGAACGTCCGGGGGCGTCACTGGCGGCCGTTCGGCATCGAAAGAAGCCAGTTCCCAGCGCTGGTAGGCGGTCATCTTCTCCTTCGGGATCGGGTTGCTCATTGCCGTTGCAGGCTCACAGCATTTCCTCGCCACCCGCGGAGCCAAGTACGATCTGGCCTTCGTCGGCGAGGCGGCGGACGATCTTGAGGATTTCCTTCTGCTCGGCCTCGACTTCCGAGAGGCGAACCGGGCCGCGCGAATCGAGATCTTCGCGCAACATTTCCGAGGCACGCTGCGACATGTTCTTGAAAATCTTGGCACGTAGAGGCTCGCTGGCACCCTTCATGGCCAGGATCAGCGATTCCGACTGAATTTCTCGCAACAGTAGCTGAATGCCCCGGTCGTCGAGATCGAGGAGATTCTCGAAGACGAACATTTCGTCGAGAATTCTCTGCGCCAGGTCCGGATCGTACTCGCGGATCGAATCCATGACCGCGGTCTCATTGGCGCTGCCCATGAAATTGAGCATCTCGGCGACCGCGCGCACGCCACCCATGGCCGACTTCTTGATGTTGCCTGATCCCGAGAGCAGGCGCAGCATCACGTCGTTCAGCTCCCGCAGCGCTGCCGGCTGAATGCCTTCGAGAGTGGCCACACGCAGAACCACGTCGTTGCGCAGCCTTTCCGAAAACTGGTTCAGGATATCGCTGGCGTGATCGTGGGCGAGATGGACGAGAATCGTGGCGATGATCTGCGGGTGCTCGTTCCTGATCAGATCAGCGACCGTCGGTGCATCCATCCATTTCAGGCCTTCAATACCATTGGTGTCGCCGGGTTGCAGGATGCGCGAGATCAGGTTGGAGGCCTTGTCGTCACCCAGCGCCTTGGTGAGGACCGAACGTATATAGGCGTCCGTATCGACGTGCACCGCAGCCGATTCGTCGGCTGTTTGCTTGAACTCGGTCAGCACTTCGTCGACGCGCACGCGCGGCACCGATTTCAACGCCGCCATGGCATGACCAAGCTTCTGCACCTCCTTTGGGCCGAGATGCTTGAGCACTGATGCGGCGTAATCCTCGCCAAGCGAAATCAGCAGTATGGCGCTCTTCTCGACGCCGTCGTCAGCTGCCATTGCTGCCCATCCATTCCTTGATGATGTTGGCCACCAGTTTCGGGTCCGCTTCCGCCAGTTCGCGTGCCTTCGCGAGCTTGGCCTCAAGCAACTCGGCGGCGGTCGGGACGTGCTCCTGCACGGGTTCTTCGCCTTCTTCCTCGTCAAGCACGTCAATCTTGCTGCCGACGGTGGCGGGGCTTTCGGCAGGGGAGGGGAGCATGGTCTTGAGCAGTGGCCGCACGACGCCGAGCAGCAGATAGGCAATGATGCCGGCAAGGGCGCCGTACTTGATCAGATCCTTGATCAACGAAATCATTTCGGGGTCACGCCAGAGTGGCATTCCTTCGTCCTTTTCGATGACAGTGAACGGGGCATTGGCCACTGAAATGGTATCACCGCGATCCTTGCTGAAACCCATGGCTTCCTTGACCAGATCGCTGATCTGCTTCAGTTCGCCATCTGGCAGCGGCTTGTTGGCCAGTTTCCCGTCCTTGCCGATTTCCTTGCGCTGATTGACCACCACCGCCGCCGACAGGCGTTTGACGGTACCGACCGATTGCTTGACATGGCGGATGGTCTTGTCGATCTCGTAGTTGATCGTCGAGTTCTTGCTGGTGCTGATCGGCTGGCCGACATTGGCGATCGACGCCTGCACTCCGGCCGCGTTGAGTTGCCCGGGCAGCGGCGGGGTGGGCGTGGTCGCGGCCCCGGCACCCGCGACCGGTGGTTGTGTCAGCGGCGCGCTGGCCGGTACCGGGGGTTGATTGCTCAAAGCGCCGGGAACTCCCTGTGCAGTCGGGCTGGTGCTGGCGGTTTCGCTGGTCTGTTGGCTGCGAATGCTGATCTCCGGCGGAGTGACATTCGGTCGATGCGTTTCGGCAGTCTGTTCCGCCTGCGAGAAGTCGATGTCGGCGGCGATCTGGACACGGGCATTGCCGGGGCCGACGATCGGCGCCAGAATATCTTCAACGCGCTTGATGATGCTTGCCTCGACTTCCTGGATGTACTTGACCTGCGTCGGGTCGAGGCCGGCCTCGAGCAGCTTGCTCTTCATCTGCGACAGCAGCGTGCCGCTCTGGTCGAGCAGCGTGACGCTGGCTGGTGCCAGCTGCGGAACGCTGGCCGCGACAAGATTCTGGATGCCGGCGATCTGGCCCGCATCGAGCGATCGTCCAGGGTAGAGGTTGAGCATCACTGATGCCGATGGCTTCATCTCTTCGCGCATGAAAACACTCGGCTTCGGTATTGCCAGGTGCACGCGCGCGGCCTGAACCGCCGCAATCGATTGAATGGTGCGCGACAGCTCGCCTTCCAGACCGCGCTGATAATTGACCTGTTCGGCAAACTGGCTGATGCCGAATTTCTGGCTCTCCATCAGCTCGAAACCGACCGCTCCGCCCCTGGGCAGCCCCTGTGAGGCCAGCCGCAGGCGC
>NZ_JDSS02000037.1:257945-271837 GCF_000584955.1 Candidatus Accumulibacter vicinus
CAGTTCGGCTTCTTCGAAGCGATCGACTACACGCCTGCACGGCAGCGACGCGGGCAATCGCACGTAGTGGTGCGCTCCTACATGGCACATCACCAGGGCACGAGGATGGCGTTGCCCGAGTCGTTGAACTTGTAGGGAACGTTCATCTGCTCCAGGGCGGCGATGATCGCACCGCCATCCCGTTCGGAGATGTTGGAGAAAAGTATCCTGAACTCGTTTTGTCTGAACAAGGTTCCCGCCGCAACGAGCAGGGCGATGATGGCCGCGATCGAGACCATCAGCAGTACTTTCTGCTTGTTGCTCAGGCGCGCCAGCGCCTCGCGAACGCGATCCAGCGGATTGCCCGCGGCTGCTGTCGGAGTGGTTTCGGCTGTCGCCATGCTTGTGATACGGTGATGAGCCTGCGATCAAGCAAGCAAAAAGCGAAAAAGGCTGATAATTGCAATGCTATTGTAGCCGTTTATTGTACGGGAGCTGCCAACCGATGAGCGAAGTCGCGCCACTGCCGGGTCATGAAGCACAGGAGCTACAACGGGCTTTCGACGTCTTCAACCAGGTTTCACAGGCACTGACGCAGGCGTATCAGGGGCTGCAGCGGCGTGTCGAGTCGCTGACGGCCGAGTTGGCGGTCGCCAATGGCGAATTGCGCCGGCAATACGAGGAGAAGGAGGCACTATCCGAACGTCTTTCGCTGTTGCTCGATGCCTTGCCTGCCGGTGTGGTGGTACTCGACAGCGCCGCCTGTGTCAGCGAGGCCAACCCGGCGGCCTGCGAGATGTTTGGAGCAGCGATCATCGGTAAGTCCTGGCCGGCCGTGCTGGAGGCCAGCCTGGTGGCAACCGAAGCGCCGGGAGAATGGCATTTCGATGCGCGTCGCCTGGCCATCGTCGAGAGTCCGCTCGATTCGGCTGGCGGGCGCATCCTGCTGATCCATGATGTGACCGCGGCGCACGGCCTCAAGGCCGAACTGGAACGTCATCAGCGCCTGGTGGCCATGGGCGAGATGGCAGCGACGCTGGCACACCAGTTACGAACCCCGCTGGCGACGGCCTTGCTCTACAGCGCCAATCTTGGTCAGGCAGATCTCAGCGATTCAGCGCGCATCCGTTTTGCCAGCAAGACGACGGCACAACTGCAGCGCCTCGAGCGCTTGATTCAGGAGGTACTGCTGTTTGCCCGCGGGGAGAGCATCGGCTGCGATACGATGTCTGCCGAAGAACTGCTGGGCGACGCCGCGCAGACCGTGCAGCCGCTGTTTCTCGAGAAGCAGGTTGCCTTCCGGGTGATCTGTAGCGCTGCCAGGGTCATTGTCACCGGCAGCCGAAAAGCCTTGGCCGGAGCTTTGGTGAATCTGCTCGAGAACGCTTTGCAAGCCTGTACGGTAGGCGGGCAAGTCACCCTTTGGGCAAGCGAGTGCGGTCGGCAGTTGCGAATCGGCGTGCGTGATACCGGTTCCGGGATTGCACCCGAGGTGCAACTACGCGTTTTCGATCCGTTCTTTACCACACGAGCGCAGGGCACCGGACTCGGTTTGGCCATCGCCCTTGGCGTGGTGCGCGCACACGGCGGGACCCTCAGTGTCAGTTCGGTCCTGGGCGAGGGTTCGGATTTCGTGATCTTTTTGCCGATCGAAACGGCGGCAGCGCAGCTGCACTAACGGCCATGACTTTTACATTAAGGAACAGGGATACAATGGCTCAAGGATTGCCGATTCTGGTGGTTGAAGACGACGCTGCTCTGCGTGAAGCGATCTGCGACACTCTTGAACTGGCGGGGCAGACGGTGATCTCTGCGGGTGGAGGTGACCAGGCGTTGCAACTGCTCGTCAGGCATGCCGTGTCGCTGGTCGTCAGCGACGTGCGCATGTTGCCGGTCGATGGCATTGCCTTACTCAAAGAAATCCGCAGCCGCTTCCCGTACCTGCCGGTAGTCCTGATGACCGCTTTCGCCGACGTCGACCGCGCTGTCGAAGCCATGCGGGCAGGTGCCTGTGACTTTCTGCTCAAGCCTTTCGAGCCAAAGGCGCTGCTCACACATGTACTGCGCTATCGCTTGCCGGAAGCACCCGGTGATGACCGGGTGATCGCCATCGATCCGATGACCAGCAATCTCTTTGCTCTGGCCAGGCGAGTTGCACAGACCGACGCCACGGTCCTGCTGAGCGGGGAGAGTGGTGTGGGCAAGGAAGTGGTGGCGCACTATATTCACCAGCACTCGGGGCGCAGCAAGGGTCCGTTCGTTGCCATCAACTGTGCGGCGATTCCGGATAGTCTGCTGGAAGCGACGCTTTTCGGTTATGAAAAGGGGGCCTTCAGTGGTGCTCAGCACGCACAGGCCGGAAAGTTTGAACAGGCGCAGCATGGGACCTTATTGCTTGACGAAATCACCGAAATGCCGCTTGGCCTGCAGGCCAAGCTACTGCGTGTTCTCCAGGAGCGCGAAGTCGAGCGTGTAGGCGGCAGCAAGCCGGTCAGCCTCGATATCCGTATCGTCGCCACCTCCAATCGGGATATTGCCGACAGCGTGGCGAAGGGCCTGTTTCGCGAGGATCTGTACTATCGGCTCAACGTCTTCCCGCTACTGATTCCGGCCCTGCGGCAACGTAGCCAGGACATCATTCCCCTGGCGCGTCATTTTCTGGCCACCCACGGCGGTCGATCGGGTCGTCCACACTTGCGCCTGTCCACCGCCGCCGAGGCCGCCCTGCAGTGCAACGCCTGGCCTGGCAATGTCCGTGAACTGGAAAACATCATCCAGCGGGCGGTCATTCTTGCCTCTGGCGACATCGTTGACGTCGATGCCCTGCATTTCGCGCTTGAACGTCGCGTCGATCCGGCGGCGGGGAAACTGACCGAAATCGTCCCGCCGGTGAGTGCCATACCCTCCCGGACCCGACCAGCCGAAGACTTGCGGGACATGGAGCGCGAGCATATCCTGCACACACTGGAGGCGGTGGGTGGTTCGCGCAAACTGGCCGGGCAGCGTCTCGGGATGCCTGAGAGAACCCTGCGTTACAAGTTGCGACAGTATCGCCTCGAAGGCTTTCTCAAGGAGGACTGATGGAGTCGGGTCGATGGTCGAAGGAATTGGCGCACTTTTTGCTTTGAGATCACGGAACGCGTTTGGAGAAGTGAATGGATACCCAGGGTATTGATCAGATGTTGAGCATGTTGCGCGCGAACTCGGCGGCGGCCAGCGGGCGTGTCGCCGAGGCGCAGAATACCACTAACGGTGGGACCGATTTTGCCAAGGTATTGCAGGCTTCGATAGCCGAGGTCAATCAGACGCAGCAGAAGGCAGATGCGATAGCGGCAAATTTTGCCACCGGCAACAGCAGCGAGAACTTGCACGATGTGATGATCGCCCTGCAAAAGGCCAACATCTCTTTTCAGGAAATGATTCAGGTCCGCAACAAGCTCGTCTCAGCCTACCATGACGTAATGAACATGCAGGTCTGACACAAAACAACTTCACGCGGCGCTTGTGTTCGCGAGTCACTGTCCCCATAATGGCAGGCATGGTTGTAATTCCGGCAACCCGGAAGCGTTCTGGACGCGGGTTCGATTCCCGCCACCTCCACCACTACGGGGGTGTACTGGTTTCGACAGGGTGACAGATGGTGAGCAGGCAACCCGAAAGGCGACGGACGTAATCCGAGCAAAACCACAAACGCCAACGATGAGCGTTTCGCACTGGCCGCTTAGGCCTGCTGAGGACGTAGCCGTCCAATAAACAGAACGGCTATCGGCGGGGGCTTCGGCCCCCGCCGTCGCTTCGGCTTCCGCTTCGCGATGGCACGGCCATCGAAGCACGCCTCCCCCCGTTTTGCTCAGCCGCCGCCCAAAGGCCCAGCGTGGCCTCCTCATTGGGCTTTTCACACGGCGCTTGATCCCTGGCTTCTATGGCTAACGCTATGCGCCATGCTGAAACCATGGTCCAGTCACCATAACGGCCTTGGCTCTCTTGGCGCCTGGATGTCTCCGATCCCCCTGCGGTTCAACGCAGCATCCCACGCTCCTCGATGAAGGCGATGATCTCGGACAGACCCTGGCCAGTCTTCATATTGCTGAAGACGAACGGCCGCTCGCCGCGCATGCGTCGGCTGTCGCGATCCATGACCTCCAGCGAAGCGCCGACCCGTGGCGCGAGATCGGTCTTGTTGATTACCAGGAGGTCGGACCGGGTAATCCCCGGCCCGCCTTTGCGCGGGATCTTGTCGCCGGCAGCGACGTCGATGACGTAGATCGTCAGGTCGGAAAGCTCCGGGCTGAAGGTCGCCGCGAGATTGTCACCACCCGATTCGACGAAAACGATCTCGATGTCCGGGAAAGCCGTCGTCAGGCGGGCGACGGCTTCGAGGTTGATCGACGCATCCTCGCGAATTGCGGTATGCGGGCAACCGCCGGTTTCGACGCCCAGGATGCGTTCCTGCGGCAGCGCCGAATGCTGCACCAGGAACTTCGCGTCTTCGGCGGTGTAGATGTCGTTGGTCACCACGGCGAGGCTGTATCGGTCGCGCAGCGCCAGGCACAGCGCCAGGGTGAGTGCGGTCTTGCCGGAGCCGACCGGGCCTCCGATGCCAATGCGCAGGGCGGGACGTCGGTGCATGTGAATTTGCTTTCTTTCAGGATCGGAAAAGTCTCGAATATTGTGTTTCGTGACGGCTTGACGCCAGAGCCAGGCCGGGGGCGAAGTTGCTCCAGCGTTCTTCGGGGAGTTCGAGCGCCTGCCGTACCACCGCCGGCAGGCGGCTACCCAGCGCCAGAAGGATGCGCTGCCCGGCAGCCTGGCCGAGCGGTACTGCCTTGAGCGCTGCCATCATCTGATTTTCGCACCAGGACCATAGATAAGCGGTCAGCGAATCAACGATGGAGATTTCCCAGGCGGCAGCGGCCAGCGTCCAGCCAACCGGAAAAGAGACTTCCGGGAGTGAGTCGAAGGCCGGTGGCAGTGGGAAATCGTCCAGATCGTGCAGCAGGCGACGTAGCGAATAGCCCATCTGGACGGTCTCGGCACGCAACTCGGACGATTCGCGGCTGGCCAGAAAGTCGGCGTTGAGACGCTTGACTTCGCAATCATCAGCGGCAACCCAGGCTCGCTGCAGACAGGCGGTCAGCGGCGCTTCAAAGCGGCCGATACCGTTCTCGAGCAGCTTCGCGATCCATTCCAGGGCAGCCGCCTGATCCTGCACCAGACCGGCTTCGACAGCCCATTCGAGGCCTTGCGAATAGGTGTAGGCGCCCACCGGCAGTGCCGGGCTGGCCAGCTGCAGCAGCCGCGACAGCGCGAGACTCACTTGAATTCGTGAATTTTCGCCGGCGAGCGATCCGGGCCGTGGTCGTGACCGCCCGCCTGCGCTTCGCCGTGAGCATATGCTCCTCCTTCCGGATCGAATGGCGCTTCGACCTCACTGACCGCACAACCGAGACCCAGCAACATTTCGGCGAGAACGTGGTCCGCCTGAAAAAGCAGGTGGCACTCGCCAAGCTGCACCGGCACATGCCGGTTGCCGAGATGGTAGGCGGCGCGGATCAACTGCAGGGGGTGGTCGCCGGCGCGGACTTCCAGCAGCGCTTCCGGTGCGGCCTCGACGGCGATCACGCGGCCATTGCCGGTGAGCAATCGGTCGCCATGGCGCAGCACGGTGCCGGCCGGGAAGACATAGCCCAGCTCCTCGCCGCTGGCCAGAGTGACGCGTTGTCGGCTCTTGCGGCGAGCATCATAAGGCAACACCATGCGGTCACTGGCGGGCGTCTCGCGGTCAGCGAAGGATTCGGCGAACAGCATGTTCAGAACAGGAAATAGCGCTGCGCCATCGGCAGCACGCTGGCCGGCTCGCAGACCAGCAGCTCGCCGTCGGCGCGAACGGCGTAGGTTTCAGGATCGACTTCGATCTTCGGTGTCGCGGCGTTGTGGATCATGTCGGACTTGCCGAGTGCGCGCGTCCGGCGAACGGCAAAGAGCGGCTTGGCGAGGCGCAGCGCCGCGAGTTCCGGATGGTCGAGCGCCGCCTGCGAAACGAAGGTCACCGAGGTCTTGCGCGCACCGCCGAAAGCTCCGAACATCGGCCGATAGTGCACCGGCTGTGGCGTCGGGATCGAGGCGTTGGCGTCGCCCATCGCAGCCGCCGCAATCATTCCGCCCTTGAGAATCAAGGAGGGCTTGACGCCGAAGAAAGCCGGTTTCCAGAGCACCAGGTCGGCGAGCTTGCCGACCTCGATCGAACCGACGAGATCGCTGATGCCGTGCGTGATCGCCGGATTGATGGTGTACTTGGCGAGGTAGCGCTTGACACGGAAGTTGTCGTGCGTGGATTCGACCTGACCGGTCGGCGGCGGCAGCTGACCGCGCTGTACCTTCATCTTGTGCGCTGTCTGCCAGGTACGGATGATCACTTCGCCGACGCGTCCCATGGCCTGCGAATCCGACGACATCATCGACAGCGCACCGAGGTCGTGCAGGAGGTCTTCGGCGGCGATCGTCTCGCGGCGGATGCGGCTTTCGGCGAAAGCGACGTCCTCGGCGATCGCCGGGTCGAGGTGGTGGCAAACCATCAGCATGTCGAGATGCTCATCGACGGTATTGACGGTGTACGGGCGCGTCGGGTTGGTCGAGGAAGGCAGGACGTTGGTCTCGCCGACGGCACGCAGGATGTCGGGCGCATGCCCGCCGCCGGCGCCTTCGGTATGGAAGGTATGAATGGTTCGCCCCTTGAAGGCGGCGAGCGTCGTTTCGACGAAACCGGATTCGTTGAGCGTGTCAGTGTGGATGGCCACCTGCACGTCCATCTCGTCGGCCACCGCCAGGCAGTTGTCGATCGCCGCCGGGGTGGTGCCCCAGTCCTCGTGCAGCTTGAGGCCGATGGCGCCGGCGCGTACCTGCTCGCGCAACGGTTCCGGCAGCGAGACATTGCCCTTGCCGAAGAAACCGAGGTTCATCGGGAAAGCGTCGGCCGCTTCGAGCATGCGCTGGATGTGCCAGGGTCCCGGCGTACAGGTTGTGGCGTAGGTGCCGGTGGCCGGTCCGGTGCCGCCGCCGAGCATGGTCGTTACTCCCGACATCAGGGCTTCATCGATCTGCTGCGGGCAGATGAAATGGATGTGGCTGTCGATGCCGCCGGCGGTGACGATCATTCCTTCGCCGGCGATGATCTCGGTGCCGCCGCCGATAGGGATGGTCACGCCCGGTTGAATGTCCGGATTGCCGGCCTTGCCGATGCCTGCGATGCGGCCGCCCTTGATGGCGATGTCGGCCTTGACGATCCCCCAGTGGTCGACGATCAGCGCGTTGGTGATCACCGTGTCGGCAACTTCGGCCGCAGGCTTCTGACCCTGCCCCATGCCGTCACGGACCACCTTGCCACCGCCGAACTTGACTTCCTCACCGTAGATCGTGAAATCGTCTTCGACGGCAATCCACAGTTCGGTATCCGCGAGACGTATGCGGTCGCCGATGGTTGGGCCGAACATCTCGGCATAGGCCTGCCGCGAGATTTTGACGCTCATGACCGAATCCTCATGGTAATTCTCCCATTACCTGGCCATTAAAGCCATGGACTCGGCGCTCGCCGGCCAGCGCCACCAGTTGTACGCTGCGCGTCTGACCGGGTTCGAAGCGCACCGCGGTACCGGCGGCAATGTCGAGCCGGCAACCGCGCGCTGCGATGCGGTCGAAAACCAGGGCGGCATTGGTTTCGGCAAAGTGGTAATGCGAACCGACCTGGATCGGCCGGTCACCGGTGTTGGCGACGCTCAGGCGGATTGTTGCACGATCGGTGTTGAGTTCGATCTCGCCCGCTGCAATCTGCATTTCTCCGGGAATCATCGTTCAGATCCTCAAATGATCGGGTGATGCACGGTGACCAGCTTGGTGCCGTCCGGGAAGGTTGCTTCGACCTGGATGTCGTGGATCATTTCCGGCACGCCTTCCATCACGTCGGCACGACTCAACAGCGTTGTGCCGTAGCTCATCAGCTCGGCGACCGTGCGGCCGTCGCGGGCGCCTTCGACGATCGCGGCGCTGATCAGCGCCACCGCTTCCGGGTAGTTGAGCTTCAGGCCGCGCGCCCGGCGTCGTTCGGCGAGCAGAGCGGCGGTGAAGATCAACAGCTTGTCCTTTTCTCTCGGCGTCAGTTCCATGCGTCTTCCTCAAAGCGATTCAGGTGCTCCAGATGCGTGGCACGACGGCTGCTTTGCCGAGCGCCGCCGGGCGCAACCGTTTCCACACTTCGCTCAACCAGGCGCGTGCCGCTTCGGTACAGGGCGCCAGGCAACGCGCCACCAGCACCTCGGGTAGTGCCGTGACCCCGGTCAGCAGGCTCGCGGCGGCCGGAACCGCCAGGCAGGCGTCGAGCCATTCTCGCGGCACCACCGACCCTGCAAGCAGCAGGGTCGCGCTGACCGGTTGGCCGGCCAGACCGGCAGCCGCGTCGAGCCAGGCCGAGCCGCCGGACAGCCGACCGCGCTCGACCCACAGCGGTCGTCCTTCGCTTTCGATCCGCGTCGCTAGGTCGAGTTGCCCGTAGCTGAAGCATTCGCCGGCAGCCGTTCGACCCAGGCAGAGTATTTCCCAGCCGCAGAACATGCCACCGGCGGCCAGTTGGACGTGCGTGTGCATCTGCGCGTCGGCACCGTCGAAGACGATCGTCTCCTGTGGCAGCCATTCGATGACGGCTGCGCGCCCAACGCGTACGTTCAGCACATGCTGCGCCGGCCGCCCCCCCGAACGATACCACTTGCCGGCGCCTGGGGTGGTCAACAATGCATGCGCACCGTCTCCCGCGGCCAGCGAGATGTCCAGTCGGTCGCCGCCGGCGATGCCCCCGGGCGGATGCAGGACAATCGCATGACAGACAGCCGGACCCTCCGGGTAGAGCGCTTTCTGTACGCGCAGCGGCCCGAAATGCTCGCGCTGTACCAGCAGCGTGGTCTCCGCACGACGCTCGAAACCGAGCGCCAGCCGTGCCTGCCAGCCGGAACGTGCCGCTTCTTCGATGACCGCCGCCGGTGCTACCGTCGGACCGCCAGGGCCACCAGATCCCCATCCCGTTCGATGCCTGTTCACGATTCGTTCTCAAGCCCCAGAAAGCACTTGGGCCAATCTCGTCGGATTGGCCCAAGTGCTTGTTTCCTGGTGCCCCCAGTCGGAATCGAACCAACACCTGATGATTACAAATCAACTGCACGACCTTCATGCTACGGGGGCAAAAGGCATCTCTGGGACGAATTATAGTCGACCTTGATGCTTGCTGTATCATCTCCGGATTCCTGGCCAGGCGCAAACAGCTTTGCATCGCCATCCCGCTGTTAGAATGACCTGACTGTTTTTTCGGTAGGACCCCATGCCATCTTTTGCGAACCCCTCGGAAATTGCTCGCGAAACCCTTCGTCTGCTGGCTTCTCGGCGCATTTCTCCCTCTCCCGAGAACTATCGGGACATCTATAACGAGATTGCGGGTACCTCCGGCAATCTCGCGGAAAATTTCCCCAAACGCGAGCTGCAGGTGCTACAGACCGCTCTGCCCAGAGAGACCGCCGTTCAGCAAAAGCTGGTCAAGCGATTCGAACAGGCATTCAAGGGCAAGAACTGGGATGAACTTCGCGACGGGATGGCCGATTTGGTCAAACAGCTCGCCAATGAGCATGAACTGCCCTGGAGCGAGTTGTTCCGCGACTTCCTGTGCCAGTGGGAAAACAAGCAAGCCGGACTGACCGTGGCGCGCAAGCGTGAAGCGCTCGAGCGAGTGCTGGCAGCCGCTACGGGCAATAGTGAACTGCTGTTCGGACGACTGCAGGGCCTGGTCAAGTCATGGTCGAGCAGTGGACCGGCCGATGGGGAAATCCCTCTGATCGAGCCCGGAGCCATCGCAGGGACTGAGGTCAGCTTGCCACTCGTCGGTGAGGTCGGCGCAGACAGCTTAACGCGTGCGAGCGAGTCGTCGAGTGAGCTCCGCGACATCTTCGCGTACACCCTCGAAGTGATCATCGCGACACAACTCTCTGATGAACCGGAGCTTGCCGCCGATGCTCGCATGCTGGTACACAAGACCCGCAGCGCCACGTCATCTTCTGCGCTGCAAGGCTTGCTGGCGGGTGTCAAGCGCTTCGCATTCCGTCTGGAGATCCTTGCAGAGGATCGTACCGAACTGCGCGCGGGTTTGCTCAATCTGCTGCAATTGCTGATCGAGAACGTGGGCGAGCTGGTCACCGAAGATCGCTGGCTGGCGGGACAGATCGAAATCGTCCGCGACATCGTTTCCAACCCTTTGAGCATCCGTGCCATTGGCGATGCCGAGGGTCGGCTCAAGGAAGTCATCTTCAAGCAGAGCCAGCTCAAACGCAGCCTCAACGAAGCCAAGGAAAGCCTCAAGCAGATGCTGGCCGGTTTTGTCGATCATCTGGCAGAATTCGCCGATTCGACCTCCGACTATCATGACAAGCTCGAGCTCTGTGCGCACCGGATCAGCATGGCTGAGGACATCACACAACTCGAAGATGTCCTCGCCGAGGTGATTCATGAGACACGCATCATCCAGCTCAACGCCCAACGCTCGCGTGACGACCTGCGCACCGCGAAACGGCGTGTCAGCGAAGCCGAAACGAGAATCGGCGAACTGCAGCTGGAACTCGACCGAGCCAGCATGCTGGTTCGTCATGACCAGCTGACCGGGACCCTCAACCGTCGCGGGCTTGATGAGGCGTTCGAGAAGGAGGTTGGGCGTGCGCAGCGTCGTCAGTCAACCCTCTGCGTGGCCCTGCTCGACATCGATAACTTCAAGAAACTCAACGACACGCTCGGTCACGATGCCGGCGATGCAGCCCTGATACACCTGGCGACCGTGATTCGGGAGACGATGCGTCCGCAAGACACGGTCGCCCGATTTGGCGGCGAAGAGTTCATCATCATCCTGCCGGATACGTCGGTCGAGGATGCGCAGACGGCCATTGTCCGTCTGCAGCGGGAACTGACCCGACGCATCTTCCTGCACAACAACGACCGACGACTGATCACCTTCAGCGCCGGCGTGACCCACCTGCAGCCCGGCGATACGCAGGGATCGGTCACCAAGCGCGCAGACGAGGCCATGTATGCGGCCAAACAGGCGGGGAAGAACCGGGTCATGATCGGCTGAGCTGCAGATTCCGGCAGCGCGGTGGTGCACGGAAGATGCTTGTCAGTTTGGTCCACCCGCCACCGGCGATGGGGTGCCGGCCAGATGCCTGAGTACTTCGCCGGCGGCCAGCAGACCGAAAGGCGCCGTCACGCAAACCGACGAACCGAAGCCGGCACAGCTCAGGCCAATGAGCGTCCGTGGCTGCTCGCAGGAACTGCCGCGTCCAGGGTAGCGGAGGGGTTCGCTGGAAAATACCGCCGGGATCCCGAATTTCTTCTTCGCCTCGCGAGGGAAGCCGTAGTCTTTGCGCAGTAGCGAGCGCACTTTGGCGAGCAGCGGATCCTGGATGGTGAATGCAAGATCGGCAATCCGGATGCACCCTGGATCGGTCTGGCCACCGGCGCCACCGGCAGTGATCAGCGGCACTCCATAACGTTTCGCCCAGGCGATCATCGCCGCTTTGGTGCGCACCTGATCAATGGCGTCGATGAGGTAATCCAAGTCTTTGCCAAGCAGCGCTTCAACGTTTTCCGGCGTCACGAAATCCTCGATTTCGCTGACCACGCAATCCGGGTTGATGGCACGGATCCGTTGCGCCATGGCGCTGACCTTGGCTTTGCCGAATTCACCGTCGAGCGCGTGTACCTGACGGTTGACGTTGGACTCGGCGATCATGTCGAGATCGATCAGGGTGATCCTTCCGACCGCCGAACGCGCCAGGCCTTCGACCGCCCATGAACCGACGCCACCGATGCCGACCACCGCGACATGGGCGTTTTCGAAGCGCTGCAAGGCATCCACGCCATAGAGGCGGGCAATGCCGCCGAAGCGGCGCAACCGATCGACAGCCGTTTCGCTCATGGCGTCTCCGGGGTTCGCCGGACGCTCCACCGGCATGGCTCGATCGATTCGCGCCTCCCTCGCTGTCGGCAAGCGGCGTGACGGGTCTGGTTGTGCATGGGGCGTATTTCCGGCAAGAGGTGCTGCCGAGTGTAACCGAAAGCCAGGGCGCAAGTGCATGCCGCCCGAGGCAGTCGGTCAGGCGCGTTCCGGCAGCGTTTTGTTCGCATCCAGATCGTGCGGAATTGTCTGCATTCAGCTGGCCGCAAGATGCCATGCTGGGCTAAACTTGCAGTTTTTGTTGATCAGGAGTTCACCTCACATGCCCATTGTCACCACACCCAGTGGCTTACAGATCGAAGAGATCATTGTTGGCAGCGGTCCCACCGCCAGCGCCGGTCAGCACGTCATCGTGCACTACACGGGCTGGCTGGCCGATGGCAAGAAATTCGATTCGAGCGTCGATCGCAACGAACCCTTCCGTTTTCCGCTCGACGGGAAACACGTCATTGCCGGCTGGGAAGAAGGAGTGCCGGGGATGAGCGTCGGCGGCATCCGTAAGCTCACCATTCCCGCCGATCTCGCTTACGGTGCCCGTGGCGCCGGAAAATTGATACCGCCAAACGCGAAGCTGGTATTCGAGATCGAGCTGCTCGATATCGCCTGAGAATGGCCGACAGGCCACGCAAGACACCAGGACCGCCCTCCGGGACACGGTCGGCCGAAGCGGGGATCGGTCGGCCCTTGCCCGGTGCCCGCATGACCTGGCACAAGCCGCCTGCGGCCCGTGTGGCTGGCGCGCCAGCGCACAAGACAGAGCCCGAGCGTTTGCTTCGCACCAGCACATCGCGCTCCGCGCCCGTCCCGGAAGCGGCGGGCAAGGTACCGCCTGACGGCGTACGCATCGCCAAGCTGATGGCCGAACGCGGTCTTTGTTCGCGCCGCGATGCGGATGAATACATCGTGCGGGGCTGGGTTTTCGTGGAGGGACGGCGGGTCAGCGAACTCGGAACGCGCGCGCATCCGGATGCCGTCATTACCCTCGACCGGCAAGCGCAGGCGAATCAGCAAAGCCGATTGACGATTCTGCTGAACAAACCGGTAGGCTATGTCTCGGGCCAGCCGGAACCCGGCTGCAAGCCGGCCGTGACCCTGATTCGACCAGAGACACAGTATCGCACGCCGGACACGCCAGCTTTCCATCCGGCCTGTCTGAAAGGACTGGCACCCGCCGGCCGGCTCGACATTGATTCGACCGGCCTGCTCATCCTGACCCAGGACGGGCGAGTGGCACGCCAGTTGATTGGCGAAAACTCGATGATCGACAAGGAGTATCTGGTACGTGTCGCGGGTCATCTCGATGCCGGAGGCCTGGCCCTGCTGCAGCACGGGCTCAGCCTCGACGACCGCAAGCTGAAGCCGGCCCGGGTCGAATGGCTCAACGACGATCAGCTTCGCTTCGTTCTCCATGAGGGTCGCAAGCGACAGATCCGGCGGATGTGCGAGCTGGTCGGGCTGCGCGTGACCGGCCTCAAGCGCGTGCGCATCGGGGCCGTCAGACTCGGCGACCTGCCGCCCGGTCAATGGCGCTTTCTGCGCCCCGACGAAAGGTTCTGACGGGTCCTGGCTGCGCGCATCCGGTCTGTCGACCGTTCAGAGAAAGACCGGCTCGGGCGTCAATTCGACGCCAAAACGCGCGCGCACATCGGTCTGCACGGCCCTTGCCAGAGCGACCACCTCGGCTCCCGAAGCGCCGCCGCGATTGACCAGCACCAGTGCCTGCTTCTCGAACATTCCCACCCGGCCGAGGTTGCGGCCTTTCCAGCCGCTCTGTTCGATCAACCAGCCGGCGGCGAGTTTGATGCCGCCATCGACCTGCGGGTAACGCGGCAGACCCGGAAACCGGCTGGCCAGTCGCTCACCGGCCGCCGTGTTCACA
>NZ_JDSS02000037.1:272181-275839 GCF_000584955.1 Candidatus Accumulibacter vicinus
GCGGGTTGTGGAAGAAGCTGCCGGCGTTGGGCAATACCGCCGGATCGGGCAGTTTGCGGCGGCGGACCTGGATCACTGCCGCCGCGATTTGCCGGGCATTCGGGTTGGCGATCTGTTGTTGATCGAGCTCGCCAGCCAGATCGGCGTAACTGGTCAGGGGCTGCCAGGTTTTCGGCAGGCGGAGAGTCACGTGCGTGATCACCCGAGAACCGTCGAGGTGCCAGCCCTGTTGTTTGAAGACGCTGTCGCGGTAGGCAAAACGGCAGGCTGCGCGATCGAAGTGCAGCGTCTGGCCGCTTTGCATGTCGCAGGCTTCGAGCGACAGGAAACGATCGGCGATTTCCAGGCCGTAGGCGCCGATGTTCTGGATCGGCGCTGCGCCGACCGTGCCGGGAATCAGTGCCAGATTTTCGAGGCCCGGCCAGCCTTGCGCGAGTGTCCAGCTCACCAGTTGATGCCAGTTCTCGCCGGCTCCGGCGCGCACATACCAGGCGTCGTCATCCTCGGCGACCAGCTGCCGGCCACCAATTGCCATGTGCAGCAGCAAACCGTTGAAGTCGCCGCAGAGTACCAGGTTGCTGCCCCCTCCGAGAACAAAGCGGCGCGGCCCGTCGCTGCCGGCGAGTTGCGCCAGTTGTCCGGCAGCGGTGATCTCGGCATAAAGCGCGGCCCGGCCGGGCAAAGCCAGTGTTGTCCGCGTCGCCAGTTCGACGTCACGTGTCACGAAATCCGGCAGTGGCCGGTCACTCATCTGGCGGGCAACTTCAGAGCAGCGGCGCCAGCCAGCGCTGTGCCTCGCTGACGCTGAAACCGGCACGCTGCGCCCAGTCTTCGAGCTGGTCACGAGCGATCTTGCTGACCGCAAAATAATGCGCCTGCGGGTGCGCCAGATAGAAACCGGAAACCGCTGCTGCGGGCGTCATGGCGAAGGATTCGGTCAAACCCATGCCGGCATTGCGTGGCGCATCGAGCAATTCGAAGAGCGGGCCCTTGGCGGTATGATCGGGGCAGGCCGGATAGCCGGGCGCCGGCCGGATGCCGCGATAGTGCTCACCGATCAGCGCCTGGCAGTCGAGCATTTCGTCGCTGGCGTAGCCCCAGTAGTCGCGCCGTACTTTTGCGTGCAACCATTCGGCACAGGCTTCGGCCAGGCGGTCGGCGATCGCTTTCAGCAGGATCGAACGGTAATCGTCATGGGCGGCGGCGAATTCGGCGAGCTTTTCCTCGATGCCGAAACCCGCGCCGACGGCAAAGGCGCCGATCCAGTCCGGCGTGCCGCGCTCGGCCACATAGTCGCTCAGGCAGTAGTGCGGCTTGCCCGCCGGGCGCTCGTGCTGCTGGCGCAGGTTGTGCCAGCTCAGCAATTTCTCGTTGCGTGATTCGTCGGCATAGATTTCGATGTCGTCACCGACGGCGTTGGCCGGGAAGAGGCCGAAGACGGCGTTGGCACTCAACCACTTCTCGCTGACGACTCTTTCCAGCATCGCCTGCGCGTCACTGAACACGGTCCGGGCGGTCGGACCAACCAGCGCATCGTCCAGGATCTTCGGGTAACTGCCGGCGAGATCCCAGGTCTGAAAAAAAGGTCCCCAGTCGATGAAATCGGCGAGGGTGGCGAGGTCGACATTGCGCAGCACGTGCAGCCCCGGCATTTTCGGCGCCGTCGGTCGATAGCCGGGATCGTTGTTCCACACGAAGCGATTGTTGCGTGCCGTTTGCAGCGTCACCAGCGGGATGCCCTTCTTGTTGGCGTGCTGCGCGCGCACTTTGGCGTAGTCGGCAACGATCTCGTCCCGAAAAGCCGCGGCATGGTCGGTCGACAGGAGGCGGGTGACGACGCCGACCGCGCGCGAGGCATCGGGGACATAGACCACCGGTCCGGAATAGTTCGGCGCGATCTTGATCGCCGTGTGCGCACGGCTGGTCGTTGCCCCGCCGATCAGGAGCGGTACCGGCGAGCCACCATCGACCGCGTCGGCGAAACCGAGACGTTCCATTTCGGCCGCGACATGGCTCATTTCCTCGAGCGACGGGGTGATCAGGCCGGACAGGCCGACCGCCTGCGCAGCATGTTCCCTGGCGGCGTGCAGGATCTTGTCGCAGGAAACCATGACGCCGAGGTCGATGACCTCGTAGCC
The DNA here is from genome assembly GCF_000584955.1 of Candidatus Accumulibacter vicinus. Lineage (NCBI taxonomy): Bacteria > Pseudomonadati > Pseudomonadota > Betaproteobacteria > Candidatus Accumulibacter > Candidatus Accumulibacter vicinus. The sequence goes on from NZ_JDSS02000037.1 coordinate 274,320, forward strand.
GTTGCAGCCCAGCACCACGCCGACGATGTTCTTGCCGATGTCGTGCACGTCGCCCTTGACCGTGGCGATCACGATCCGCCCCTTGCTGCGGACACCGGTGCGCAGTTTTTCGGCCTCGATGAAGGGAATCAGGTGCGCGACCGCCTGTTTCATCACGCGTGCCGACTTGACCACCTGTGGCAGGAACATCTTGCCGGCGCCAAAGAGGTCGCCGACGACGTTCATGCCGTTCATCAAGGGGCCTTCGATGACTGACAATGGTGGCTTGCCTTCGGCTTCCAGCGCTGCACGGCATTCCTCGGTGTCGGCGACGACGAAATCGGTGATTCCCTTGACCAGGGCATGCGAGAGACGCTCTTCGACCGGCAGTTCGCGCCAGGCGAGGTCGGGGCCGCTGTCCCTGGCCTGGCCTGCACGCACCGTCTGGGCAAATTCGACCAGCGCCTCGCCGGCATCGGGGCGGCGGTTCAGGACCACATCCTCGACCTTCTCGCGCAGCACCGGGTCCAGTTCGTCATAGACACCGAGCATGCCGGCGTTGACGATGCCCATCGACAGCCCGGCCTGGATCGCGTGGTAGAGAAAGACGGTGTGGATCGCTTCGCGAACCGGATCGTTGCCGCGGAACGAGAAGGAGACATTGGATACTCCTCCGGAAATCTGTGCACCCGGCAGGTGCGCGCGAATCCAGGCACAGGCCTCGATGAAGTCGACGGCGTAGTGATTGTGCTCTTCGATGCCGGTGGCGATGGCGAAGATGTTCGGGTCGAAAATGATGTCCTCGGGTGGAAAAGCCGCCTGTTCGGTGAGCAGCCGATAGGCGCGCGCGCAGATTTCGGTCTTGCGCGTGTAGGTGTCGGCCTGCCCGTGCTCGTCGAAAGCCATGACCACCACCGCCGCACCATAGCGGCGCGCCAGCCTGGCCTGGCGCAGGAATTCGGCCTCGCCCTCCTTCATCGAGATCGAGTTGACGATGCCCTTGCCCTGGATGCACTTGAGACCCGCCTCGATGACTTCCCATTTCGACGAGTCGATCATGATCGGCACGCGCGCGATGTCCGGTTCGCCGGCGATCAGCTTGAGGAAGCGATCCATGGCCGCTTGCGAATCGAGCATCGCTTCGTCCATGTTGATGTCGATCACCTGCGCGCCGTTTTCGACCTGCTGGCGGGCAACCGCCAGCGCATCGTCGAAGCGGCCTTCGAGGATCATCCGGGCGAAGGCGCGCGAGCCGGTGACATTGGTCCGCTCGCCGACATTGACGAACAGTGATTCCTTGCCGACGTTGAAGGGCTCGAGACCGGACAGGCGCAGCTTCCTTTCGATCACCGGGATGGCGCGCGGCTTGACGCCAGCAACACGGCTGGCAATCGCCGCGATATGTTCGGGCGTGGTGCCGCAGCAGCCGCCGACGATATTGACGAAACCTTTCCTTGCCCAGTCGGCGATTTCGGCGGCCAGTTGTGCCGGCGTTTCGTCGTAGCCGCCGAAAGCATTCGGCAGGCCGGCGTTCGGGTGCG
>NZ_JDSS02000037.1:276211-284260 GCF_000584955.1 Candidatus Accumulibacter vicinus
TCTGCGACAATTCCTCGACGTACTGGCGCAACTCGCCGGCACCGAGGGCACAGTTGAGCCCGAAGCTCAGCGGGCGGACATGGTTCAGCGAGTTCCAGAACGCTTCGGCGGTCTGCCCCGAGAGAGTCCGTCCCGAGGCGTCGGTGATCGTCCCGGAAATCATCACCGGCCAGCGGCGACCGACCTCATCGAAGTGTCGTTCAATGGCAAACAGCGCCGCCTTGGCGTTCAGGGTGTCGAAGACGGTCTCGACCAGCAGGAGGTCGGCGCCGCCATCGCAGAGTCCGCGGATGGCTTCGGCGTAGGTGCCGACCAGTTCGTCGAAGCTGGTGTTCCGGTAGCCGGGGTCATTGACATCCGGCGAGATCGAAGCGGTGCGCGAGGTCGGCCCGATGACGCCGGCGACAAAGCGGGGCCTGGCCGGGTTCCTGGCAGTGAATTCGTCGCACACCGCCCGCGCCAGTTGCGCGCCGGCCACGTTCAGCTCATATACGATGGCTTCGAGATGGTAATCGGCCTGCGAGACGCTGGTCGAGTTGAAGGTGTTGGTCTCGATGATGTCGGCGCCGGCGGCCAGATACTCGGCATGGATCGCACGGATGACCTCTGGTCGAGTCAGCAGCAACAGGTCGTTGTTACCCTTGAGATCGTGCGCATGCGTCGCGAAGCGACTGCCACGATAATCCGCCTCCTGCAGGCCCTGGCGCTGGATCATCGTTCCCATTGCACCGTCGAGAACCAGAATGTGCTTTTCGAGGAGGGTTTTCAGTTCGTCGGTACGGTCAGCTTGCATGGATGGCATGGGTGAATTCCCCCGGTTTTTTCGCTGGTCTGTGGTTGTAAAACAGAAAACCCGTCGGTGCAAAGCTCGACGGGTCTTGATGAGGGCCTCGCTTGAGCGGCATTTTTAGCGCGCCCGCAATCTGCTCAAGTCAACCGGCCGTTCTGCGGTTCTCCGCACGTGGGCGCTTGGGTTGTCGCCTTTCGAAGAGACGCAGGCCGAAAAACATGATCGATCCGACCACGCCCATGCCGAGAAAGAAACCCGTGTAGGCGAGCGGCATCGGCCAGTCGAGCGCCTGCGCCATGGTTGAAAACTCGGACATGCCGCCGGCACCGGCGAGGACGTTGATCGGCATGAAGACGACGCTGAGCACGGTCAGTCGCTCGATTTTCTTGTTCTGGTTGATGTTGATCGCGCTGTCCGTGGCATCCATCAGGAAGTTGATCTTGTTGAACAGGAAAGCAGTATGTCCGTCGAGAGATTCGATGTCGCGCAGAATCTCGCGCACATCGAGTTGCTGGGCGTCCGACAGCAACTTGCCACGCAACAGGAAGGACAAGGCGCGCCGGGTATCGAGCACGCTGCGGCGCGTCCGTCCGTTGAGATCTTCCGCTTCGGCGACTGCTGCGAGGATGTGTGAGGCCTCAACGTCGGTCACATGCGACCGCAGCACCTGTGTGCCGGCCTTCTCCAGCTCACCGTAGACGTCTTCCAGCGCGTTGGCCGAGTACTCGACGTCTGCGGCGTAAAGGTCGATGAGAACGTCCTTACCATCGGTGACGTAACCCGGCCGGGTACGCGCGCGCGCGCGCTGCAGGCGGAACACCGGCAGTTCCTCGGTACGCACGGTAAACAGGATCTCGTTGTGGAGGATCAGGGCAACCGGAACGTTGCGCGATTCGCTCTTGGTGTCAAGCAGGAAGTCGGAGTGCAGGTGCACCTCGCCGTCGTCCTCGACATAGAAGCGTGCGCTGGCTTCGAGGTCGGTCAGGGTGACCGGGTCCGGAATCTCGACGTCGAACATCTCGCCAATCCAGCCGCGGATTTTCCTGGTCGGGGCCACCAGATCCACCCAGATCGGGTGGACGTTCTTCAGATCCTCCGGGCCGCTGACCGAGATCTGATGCAGGCGGCCATCACGCAGCTCGAAGGCCGTGCTCGTGGTTTTTTCATTGCGGTAATGGCTGTCATCGATCAACTCTTCGAGGACATCGTCGGAGAGGAGCGCCAGGATCGGGTCAGCGCCTTCCTTGACTTCGTCCCAGACCACCAAACGCTCATTGGGGTCCAGCGATTCAAGAATGTAGGCGATTTCCTTCGGCGGCATCCGCCGGAGCTTCTCGCGAAGTTCCTTGCGATACTGTTGCTGGATCTCCGGGTCGAGTTCTCCCTGGTTCTGGCCGTCCTGCTCGGGGACGAGCTCTTCGACCAGTTTCTGCAAGGAGAGCAGGGAGCGCACCTCGGTCAGGTGTACATCGGCAATGCCCTTGATCGGGGCTGCGCCATAGACATTGCCTTTGCTTTCTTCGCCCATGTTCTCGATTCCCTGATGATCAGATGCAGAAAGGGGGTGCGGATTGTAGCACTACTGAACATACGCAGCACCTGAATGAGGACTTATTTTGGCCATGGAAACAATTTGTAATCTCTTTATGCCAGCAGGCGGTGGCAGCGAACGACCGTGCGCTGTCGAACCCACGGTGATGTCCTTGTAGGGAATTCGCATTCGTCCTACAATCGCACTCTGCGTGCTGCGCCGCAGCAACGCCAGGGTTGCCGGGACGATCCTTGCCTAAGCGATTTGCCGGCCGATGACGGTACAACCGTGGGCAATGTCCCGCGACTGAGGTTCTGGGAGGAACGGTGACGGCAACAAACGCGCCGCACGGCGAGAAGTCAGGTCTGGCAGCCACCGCACTGGCGGCCATGGGCGTCGTTTTTGGCGACATCGGCACCAGTCCGTTGTACACCGTCAAGGAAGTCTTTGGCGGCCATCATCCGCTGGCCATCACCGAAGCCAATGTGCTGGGCATCCTCTCGCTGGTATTCTGGGCCTTGACGGTCACGGTTTCGCTGAAGTACGTCCTGTTCATCACCCGTGCCGACAACCGGGGGGAGGGCGGCATCATGGCGCTGACCGCGCTCGCGCTGCGGACGGCAAATGCGTCGCCGCGGATTCTCTGGCTGATGTCGGCACTGGGCATTTTCGGCGCCGCACTGTTCTACGGCGATGCCGTGATCACGCCGGCGATGTCGGTGCTCTCGGCGGTCGAGGGACTCCAAGTGGTGACGCCCTTGCTGACCCCTTACGTCCTGCCGACCACGATTGCCATCCTGATCGTGCTGTTCCTGTTTCAGCGGCATGGCACGGCGGCCGTCGGCGCGCTGTTTGGCCCGGTGATGATGTTCTGGTTCGCCACCCTCGGCATGCTCGGCCTGTGGAACGTGATTCAGTATCCCGCGGTGCTGGCTGCGATCAATCCCTGGTACGCGCTGGCCTTTGTCATCGACCATCAGGGCCTCGCCTTCCTGGCGTTGGGTTCGGTGGTGCTGGCGATTACCGGCGGCGAGGCCCTCTACGCCGACATGGGCCATTTTGGTCGCCGTGCCATCAAGTGGGCCTGGTTCTCCTTCGTCTTCCCGCTGCTGTATCTCAACTACCTCGGTCAGGGAGCGCTGATCCTCAACGATCCGCAAGCGATCGAGAATCCGTTCTTCAACATGGTTCCGGCCGAAGTCCTGCTGATCCCGTTGATCGTGCTGGCCACGGTAGCCACGGTGATCGCCTCGCAGGCGGTGATTTCGGGGGCCTTTTCACTGACCAGCCAGGCCATGCAGCTCGGCTATTGTCCGCGCATTCGGGTCATGTTCACGTCGGAACGCGAAAAGGGCCAGATCTACGTACCGAACATCAACTGGCTGCTATTGATCACGGTGATCATCGTCGTGCTCGGTTTTCGGTCGTCGTCGAACCTGGCCTCGGCCTACGGCATCGCCGTCACGCTGACGATGATGATCGATACGATCCTCGCCTTTGCCGTCGTCCGCACCCTGTGGCGGTGGAGCTGGCCGCGCGCGGCGCTGTTTCTGGTATTCTTCGTGGTGGTCGACTTCGCCTTCTTTTCGGCCAACGTGATCAAGGTCCTCGATGGCGGCTGGTTCCCGCTGACGCTGGGGGTCTCGGTATTCATGCTGCTTTCCACCTGGAAGCTCGGTCGCAAACTGCTTTATGAGAAACTCAAGCAGGATTCGATACCGACCAAGGACTTCATTGCCAGTCTTGTGGTCGGAGGACCTTTGCGCGTCGATGGCACCGGTATCTTCATGACCGCCGATCCCGAGAGCGTACCGCGTGCCCTGCTCCATAACCTCTATCATAACAAGGTATTGCACGAGCGCGTGGTGCTGCTCAATGTCACTACGGAGGATGTGCCGCATGTCCCCGACAACGAGCGTGTGCGCGTCGAAGCGTTGACGGCAGGATTTCATCGTGTCTATGTCCGCTACGGTTTCAAGGACGACCCTGACCTGCCGCATGCCCTGGAACGCTGCGCAGCGTACGGACTGACTTTCGAGATGATGGAGACCTCGTTCTTTCTGGGTCGCGAGACGGTCGTCAGCATGCCGATTTCCAGGCGTTCGCGAATGGCAAAATGGCGGCAGATCCTGTTTACCTGGATGTTCCGCAACGCCGATACGGCCACGGCCTTTTTCAAGATTCCACCCAACCGGGTCGTCGAACTGGGTGCACAGGTCGAGCTGTCTTGATTCCCGAGAGGACGATTCCCAACGCGCCGGCAGACCTGCAGACGTCAGGCCGCCCAGGGGCTTGCCGGCCAGTGCAGGACGCGATGCGCTGCGCAAGATGGTGCACCGCTGTTTTGGCGCTCGGTGTGGCCACCAGCGCCATGCCGGCTGACAATCTGCCGCCGGCACCCGAGGAACTGGGCAGCATCCGTCGCAATGCGCAAGGTCGACTGGAGGTGGTCAGACCTCCCACCGCAAGTCAGAGCAGTGAATTGCCGGCGACCGATGGCCTGCCTGTCGGCAAGCCGGCTGCTCAGGAGCCGGTTTCCGAAAAGAAAACTCCGAATGCGGCGGCGAGCAGCCGGACCATTGTCGTCGGCCCACACGAACAGGTCACGAGCATCAAGGAAGCGGCGCGCATCGCTCGCGACGGCGACACCATCGAGATCCGCTCCGGCGAGTACCGGCAACAAGCGGTGGTCTGGACGCAAAATCGGCTTACCATCAGAGGCACCGGCAAACGTCCGCTGCTGATTGCCGACGGTGACAGTGCGGAAGGCAAGGCACTATGGGTGGTACGCAACGCCGAGATGTCGATCGAGAACATCGAGTTCCGAGGAGTGCGCGTCCCGAGTGGCAATGGTGCCGGGATCCGCTTTGAAAGAGGCCATCTGAAAGTGGTTCGTTGCGCGTTTTTCGACAACGAGATGGGCATCCTGACCAGCAATTTCGGGGACATGGTTCTCGAGGTTGAAGACAGCGAGTTTGGCGAGGCGCCGAAGCATGCCGGTATGCTGCACCACCTCCTCTATGCCGGAGCGATCGCTCGCCTGAGCGTCAGCGGCAGCCGTTTTCAGCAAGGCTATCGTGGGCACCTGATCAAGTCGCGCGCGCGCGAAAGCGCGATCATGTACAACCTGATCGTCGACGGTGTCGGTGGCAGCGCATCGTACGAACTCGAATTTCCGAATGGCGGCGTGGCCTGGGTGATCGGCAACGTCATCGGGCAGAGTGCGACGACCGACAATCCGGACCTGATCTCCTATGGCGCCGAGGGTCAGCGCTGGCCAGACAACGCGCTGTATCTGGCGCACAACACGCTGATCGACGACAAGCCAGAGGGACGCTTCCTGCGCATCTGGATCGATCACATGCCGCCGGAAACCGAGGTCTGGGCGATCAACAACCTGCTCGTCGGGCGCAGCACCTTCACGCCGCAAGCACCGGGTCGCTATGACGGCAACCGGGTCGTTGAACGATCAATGCTGGTCGGTGCGCCTGCGCTGGCGTACGGTTTGCCGAGCAACTCGCTGCTGCGCGGAACAGCCAAGCACCCCGGCTTTGTTCGCGGGCAGAGTCTGGCGCCGAGCGCGGAATTCCGCTTGCCCGCCGGAAAGGATTCGCTGCTGGTCGGCAAGCCGCTGTCGCCGGGCGCGCTGCAGTAAGAAGGCGATTTCCGGGAATCAAGATCCCGAACAACTACCGCAGCGCTGTGCTCAGCGATAGTGAAGCAGTCGTCTGAAAGGAAACAACCAGGCCGCTAGCGCAAGGAGCCGGATGGATTTTTCGTCTTTCATCTGGGATCCTGGCTGGCGGCGAGGAACTGTTACTCGCCCCAGCGACTCATCTCGACCAAATCACCCGCATGCACGGCGTTCGGTGGAATAAGCTCCGGCTGTCAGTCCTCGTTTCGGTTTCCCCACAAAGCAAGGGGCGGCTGTCGGGAAATTTTACAAGTTGCTTCCCTTTGCCTATCTCGTGAATCGTTAAAACATGATAAATCATAAATATGAATACAGTGGAACGATAATTGCTTGTCCAATATCGTTTGGTTGAGTTTGTAGTTGACGATTGAAGATAAACCTGAAACGAGGAGCGAAGAATGACTTCTTTTAAGTTTCTGCAGCGGATCTGCGCGGCGCTAGCGATGAGTGTTTGCACATTTTGTGTGCAGGCTGCCATCATCACTTACAATTTTGGCGGGACGCTTACTAGTTCCTTTGGTTCTCTAAATAGCGGGGACGCCGTCAGCGGTTCATACACCGTTGATACATCTGTTCTGGCGGCCGGAGGTTCAACTTCCAGCTTCTCGGTTTTCAATAACCTGCAGGGCGCGTCCCTTACTATAGGGAGCTTTTCAGCGACGATTGGACCAGGTTCTGCTCTGCCCGAAATCCAACAGGATGATGTGGCTGGAGCGGATCGGTACGCTCTGGTTGGCCGCAATCCGGTCGGCTCCTCGCAGATTGGCGGACTTGACATCAGCGCATTTGGCTTTCGGCTGGATGATTCGAGCGGGACAGCGATATCGGATGCGCTAACGCTTCTAACCAATCCCGTGCTTTCTAACTTCACTAGCAATACGTTCTTTATTTTTCTCGGCGATCCAACAAGCGTGAGTTTTCAAGTTGTCTTCGGCAGCTTAGACGCCCTTTTTGCCGTACCGGAACCGGCCCCGCTCGCTTTGCTGGGTTTCGGCCTTGCCGGCCTCGGCTTCTCACGCCGTAAGCAGTCACCGATTTCTGCCGGTACGCACTGTGGCGCCTAGCGATGAGCGTGAACTGATGCGGCAGCGGGTCTTCCGCGGCAAGCGTGGCGCCGCCGCGCCAGGCGAGGCGCTCCCCGTCGGCGAGCGCCCGTCGTGGCCGCCGAAACCGGTAACCCGGTGCGCCCCGCTCGGGGCGGTGAAGCGATCCTGATCGCACTGATCCTCAGCCACCACTTGCCCTTGATCGTCACCTAGCGCTGATCGACACTGACCTTGTCGCCGATCTGCCGTATCGACTCGATCATGCCGACGCCGCCGAGTTTCTTCCACGCCGCACGCATGGACTGGTCCATCCGGCGGACGTCATTGATCCAGGTGTAGCGGTGGGTCTCGATTCGGCCATGATCCTTCTCAGTGTCTTCGCAACGCTCGACCGTGAGCCGACCAAACCCGGCTTGGGCACCTTCGTCAAAAAAACTCCCGAAGGGCCTCGGCCAGATTCTTCTGGTCGAACCGCATCTGCAACACCTGAAACGCAAGGGGCTGCAAGCGAAGACGATCGAGCGCTTTGATCATCGCATCGACGCGCTGTCCGAGCCGCAGTTGCCGGTCTTGGCGCCGCCAGCCCATCACCGCTCGACCACACCGCTGTCGCCGGCCGCCCCTCGGAACATCGCCGGCGTCAGCTCGTGCTTCTGCAGCAGGCGGTAGAACTCGGTGCGGTTGCGGTCGGCGATGCGGGCGGCGTCGGCGACGTTGCCGTCGGTCAGCTTGAGAAGCTGCACCAGGTAGTTGCGCTCGAAGCGCTGCTTCGCCTCGGCGTAGGACAGCGCTTCCATCGTCGGCACGCGCAGGGCGCGCTGGATCAGGGCCAGCGGAATCAGCGGTGTCGTCGCCAGCGCGCAGCACTGCTCGACGACGTTGTAGAGCTGGCGGACGTTGCCCGGCCAGGCGGCGCTGGCGAGTGTCTCGAGGGCCTCGGGGGCGATGCCGGCGATCGGCTTGCCGTATTTGCTGGCGAGCTGCTGGA
>NZ_JDSS02000037.1:284594-285778 GCF_000584955.1 Candidatus Accumulibacter vicinus
GCCAGCAAGGGGATGTCCTCGCGCCGCTCGTCGAGGCGCGGCAGCATCAGCGTCACGACGTCGAGGCGATAGTAGAGGTCCTCGCGAAACTGGCCCTCGGTCATGGCGACTTCCAGGTCGCGGTGGGTGGCGGAAAGCACGCGCACGTCCACCGGCTCGGCACGCGTTGCGCCCACCGGCCGCACGGCGCGATCCTGCAGCACGCGCAAGAGCTTGACCTGCAGCGCCAGCGGCATGTCACCGATCTCGTCGAGAAACAGCGTGCCGCCGTCGGCCGACTGGAACAGGCCGGTATGGGCGTTGGCGGCACCGGTGAAGGCGCCGCGGACGTGGCCGAAGAGTTCCGACTCGAGCAACTGCTCCGGGATCGCACCGCAGTTGATGGCCACGAAAGGCGCCCGGGCGCGTCGGCTGGCGCGGTGGATGGCGCGCGCCAGCACTTCCTTGCCGGTTCCGCTCTCGCCCCGGATGAGGACGCTGGCGTCCGAGGCGGCGATCACCCGCGCTTCCTCGAGCAGTTCCGCCATGCGGCTGCTGCGGAAGACGATGCCTTCGCGCCAGGCCTCGCCGCTGCCGGTCTCGTGGCCGGCAGCGGCCGGCGAGAGCTGCAGCGCCTGCTCGATCTTTTCCAGCAGCACCTTGCTGTCGAAAGGCTTGGTGAGATAGCCGAAGACACCGCGCGACATCGCCTGCACGGCGTCGGGAATCGTCCCGTGCGCGGTCAGCAGGATCACCGGCAGGGTCGGTCGGGTCGAGCGGATCTCGTCGAAGAGGGCGAGTCCGTCCTGGCCCGGCAGGCGAATGTCGCTGACGACCAATTGCGGCGGTTCGACGGCGATGCGCGCCAGCCCTTCCTCGGCAGAGGCGGCCGTCGATACCCGGAAACCCCGGGCGTGCAGGCGCATCGACAGCAGCCGCAGCAGATCCAGGTCGTCGTCGATGACCAGGACATGTGCGGCGTGGGTTTTCGGAACAAGGTTCATCGCGGCACTCCGGGCGCGTTGCCGCCGGCCGTCGGGCGCACCGGCAGCGAACGTTCGATGTCGGTCAGGGCGTCGAGCTTCTCCTGCAGTTCGCTGCTGCGGCGCTGGCTGTCCTTCAACTGCTGGAGGAGCTTGTCGTTCTGGGCTTCGAGCTTCAAGCGCTCCTGGTACTGACTGGCCAGCGCCCGCGCCAGCGGGTGC
>NZ_JDSS02000037.1:285803-289711 GCF_000584955.1 Candidatus Accumulibacter vicinus
CGGCCACGCCGGCGACGCGCGATCATCGCCTTCTCCGCGGCCGCGAGCGGCTATCCACAGGGCACCTCGATGCGGAAATGCGCTCCCGGTGCCTGGCCGTCGCCGCGCACCAGCGTCACCCGCCCGCCCATCGCGGTGACCAGTTCGCGGACGATCGACAGGCCGACACCGCTGCCCTGGCGCGGTGTCGGCGAGGCCAGGCGTCCCTGGACGAAAGGCTCGAAGATACATTCCGCATCCTCGGCGGCAATCCCCGGTCCCTGGTCGATGCAGGAAATCCGGATGCTCTTGCCGAAGGCAGCGGCCTGCAGGCGGATGACGCCGCCTTCGGGGCTGAAATCGATGGCGTTGGAGAGCAGGTTGTCGACGACCACCAGCAACTTCTCGCCATCGAGGTTGCGAGCGATCGCCGGCGCTTCGCGCAGCACCGTCAGTCGGCGCGCCTGGATCTGCAGTTCGCGGCCCTGGACGACGTCGGCGAGCAGCTTGCGCAACAGCAGCGGCCGGTAGGTCGGGCGGCGCGCCTCGAAACAGGCGGCGTTCAGTCGCAGCAGGCTCTCGATGTGTCCCTGCAAGGCCATGACGTTGTGCTGCAGGATGTCGACGACTTCCTGCTGGGCGCCTTCGAGAGGTCCCAGTACCTGTTCCTGGAGCAGCGCGATGCCCTCGCGCAGGGCAGTCAGAGGCGTCTTCAATTCGTGCGACACGTGTCGCAAGGTGCGCTCGCGGTCCGTCTCGAGTTCGCCCAGGCGCTGCCGCAGCCACTCCAGGCGGCGCCCGACCTGCCGCAGGTCGGCCGGGCCGCCGACCGCCACGGGCGTGTCGAAGCGGCTCTCACCGAGGTACTCGATCGATCGCACGATGCTGCCGATCGGCCGCGACAGCCACCAACTCATCGCCAGGGCAACCACGAAGGCGCCGCCGACCGTCACCGCCACCAGCCCGGTGAGTTGCAGGCGGCTCTCTTCGAGTTGCGCCAGGAGCAGGGCATTCTGCTCGTCGATCCACTGCCGGCCGGCGTGCGCCAGTTCGCCGTTGATCTCGGCAAGCCGTTTCAGAAGAGGCAGCAGTTCGACCGCAGGCGCCGATCGGTGCAGGCCGGCGCTGAGCTGTTCGGCGGCCGCGCGCCAATCACGCGTGAGCTTGCCCAGCGCTCCGCCGGGAATCGACTGCAGGCGCCCGACCGCCGCCAGGGAATGCTCGAGGTTGGTGTCGAAGCGCTCGATCAGCGTCGCCTTGTTGAGGACCGCGAACTGGCGCGCGCTGCGTTCGAGGTCGACGGTCCGGTCGGCGAGTTCCTGAATCGAACCGCTGAGCTGCAATACGTGCTCGCCGCTTCGCCGGCTTGCGTCGACGAACTGTTCGAGGACGAGCCAACTGCGAACGGCCGCCCAACTCAGCAGCGAGGCGATCAACAGGAATCCGGCCAGCATGCTCTGCCGGAACGACAGGCGAATCATGACAAAAGACTTCTCCGGGCAACGGTGGAGGGAAGCGCCGGCCCGCGGCGGGCAAGGGGCCTCGGAGCGCGGCGGGCAGGGCCATCGCGTGCGCTGCATGCCGCCAGTTTAGCCCGCCGCGACGGCGCGCGGGGTAAGGAATTGCCGCTGCGCATGCTGGCCTCGGGCCCGGCCAGAAGCAGAGATGCCTTGAAAATCAATGTCTTGGCAAGCGTGTCGCCAAACGGCGACAGGGCAAGTGGCTGTGCCGGAAGGCTTTTTCAACAAACTCCGGCGATCTTGTCGTTTTTTCCAGACAGTTTTCGCGGAAAACCGTCGGTTCGGGCTCAAGAATATTCCGCAACACCCTGTTGTGTATGAAGAATATTCCCATGGCACGAATCTCGCTAGCCTTCTCCCGACCTCAGTACCACCACTCCACCGAGAAGGAAGCGCGATGTTCAACAAACCCAACGTCTTCAATCGCAACGAACCAATCACCCGTCGCGACGTCCAGCCCGGCGTCGATTCGGGCGCGCAGCACGCCGCGCCCTCGGCCGCTTCTGCGTCGGGCACGCCGGCGACCGCCGGCAGGGAGACTCCACCGAGTCACGCCGCCGGCCAGCCCCCGGTGTCTGCCGACGAGGTGACCCAGAATCTCTCGGGCGTCCAGCCCGTTCGCCCCGCCAACGCCCCGGCGCGTGCCAGCGCGGCGGCACCCCGCGAGTCCTTGATCAGCGAGAGCAGCATCGGTGCCCGCCTGCTCGTCGGCCCCGACGTCAAGCTCAAGGGCGCCGAAATTCTCGACTGCGATACCCTGGTGGTGGAAGGTCGGGTCGAGGCGACGATGGACAGCCGGGTGATCCGCATCGCTGAGAACGGCGCCTTCGTCGGCAAGGTCAGCATCGATATCGCCGAGATCCACGGGAGCTTCGAAGGCGAGCTGACCGCTCGCAGCCAACTGATCATTCATTCGACCGGCCGCGTCAGTGGCAAGATTCGCTACGGCAAGCTGGTGGTCGACGAAGGCGGCGAGGTGTCCGGCGACATCAACACCCTGTCCGACAATGCCTCACCGCGGGCCAGACCGGTGATGGAAGCGCTGATCGCGGTCAACGCGGCGGCCGGTTGACCATGCCGCAACGCCGACGCGAGCGCGCATGCTGACCGCCATCCACGCCGGTCGATCGCCGGCAACGCCACTCCTCGCCCTTGACCGGCAAAGCCTGCGGCTACCGGGCGCAAAACGCTGTCCGCCGCCGTCCGACCGGGCAGCGGCATACCCGACGCCGCGTGCCGACGACGCCATTCGCCCGGCGCACACGCCGTATGAGCAGGAGATGGCCAGCATGCTGGTGCGCCGGATGTACGCCGGGCGTGGCTACCAGACCGAAGCCGCCGCGCCCGCGGCGGACGATCCGAACCGGCTGACGCTCGCCGCGTGGCACGGCGACGAGGTGGTGGCGACCCTTACCGTGGGCCGCGATTCCCCTGCCGGCCTGCTTGCCGACGCTCTCTACTCGCCGGAGCTCGGCCGCCTGCGCCGCCCCGGGCGTCGCGTCTGCGAAGTGTCGAGGCTGGCGGTGGCCCCGGAATTCAGTTCGCCGGACCTGCTGATCGCCCTCCTGCAGTCTGCGCATCGACACGGACAGCAGCGCTTTGCCGCCAGCGATGTGGTGATCGAGGTGAATCCCCGCCACGCCCGTTACTACCAGCGCGTTCTCGGCTTCCAACAGCTTGGCGGTCTGCGCCAGTGCCCGCGCGTGGACGCACCGGCGCTTCTCTTGCACCGGGCGCTCGACGATTTCTCCGCGTCGATCGCCAGGCTGCCTGGCCGCGGGGCGCTTGCCGACGCCGCGTGAATCCCGCCCGCCTGCGGGCGGGATTCACGGCGCCGTGATCTTTCGATTTCTTGCACCCTGGCTCGCCTCACCGCCGGTGCCGCTGCGCTCGTCTGATGAAGGCGATGATTCGCATCTCACCGCCGCAGCGTGGGCAGGCGAGCGGAAAGACCTCATCGATCCGCGCGAGCAGCAGCGCCCAGGCGTAACGGGCGACGCGACGGTGAATCGCTTCCTCTGCCCCATCTGCTTGCTCCTTACTGCCCGACGAGGCGCTTGGGGCGGTGATTTGCGCAGCGGTCGCCGCGATTGGCTTAGTCTCAGTCGCTGTGGCAAGCGGCGCGGTCGGACTCTTTCTGCTGGACATGGGACTCATGGTGGCGAAGAACTTTCACTTTGCCCGCAGCGCGCCGGCCAGCCTGCTGGCCTATGCGGTGGCTGGCCCCGTCATCCACGCGGGGCTGGTCCTGGCGGTGGCCACGCTGCTGCGGTTTTCCCCTGCGGACGCCGTGCTGCTGATGGTGCTTTCCGCCAGCGCCTCCTATATCGTGGTGCCAGCAGTGCTGCGTTACGCCATTCCGGAAGCCAGCATTCGATTGATCAGGCTCGGCGCCTGGCACTCGCTCCA
>NZ_JDSS02000037.1:289736-291385 GCF_000584955.1 Candidatus Accumulibacter vicinus
GGCTGGCGCAGTGCCTTGGGTCAGGCGCTCCGGGCCGCCATTGCGGGGATTGACGCGCGCCGTGCCGGCGCGGCTGCCATGGCAGGGTGCGGGGTCGGGCGGCAATCGGGTCCCGGCAGTCGCAGATGATTATCCATGGGGGCTTTTTCCTGTCCGACCTCTTGCGCATTCCTCCCGGGCCACGCTATGGAAATCGCGATGAGTGGCATCCCGCGCCAGACCGCGCCTGCTTCGATACAGGGGTGTCCGCAACCGGCCGTCACCTTACGGCGTGAAGGCGCCACGTCCATCTGGGCCATTCAGGTCCGGCAGTGTGGTTCGCCCAGGGCCGTGCTTCGGGATGGGAGCGGACCTTGATCACAGGCCGTGGCATCGCGCGCGGATTTCGAACTGCCATAGATGGCAATCCAACGCCGATGTTCATGGCACTCCCCGGACCCGATTGCGCTGGAAGTGCGATGGCCGGGTGGCGACGAACGGGCGACAAACGGGCGACAAACGGGCGACAAACGGGCGGAAAGCGCATGATATCCATTCGTCATTGGCGCGCCGGACAGGACGAATCTAGGCACTGGTCTGAGGTCTTGGCTATCAATTGACTGGACGATTGCGACTCTTGGAGGACGATGACCTCTGTCCGCAATCTGGTGCGCCCATGCAGCGCATGATAGCGTCAGGATAGCCACTCCACTTCTTCCTCGTTATGACTACCATGCTGGATGCGCTCCTGCACGCCCTTGACCAGGGAAACCTCTGGATATGTAAGCAGCGTGTCGACTATCCTGCGCACACCGATGTCTGGAATCTACGCTTTCATTGGCACCGCGAGCGTGTGCGTCTTGAAGATCTGCGCACGGATCACCCGCACCGACGACGAAGTCCTGCACCTGTGGCGCGCCCGGGATGCCCTGGCGCTCAAGGCCCTGAGCTTGGTGCTCAGCCCACGGCTGCGGCTGTCGCCGCGTTGCCGGCACGTCAAAGTCCACTGCGGCCTCAAGGCGGCGGTGCGCGAAGTGCAGCAGCACTTGCCCGACTACGACTACGCGCTGCGCACCGATGTGAAAGGCTTCTAAGAAAACATCGATCAGTCGATCCTGCTGGCATAGCTCTGCGACCTGATCGATGATCTTTTGATCATCGGTTTGCTCAAACAATACATCCAGCGCACGGTGGAGCGCGGTGGCTTGCACTGGGACATCCGCAGCGGGATCTCGCGGGGCTGTCCATTGAGTCCATTGCCAGGCTCCTGGTATCTACGCCTGCCCGATGAGAGTCCGGATCAATCCGGCATCTACTACGTGCGCTACATGGACGAAATCGTGGTGCTTACTCACACCCGCTGGCAGTTACGCCGGGCCGTGCGCACCCTGAACGAGACCTTTGCCGAAATCAAGGTCTCACAGCATCCGGACAAGACCTTCATCGGGCGCATCGGACGCGGATTTGACTTCCTGGACTGCTGCTTCACCCGGGAGCCCCTACGACTGGCACTGTGCACATGGCAGAATCACGCATCAGGGCTTCATCGGTTTTATGAACAACAGACTACGAGATTTAGGCGAAGGCCCACAAGTGACAACGGTGCGACCGGAGCGAAAACGGCACCCGAAGGTGCCGCTCGTCTGGATGAAAACGTGAAGCGGCGGCAG
>NZ_JDSS02000038.1:0-1084 GCF_000584955.1 Candidatus Accumulibacter vicinus
GAGCATGGACATTTGAAGAGATTCGTCGCATCTCTTCACTAGCGTCTACTGGATTAATAGTTGACCAATCTGCATGACCATTGCTATGCACATAATAATGATTCGTAATCTGATTATGTCGAATAATTACGTTTAACTTCACCACTGGCTTTCCTTAGCTGTTGAATTTCTTAATTTTACTCTCTGCAACGATCTGAGTCATTAGCCAGCTTAGCTAAGTACTCTTCCTTATACCTGGCAGCGTCTTCTTGACTGCGGAACCCTAACTTGTAGTGGTGCTTCTTCAGTGATCCCGGTTTATTCTTAATTTTTACATACCAGTACTGATCCCTAATATCATAGTAGACGCAAGGGATAGGCTTATAGTTAGGCGGCGGCGGTGTAGGTTCTTTATCCTCCTCAGTGAGGTATGTGCAGTACCTACTATGTACGGGCAGTACTGCCTTCATGAATGGAGTACCTTGATGCAAGGCATCCCAAATAGTTTCAGGTACAAAGCTCATTATCCCTTGTCCTTCCTCTTCTTCTCAAGATGTCTCTGGCCCCATGAGAGTGCCTTCATTACTGTAGCAAATCTTTTTGGGTTCCCTTTCTTATCCACAGCCAGTACTCCATCAATTACTACTCTGTAAGGGTCTGTAAGATTGTTACTGTATACCTTGTAATGTTCAATCATGATCTCTCACACTCTTAGTGAAGCAAATTTTACAGTAATACCAGGGTTCGTTTAAAGGGCCTAAATGACTGAACGACCACTTATGGCCCAATTTACTGCACTCTCCCTGAATCTCCCTTAAGTTAGGGTAATAGTAATTACTGTCAAAATCCCTCATAAGCTCAGCAATAGCTGTCTTCCTTTCTAACTCTAGAACTCTGACAGCTTTTGCTACAGCCTTGTAACTATCGTAACTCATTGTATCTCCCTTCTATAGTACCTGTCAACAACCAGTAATTGAACTGCTAGAGTGAGCAGCCTTCTAGGTACTCCTCTATTAGCACAGTAGGCAACAGTAGCATACCTTCCCCACTGATGCCTATGCTTTGCCGCATGTATAGCAATTCTCGCCGCCTCGTTCATGCTACC
>NZ_JDSS02000038.1:1109-4134 GCF_000584955.1 Candidatus Accumulibacter vicinus
AGGTCCCTTTCTAAATCCTCTAGTACAGTCTTATCAGGGGATTCTTTAGACATCCTAAGCTCAGTAGTACTAGAGTATGGTGATACCGTATACTCTGACAATGCTTCGGTAAAGCCCAACTCCTTCCTCATTGAGAAATTCTCAATTACTGTGATATTCTTATCTTTTGCCTCCTGCAAAAGATCGTCCCTTTGACCTTTCCACCACTTTAACCACATCCTATGATACTCGCGTCTATCATAAGACGCTGACCTAAGATCGGATGTAAGGAAGTCAAACTTCCAGGTGTTATTTTGCATCTTGTACCTTTCTATTCAATTGATCGAGTTGCTTCTGCAGTACGTCCTTCTTCCTATTCAACCATACAATATCTATTTCTACTTCCATACCTGCTGTAGCTTCTGGTACATCCACTGCATCTATCCACCCTCCCACTGTCCAGTTACCTACTGCATTATCATGCAAGAGTTCAACTTTGTCCCCTACTACAAATGTCCCATCATTGCTATCCTTGGTCACAATGTATCTCATACCCTGTTCCATATCATGTTTCATTTTTAACTCCTTGCCCAAGGTTGATAATAAGGTATCCTAAACTGCATAGGGCAGCTACCTGAGTATCTGCCAAACCTACTTCAGAAGCCCTAGTTAAGGCTGCTATCACAGTCTTGATACCATCCTGATAGACTTCGTACTCATTACCATCATAGCCACCTTTGTAATCTAGGCAGCCTGTTGCAATTGCCAGTGCATCTTTAAATGTTAACAGCGTATCACTCATGGTTGTTTAGTTTTCATAAGGTTAATCAATTGATTTTGAATTTTCCTCTCTATAGCAGAGACGATTTTTACTCTTAACTCTGCTGAGTTAGCTAACTCCTCCTTAATAATACTGGTTATACTCTCATCCCATACTTCGTTCACCTTAAGCTTACAATTCTCATATGTAGCCCAGCTACTACAAATAGCCCGGATACAAGAAGCTACCTGCTTCTGCAATTCTTCTTTGATCAGGTTCTCGTCTAATTCAACTTCTACTTTCATTTTAACTCCTAACAGTATTAGGACCTATGTAGGTCCAGTAATCTAAGGTGCTCAATTATCAGTGGGTTCATATCTTCAACGAACTCAGCTAAGATTTTTTCCGCTGGATCTATAGGGCATATATCATTCATTCTGTCTATATACCTGTACAAGCAGCTTATAATAGCTGCCTCCGCAAAAGACAGTTCAGGGTGCTTAGGTGACACTTGCCTCTCCTTAGCTTTAAAGTGGTAGCTGTGAGTAACTAATCAATATCCCTATACGATAAGTTCCACCCATCTACAGTAAGCCATGTATCATTAGATTGGGTTATAACCATTCTCTCATCTGATAATCCATAGGTATCAGATGAATCACTCACCTTAAACCCAATACTGACATTGTAAGTTTTAAGGAGTTTCTTAAACTCTTTAAGAAACTCAGCTTTTTTAGGTTGTATCATCTAAGCTCCTCTGGAATTTCAACCTCATCCCCAATCTTATATGCAACATAGCACTTCATAGCTGCTTCCAATGGAGATGAGCCGGTCATTACAATTGTTTCATCACGGGCATGGATACATGCTTCCCAATAATCAGGATTCTTAGGGGAATCTGATGCCTCTCCATACGCGGTTATCGTAATGCACTCCCGCTCGATAATCGGTCCACCGTCAGCCCACGACAGGTAATCTGGAAATATTAAAAACTCGCTCCCCTCGTGTAGATAGTAAACAAACCCTTCAGTGCTTAATTTCCCACCGTTGCCTTCCGCTACACAAACCGCGTAGTTCAAGGCTTCGCCAGACAAGTCTTTAATTTTCACGGCCAGTCCCTCAAGATACAGTCAAGTGCGCTAACGCGGGGTTCTTTCCAAAAAGACTCCCACCACATGTTTGAGTACGAGGATATGGGAGAACTACTATCGTTACGACTCCATTCGTAACCGTCATAAAATAGCATGAACTCTGAAAACAAATGAGTCCTCATGTGGTATGCGACACGCGCACGCACGCCCTCACGCACAAGCGCGTTTTTCAACGCGACGCAAACACAGTAGTCTTCTCCGGCGTCCAACCTGCGGTGCGCTTCCATATACAGAGCGCGTTTATAGTCGTCCATTATTTTCCTCCTATATTCGGGGTATCCGTATCAGGTGTTACCCAAAGTGCCCGCACCTTTTCCCACTCCTTTCGATCACAATCCATACCGAGTGGAGCATATTGATCATTGGGCCTGATCTTATCATCGCGGTAGAACTCTTCCTCCAACTCGAAATGGATCAGATTCTGTGTATGTTCTGGTAGATTAGGCCACTCCCTGCACAGCAACTCGCAGAAATCCCTTACTGCGTAAGTCATTCGCCCGCAATAGTATCGAAATGAGCCTACCCATAAAGTCAATTTGTCTTCATCAGTCATCATCTTTAATCCTTATACATTACACATTAAACATTCACTGTTGTACTAAGAAGAATCCAGATCATTTAAGTGTACTCATACACTTAACTCTCATGGATCTCGACCTCATCTCCTAACATATAAGCAACAAAACATCTCATGGCGGCCTCTAATGGAGATGAGCCAATCATTACTCTAGTTTGCCCCATGATACAGGCTTCCCAATAATCAGGGTCCCTTAATCCTTCAGATTCCTTGTAAGGTATTAAGCGTATACAGTCTCTCTCAATAATAGGCCCTCCATCTAACCATGATAAGTAATTAGGGAACTTCAGGATGCCGTTATGTTCTTGGGCATAGTAAGTAAAACCTGCGAAATTCAACCTAGCATCATGACCATCTGCAATACAAACTGCGTAATTCAGTTTCTTGCCTACTAAATCTTCAGTTTTCACAGTTACTCCCATAAGATGCAATCAAGTGCTCTGATACGTGGCTCTTGCCATCCATATTCCCACCAAGGAGCTGTAATAGACGGCTTCATGTATTTATCGGTATCCTCTTCACACCAATATACTCCATCATAAAGAGCAGAAAATTCAG
>NZ_JDSS02000038.1:4159-7186 GCF_000584955.1 Candidatus Accumulibacter vicinus
TTTCATGTTAGTCCTTAAGTATCATAGTAAAGGATAAAGAGTGCAAATAGTATAATTGCAACTGCATCAGCAATGGCCTTAGACAGTGGAATCATTATCTACTCCTAGTTTACAAAACTTAGCAAACTTATCAACAGTGCCCTTAAAAAGGATAGACCCGTCATAGTTACTAACTGTTACCCGAATACTGCTCCCGAGTACTGAAACATTGTAGGAGTATGCCTGCCCATAATAACCTAAGCGGGTATACAGATATACCTGTCCAGGTCCTTTTTTAAACCTTACTACAACTTGTGCTGCTAAGTCTGCTGCTCCATTAGCAACTCTGTAATTATCAATTCCAAGTCCTTCCACAATCTTGAGTGTGGATAGGAACTCAGCTAGTTCTAACCCGTGCTTGCAGGGTTCACCATCATATTGACGAAACATTACAAGGTGTAACTTTTTTAACCTTTCATCGCTTACTGTGGTAATGCTTTTTACACTCATGATTAGTCCTTATCTGTAAAAAGTAGCTCCCTTGAATACCTTCCTAACTTCCTCTTTAGCCTCATCCCTGTCAACTGCTCTGACAAAACACTGCTCTAGCCCTTCGTCTAATTGACGATAGGCCCTGTACATGTAACCAAATACAGGGTTCCCTTGACCCCAATAAGCGCCGCCTGAATCATAGGCACCATAACCTATCATTGTCATTTTATATAAGTGATACTTACCTACCCCATTTGATAGTACTGTATCTCTTCTGCCCATGAGTCCCCCATACCTACTATGGAGAACCTTTAATTCAGGGTGTTTCATAGTTCAGTCCTCACAGTCTACTGGTGTTTCGCCATTAGCAATGTACAGTACGCAACCTTCACATACTGTCAATGCGACATAATCCTTATCTGCAAGATCGGAGGGCATTGCAGTTGCTGCATATCTTATGCCAGGGAAAGAGCCACAGGTATCGCAATAATCTTGACTAAAACCAAGGTCGTAAGAGATTTCGCCCCTTTCCTTTCGCCTCCATTCCTCAAAGGTAGGAAGCAGTGGCGCAGACTCACCATCTGGTGTTTCATTCACTGCATCTGAGCAATAGTTTATATAATTTTCGTGGCATATTCCGTACTCAGCCTCTGGCCAACCCATTGCTACTACCGGAAACCCTTCTGGTAGATTCCGTTCAAAATTCTTAATCCAATCTTCCGTTTTCATATTCAATCCTATAGTAAGGTCCGCCCACTTGCAGTTTTTCCCGCTGCACCTTTCAAAAAATGAAATTGATCGGGTAGTGGGCGGAGTACTTCATTGTTAATTCTGGTTGTCTAACAGGCTCTCTAACCAAGCCTTGTCTGCTTTCTCCTCCTCATCCATGTATTGATCTTCCTGATCATAAAACGACTCAAGTAGCTGCTCCGCTACTTCTGATAAAGTGTCCCCTAGATACCAGTCGGTTTGGTCTAAGTAGCCACAAGCCTCTAACTTACCCCCATATTGCCATGTGATTGTGAAATTGTCAATACTATACAATTCCATTACCCGTTTAGCCTCTTCCCATACACGATGTTCTTCCCCTCCTACAGGAGGTTCTCCGTCATCTACTGTGTACTCTCCCATAGGAAGGTTTATGGTAGTGTACTTACATGCGACTATCTCACAGGCATCGTGATTTATCATGAAATACTCTTTGCTGCTAGTAATCGTTGGTGTCATAAATGCCATGTCATTGCTCCTAATGTAAGTGTCTACTCATGTACAGTTCAAGGATAGTTCAAGGATAATTCATATTTCCTGTTACTTCTCCCCATGCGGAATCAATTCAGGTTTCTCATATTTCCTGCTACTTCTCCTACTCCCTGTCATTGCTCCTCATGCGGAATCAATTCAGGGTAGCCCATATCCTCCAGGAACAGGATTAACTCAGACCTTGTTAACTCTTTAATCAGGTATCTGCCACTCTTAGCAATCCTGACCACTTGCCATGCCCCTTCCCCATACGTCCCTATATTATTATAAGTGCCGCACCATCCGTAGAGTTTAGGTTCATTACTCCTATTGGTGTAAGCAGGAGTGTTTCTCAACACGGACCTAGTACTAGCCGTGTTCTCATTACGAAATGAGATAAGGAACGCACTATCCCCTACATTAAATTCTTCCTGCTCCTCAATCCACAACTTATCCATATCTGACCCTTCCTATACAAAAATATACCCTCGTTAGAGGGTATGATTATCAATCAGTTGCTACTGTTGCTATTGTTGCTACTGTTGCTGTTAGTACTGTGCCATGCAGGATTCCAATATTTGTCTATAAATAATCGAATCTCCATATAGACTGCCAATGAACGATCTAGCACCATAGGAATTGCCCATGACCACGGCTTTCTGTGCCTCGAACTGGCACATGCGTAGTTTTGGGCTATCGGCATAGTCTGCTACTGGTTTAAGGCCAGCGCAGCCAGTGAGCAGGATTGCTGCAATCATTGTTTTCATGTCTGCACCTTACTTGGATACCAATATAGGTCTAGGTCTAGCTCCGCTCCGCTTTCCAAGAACTCAGGCATAAAGTAGTACCTCAAGGTAGAGGTATCGGTACTGTCCCTGCCCACGCCCACGTAGCCAAATGGACCTTTCCCTAGCTCGTAAATGTCTACTGAATCTGCCCCCCTTTTATAGTGCAAGTAAACTACCTCTCCCTTATTCCCATATAGAGGTGGGATTTCACTAATACTGAGGGTAGCATTATGCAAGAGGTCATCAAAGTGTTTTGCTGTGTTGTAAAACAACCCACTGCCATCTAGTTCGCTGAGTAGCACTGTAAGTTGATTGTATTGATGCTTTGGCATCACATGCCTCAGTTTTTTCAGGTTGAAAAGTGCTTCCTCTGCATTACTCATAATTAGTCCTTATCTAGGTTATAAACCGCAGGTCATTGCATCTTTGAACCTGCTTGCAATCTTAGCTGCTCTTGAGTCTGCCAATTTATTGGCAATCAACTCATCTGCCATTAGATGTACCTCTGTCATCCAGTGCCCATTTTCAG
>NZ_JDSS02000038.1:7211-9039 GCF_000584955.1 Candidatus Accumulibacter vicinus
ATAACCGCTACCTCTCAAGGTAACGGAAAGTGTTACATACACCCATACATTATCAATATAGTCTCTTAGGTACTTTATATCTGCTCTTACTGCCCTTTCTGCCCTTTCCCCTCTAGTCCCTTGACCATAGGGGGCGGCATCCCACAATTCTTCTTTGGCCTTTTTCATGGCCATACTGAAATCATAATACAGTTTGGCCCCTCCAACGGTCCACAGAACTACCTCTGATGGCTTCTTGTTTCGTGTTGTCCAGTCAGATACAGGGTCATGACCGTCATAGCGTGACCAGGGCGGTTCCTCAAATTCATCATAGTCTACCTCAATAGTGAACAGGTATCCTTTATACTTCATTGTCTTTTTCAGTATCATGTCGTTTCCTCTCGTGTCGTTGGTAAGTAGTTATCATACTACCTACTCTAAAAAGTTCCCGTCTACATCATAAGAAAATTCACAGGTTTCCTAGCATGCTGCTTACTCTAAAAAGTTCCCGTCTACATCATAAGAAAATTCGCGGGCTTGTTCTGCAAGTGCTTCTTCTGAGTTTTCAAACTCTTCTTGGGACCTGAGCCTAGACCCTATCCAGTAACCGAAATCCTCCAGGGCTTGCTTAATCCTCTCCTCATATTCTCCTAAAGACCTGTAAGGGTATAGGGCATCTTCTACACTAACTATAATTGACCTGGACCTGGACCACCTTTTATAGCTGATACTGGCCTGTAGACGATAGAAGTTAGGTCGTTGCACGTCCCTAAGCTCTTTAGCAATACGGACTAGCTCAGGGTCTTTTGTTTCCTGCTCTACTTTCTTTACTGCGTTTTTGGCATATTCATAGTAACCGCTATAGGTTGCATCTTCTCCATCCCATTCTACGTCTATATAGACTCCTCCTCTTGTAGAATTAAGAGTTATACCTAGCAATCGTGCTATTGCGTCTATGTCTTCTAATAGGCATGAGTGGTCAAACTCATCTACTGCAAAGTACTCCCTTGCCCTCTCTTGTGCACTGGGCGATAGCTCATCATAGGTATAAACTAGCCTATACTCGGTCTCTAACCAATATAGATAGCCGTCTAGTCCCTGTTCCTCTAATTCTTGGTGAATTTCCTCATACTCTGCACTTCCTGCGGGAAAGTTCTTATCGAACCATGCCAAGCCTGCATCACAGGCTCCTTTCTCTTCTAGTTCACTTCTGGTAATCATCTTGTTAATTCCCTGGATAGATAATGAGAGGGACCAGTAAACCTGAAAGAAGCCAAACCAATAGACTAATCATCCGAATATCCCTTCAAAGATTTGGGTTTGACGTGCACGGGCAGCAGCCCGTGCTGCCTCTACTGCCTCTGCCTCTACTGCCTCTGCCCTTGCTGCCTCTGCTGCCCGTGCTGCCCGTGCTGCTGCCCCTGGCACCCATGCTGCTGCTTGTGCAGCCTCTGCTGCTGCCCGTGCTGCTACCACTGGCACCCCTGCTGCCCGTGCTGCTGCCCATGCTGCCCGTGCTACTGCCCATGCTGCTGCCACTGTCACCCATGCCGCCCATGCTGCCTCTGTTACCCCTACTGCCCGTGCTGCTGCCAATGCTGCCTCTGCTACTACCTCTGCCTCTGCTACTACTTGGTCAAGCTCCCGCTTAGACAGCGGGATTTCCAGGTGCCTTTCAAGGGCACTGAGCACGTCCAATGACCTTTTATCGGTCATGAGGTGAGACACCTCTTGAACACAAGCGAGAACGAACCTTGTTATTTCCCTGTCATATCCAGTAATTGTGCGAAGACACCACAGGGTATCGTCCAGTCCATTGGACTGCAGGATGGTAACAAGGGGTAAGGGC
>NZ_JDSS02000038.1:9049-10733 GCF_000584955.1 Candidatus Accumulibacter vicinus
CCGTGCTGCTACCACTGGCACCCATGCTGCTGCTTGTGCAGCTGCCCGTGCTGCTGCCAATGCTGCCCGTGCTGCCTCTACTGCTGCCCATGCTGCCTCCCCTACTGCCAGTGCCGCCGCCCCTGCCGCCGCTACTACTTGGTCAAGCTCCTGCTTAGACAGCGGGATTTCCAGGTGTCTCTCAAGGGTATCTAAAGCATCCAATGACCGTTGATCGGTCATGAGATGCTTCACTTCTTGGGCACAGGCAAGGGCAAATCTAGTTATTTCCTTGTCATGGCCCTGTAATGGTCCGAAGACACCACAGGGCATCGTCCAGTCCATTGGATTGCAGGATGGTAACAAGGGGCAAGGGTTCATCGTCTACCCCTGTCTTGCCCAGGGAAGAAAGCAGGGTGCGCCAGCCCTCACTACAAGGGTTATGCTGGCGTATTTGCCGTAACGTGGTCGTGACTACCTTCATTTTCATTTCTGACCTCTCAGTTTGGAGAATGCGTCCGCCATCGCGTTAGACAGGGCTGGCGGTGGTGGTATGCTCGTCGTAGGAGTAGACTCTGGGGCAATGATGCCCATAGCCAGTAGTACGCTAGCGGGAATATCCCGCTCTTCGCCATTCACATAAGCAACGTAACGGCTAGATCTCCTCTTGTAACCGTACTGCTCGATTACTGCTTCCGGTCCTAGCAGGATGATCGTCGCAGTTTGCGACGATTGAAGGTCCCGGGAGGCAACCGTTGTTGCTCCTCCATGAGCCTTGATGTCTCCACCGGCTAGAACCCAGGTTTTAGTTTCCCCGGGGTAGAACTGGTACGTCTCTATGCCTGCGACTGTACCGATACTGGACAGGCTTCCTTGTGCCGGAAGCTTTGTCCCATCAGGGCCGACGATAGCCATACCCCATCTTCCATTTGTCGAGCGTGCCTCAAAAATCACTTTCATTTCAATTTCTCCATAAAGAATTGGTCGGGACGTGCCCGTTTGTTGGTCACGTCCAGTCAGGAGGGTCCAGAGGTTTCCAGAGGTTTCCAGAGACTGCCTATTCTGTTAACCACTTCTTCCTTTGTCAGGTACAGGAGCTTCCTTCTCAGGTATGCCTCTAAACTCCCGTTAATCCAGGTACAGGTCCCTGCTACTTCATAAACATCACAGGTTCCGTCTGTGAATCCGATCAGGATGGTTCCAGGTCCTCTACCTTCCCTTATTCTGCGAAAGGTAAGTGGACACTCACTGGAAATTATCGGAAACCCTTCATAATCAATGGTTTCCGACACTGTCGTAAATTCCACTGTACGATCTCCTTGTAAATACCCAAATTGGGTAAAGGTAACACCGCCTGATTTTTTATGAAAAAAGCATAAAACTGCCTATTTTTTAGGCAGTTTTATGCTTCCTGCTCTGATTCATCAGTGATCGCTAATATTCCAGGTGTGTATTTACCCACATGGAATATTTTATGACAAAGACCAATGTCATGACTTTTTGGAATTATTCTTTTGTCATCTACCCCCCTCCTAGGGGCCTAAATGAAAAAAGCCCTATACCTGTAAGCATACTGTATGGATACACACTTCTATAAGAGTGGTTTGCCTTATCTTTCAGGTACTTACATACCAATAATACGTCATTTTTCAAATTTTCAGAAATTTGACCCCCCCCCCCCCTCCCGGCGCTTTTTACAAAAAAT
>NZ_JDSS02000038.1:10758-10911 GCF_000584955.1 Candidatus Accumulibacter vicinus
GTGGACGTGCCTGGAAGCATGCCCTGGGCCTTGCAGAACGCCTGCTATAGGCATTACCTCTGGAGCCTGCAGAACGCGGTCCAGGACCTTGCAGAACGCGGTCCAGGGCCTTGCAGAACACTTGCTGCAAGTCAGGTTTTCTTTAGACCCTGA
>NZ_JDSS02000038.1:10921-11546 GCF_000584955.1 Candidatus Accumulibacter vicinus
ACGTGCCTGGAAGCATGCCCTGGGCCTTGCAGAACGTCTGCTGTGGCCTGCTGCACATCAGGTTTTCTTTAGACCCTAGTGATAAGGCCCAAAGAAAAAGCCGCCCTTTGGCGGCTCATGGGTCAGAATACGTTGACCAGTACCCACTTGATGCTCGCCCCTTCGGGCAAGGTCGTTGCCCCTTCGGGCAACCTTGGGCCTGAGTATTGCCCAAGAAGGGCATTCTCTCCCGACTTGAGGGTAACGGAAACCCTGTTGCAGGGCACTTTGACGCCCAGAATGGTTGAGAACAATGCGGCTGTATCGGCATGGCCAACTGCCGACACAGATTCTTGTGCCAGTTCAGCCATTGTAGTGGCTGAGATTTCCGTGAACCGCACGGAAACGGGAAATTCCGCCAGCATATTGGCGGAAAAAGCGTTGAGCATGTACATGTAAGTCTCCTAAATTCGGTCATGCAGACATCCTGCTGCAAGTCAGGTTTTCTTTAGACCCTAGTGGTAAGGCCCAAAGAAAAAGCCGCCCAAGGGCGGCTTGCGGTCATTGCCAGTCGGCATCGCACCGCCAAGTGTGCCCTTGGTGAGAGCAAGAGTAGCTCTCTACCCAGAACGTCTGGCCAGTGCAG
>NZ_JDSS02000038.1:11556-12051 GCF_000584955.1 Candidatus Accumulibacter vicinus
AGCCGCCCAAGGGCGGCTTGCGGTCATTGCCAGTCGGCATCGCACCTATAGACATGGTGCTGGTAAGCGTACTCACCAATCAATCCAGTCTCACCGGTACAAATGAGCAATGGCGAGGACATGTTATCCATGTCCTCAAGGCAATCCCGGAAATATTCCAGGGTTGCCACCATTGCTACCGGATGGTAGTCAGGCAGCAATGATGCCTGCCTGACTAAATCCAGCACGTTGACAATGAGTTCTGGTGGCATGTAATGCATGCTCCATCCTCCTCATTGCGTTGGTCATAGCCTTGAGCCGGGCTATAAAATCGGCTGTAGTAGGGTACTGCTAAAGTACCCAAACGGTCTTGCGTTCCTTGAGAGCGTACTTCAATGCCCTTAAGGTGATCGTCGAGATTTGCATCTTCATTGCTCCTAATGACGCCCTAATTAAGGGCTTGCCAATGGGATATGCAATCAGGATATGCAATCAAGATATGCAATCAGGATATGC
>NZ_JDSS02000038.1:12076-12747 GCF_000584955.1 Candidatus Accumulibacter vicinus
ATGCAATCAGGATATGCAATCAGGATATGCAATCAGGATATGCAATATCAGTATCCCATTGGCAAGCCCTCGCGGACTTGCCAATCGCATACTTTCGGCGAGTGGGACCAAGCACTCTGTATGCTGCCGTCATGGTTACGCCATGCCCGTTGTATGCTGGTGCACGTTTTAATTGGACTCGGTTGATTACCTGTTCACCTATATCTCAGACTCGATTCGCTAGATCGAGGCATGACACTGCCAAACTTAGACGAGCTTCCGCCAATCTACTTAGTGACCGAGATATGGTATTGCGCTGGTACGCGATTTTACCTGTCGCACGTGCATCATACATACCGCTAGTGTGCTGCCGAATTTATGACAAAGCGATGCCTTGCTTATTCAGCATAAAATTCTGTGGGAGCGTACTAGCAACTTTCGGGAATCCGGCCTATGAGTGTCTCAGTCTAGTCGTCCTGAGTGCGCAGGGCTCCGCCCTAGCACACAGCCAGGGTAGAGTTGCCATTGCACCGAGTCACGCGCTATAACGGCGCGCTACAGACTAGGCGATATACCCGCCTTTCGGCAGGCACTTAGCCCATGCAGTGGCACTGCAGAAATTTCTGCCATCGGCATGGACCTAGATCCCGAATTGTTAAAGAGCACTTCAGCTTCTTTATGCGGTCTAGTGG
>NZ_JDSS02000038.1:12757-15193 GCF_000584955.1 Candidatus Accumulibacter vicinus
TTGTATGCTGGTGCACGTTTTAATTGGACTCGGTTGATTGCCTGTTAATTCGTATCGTCTATTCAGGTTGCTAGTCTGAAGCATGTTATTGCCATACCTTGAGCGAGCTATCGCCAGCTACACTGTATGAGTCTGATAGAGTATTGCGCGGGTACGCGATTTTACCTGTCGCACGTGCATCATACATACTGCTAGCGTACTGCATAGTTTATGACAAAGCGATACCCTGCTTATTTCGCATAAATTTCTGTAGGAGCGTACTAGCAAGTTTCGGGAATCCGGCCTATGAGCACATCAACCTAATCGTCCTAAGCGTATGGGACTCCGACCTAGCAACGCCAGTTAGAGTATCCCATACGACGAGTCACGCGCTACAACAGCGCGCTACAGACTAGGTGATGCACCCGCCCTTCGGCAGGCACTTAGCCCATGCAGCGGCATTGCAGATACTTCTGCCGTCGGCATGGACCTAGATCCCGAATTGTAAAAGATCAAGGCTTCTTCATGCGGTCTACCACTAGACCGCATGAAGAAGCCTGCCATTGCTGGCAGGCTATCGGTCAGTAGTTCGCTCTGACGTAGAGCGTACCATCCTCGTTGTTGGTTATTGACTGGACGTAGTGCCCGGCTTGAACGAGTGCCGATCTTGCGGCGCTCAGTGTTTCGGCGTTCGGCAGGATGATATTGACCCAGCTACTCCCGCTGAAGATTACCTCTGCGCCCAGGGCGCGGAGGTTTTTGTCCATCGTACGAGTGTTGTCCATCTCATACCACCTTTTTGTGAGCCAATACGACCCGGAATCCGAGTTGCTTGGCAAGGGCGCGGAGAACAGCCTCTGCGTCATCGCGTTTTGTGACGACTTTTACCACTTCTTCAGTGGGGATCACAGGAGGAATCCGCCTCTCTGCGGCGATTGCTGCAAGTGCAGCAGCCTCTGCTTGCTCCGACTTTTCAGCAAGCAATCGAGAGCGTTCAAGCCACTCCCCGGGCGTGGCTTTCGGCGTTTCCGGCGTTTCCGGCGTTTCCGGCGTTTCCGGCGTTTCCGGCGTTTCCGGCGCTTCCGGTGCCGTCACCACTTTCTTTGCTGGCGCAGGAAGCGCCAGCATTGCCTCAATGCCCGCTTTCGCGGCTGCTTCGAGTTGCGGCATCCTGCAACCTGCCCCTTTCTTGAGGCAGGCGAGAGTCGCCTGCAGGCCAATTCTTGCTGCGGCCGGCAAGTTCTCTACGCCATCAATGGCATTGCCGTGCGCATGGCGCACGGCTAAGGTGATAAGTCCCTGAACAATACTCAAGGGCGAAGCGCCAACTCCCAAGCCGGTCAAGGCCAGGGTAGGCGTTGCAACCAAGTCACGAGGAGCTATCAGAGAATCAGCCGTGACTGATTCCCGGAAAATCCCATTGCCCATCAGGGCAGGTACGCTGGCATTAGCCAGCGTCTTGCGCTGCGTGGCCGGCAGTGTTGCCGGTGCGGCGGTTTTTACGATTGCCATTTCGATTCCTTTCAAAGGATGAGAACAATGGCCATGGTGATGACCATGGCCAGAAAGAACGGCTTGGGACTAGTGTGATGTGACATTTGACTGTCTCCATATCAGTGACTACAAGGAGCATCATACTCCGATCACAGTACAAGTCAAGTGATTTTGTATTATTTGCAGTCTGCCGTATAGGTGACGCTCCAGGTAATGATAGTTTGATGAGGGTTCAGGGCGAGTTAGGTTTCGTTCTCACGCTCCCGCGCCTTCTCGATCTTGGCGCAAACCCAATTCCCGGTGCGCCCGTCGCTTAGGCGCACCACCTTTTCTTTCAGTCGCACGGGAAGGCGAACCGTGAGCGTCGTCATCGGTTCGCCCGGGTACTTCGGCGGCCGGTGCGCTGGCCGCTTCGGCTTGTCGCTCACGCGGCCGACGCGAGAATGATCTCGCTCGCCGGTGTCTGCCACCAGCACGCGGCCGGTGCGCCGCTGTTTCGGTCGCCAGCCTCTCCGGCGGCGATGGCGGCCGCTTCGGCGGTCAGGAATTTCCGCCCGAGGCGGTCGAGCGCAACCGCCCCGCCTCCAATAATGGCGCAGCCCGCCGCCATCACGGCGGCCTTGTGGGGGCCGTCGCCCCAGTTCATCCCGCTGGCCGCCCAGCGGGCCATGGCGCGGCCCGTCTTCACGGCCGCTTTACTCACCACTTGACCATTCCTTTTCATGATCTTCTCCTTTTCTGCTGCTCGGCACCGCGCCTCGCATGGTTAGTAATGTAGTGCATTAGTCTGAGCGTGTCAAGCACTTTCTCACAACAAAACCTAACTATCGTTTCCAGCGGGACGGGCCTCCGGCCCGTCCCTGAAACTGGCGTTCGACGAACAGGGCGAGTTCGATGAACAGGGCGAGTTCGACGAACAGGGCCAGCTGACGGTCAGGGCCAGCTGACGGTCAGGGCCAGCTG
>NZ_JDSS02000038.1:15218-18096 GCF_000584955.1 Candidatus Accumulibacter vicinus
GGCAAGCTGGCGGTCAGGGCCAGGGCAAGCTGGCGGTCAGGGCCAGACGGCATATCTTTTATATTGTTAATGGTTCGCTGCGCTTTCCCAACCCCCTTAAAAAAATTTTTAGATTTTCCAAACTTTCCAATACCCAGACCAAACTTTCCAATACCCAGACCAAACTTTCCAACACAAACACAAACCCAATATCGCTCTCTAACACACGGATTGCTGTACTCCCTGGTCATGATCACAATCAAAATAAAAACCACGCACAAATCTGCTAAACTGCACACTCATTCAAGGAGGAGCAAGATGACCGTAAGAGAACTCATAAAATCAGTAGCACCCCTGGCAAGACACTTAAAAGTGTCCTCTGGAGCGGTGTACAAATGGATCAGAGTAGATAGAATCCCTGCTCATCACCTAATAAAGATAGCGAAATATTACGGACTTGACGTTCTTTCTCTACAGCCCCTGACAGGTTCAGAACTGAATAACAAGGTTACAGTAGTGAAAAAACCAAGATCGGTATTAAAAGCAGCCCTGGATGTGTACGTAGGAGTTATTACGGTAGATAAAGCAGTAGAATCCACAGGAGCTACCCATAAATCAATAGAGAGCATCTTGCGGTATTGGAAGGATGAGTTACCTACCCTGTACACTACACTTGAGCAACTAGACCAAGGTAGGATAAACCTAGAAACAGCTTGTACAAGGCTGACAGTAACAAAGTATACAATGCACGGAATCAGAAGTAAGTATGGATACGCCCCTGGACCAATTCAGAAAAAGGTATGACATGGAAAACTTACTGTTTGGAGAAGTAACCAGTTCCTATAAGTGTTTTAAAAGAATAAACGACCTATCAGATATTCCTGATACAGGGGATTTAACGGTATATCTATCTGGAGATTAGGAATCAAACAAATTGTGGCCCGAAGTACAATCAGTTATAAGGAAAAGAGCCAATTTGTTTAGAGTAAGAGTTATAGTATTGGAAGACTTACTATGAAAACAATAGTATTTGGAGGTACAAAAGAGCAGGAAGGCCTGTACAGAATAGCGAATTGCTTATTTGAAGTAGTAGAGACAGGAGAATTGACAGATTGCGATGTACACTTAGTAGGCACATACAAGAAAAACCCTAAATGGTCACAATTCCGTGAGCAGATAAGAAAAGCAATACTAAACCCTTCCTCTAACGTATCAATTTACATTAAAGAGTGGAATTACGGATGATTGACGAGTCTAAACTAGCAAAGTTAAAAGCTCCAGAGTCTAGGGCATTGAGCCTGGAGGATCAACTAAAGGCCATGCCAGAGCAACAATTACAGCAATTGTTGAGATTAGTGGAGAGCCTACTTCCACAGCCGGGGCCTAGAGCAGTTAAGGAGCTAAATCTAGAAAGTGAGCTAATGGAGCAATACGAAAAAACAAAAAGACTCATGGACACCTGCCTGTTAGATACAGAAGTAGCAGTAAATCAAAAAGCACAAGTAGCAAACACGCTAGTAGCCACACTAGGACAATTGGTGAAGTTACAAGATGACCTGAGACTGCAGCAAACCTTGAACCTAATGGAGTCAACTCTTATAGATGTGATTAAATCACAACCTGATCCGTTTAAGGAAGAGTTCTTCCTAGAGTATGAACTGAAAGCTAGAAAAGCGGGATTGATGGAATAACCTAATATGAATAAAATTCAGGAAGTTACATTTAAAAATCACCTATTAAGATTAAGGGCGGGGGCTTCACAAGCCACAGCCTTAACAGAGGTATCTAAATGGATTAGTAGGAACACGACCATTAATGGTCGGAATTTCTCCTATAAGAATCACGAGTATCAGCCACGTATATTGGACAGTACGGCTAGGGAATGTGTCATTAGAAAGTGTAGTCAGGTAGGCATATCAGAGTTGTCGATTAGAAAAGCCCTTGCTCTGTGCGGAATGATTAAAGAGTTCACAGTAGTATATACGCTACCTACAGCTACACTAGCATCGGTCCTTGTTAGAACCCGCGTAAATCCAGTAATTGAGGAATCAGCATATCTTAAAGGGATGTTGACAGGGACAGATAGTGTTGAAGTGAAACAATTTGGGGCGGGGTCATTTCTATATATGAAAGGTGCAGCATCCAGTAACGCACCTATTAGTATACCAACTGACTTTCTAGTACACGATGAGTTGGATTTCAGTGATCCATTGGTAATCAGTCAATACCAGTCTCGATTAACTCATTCGCTTTATAAGATGAGACTGAAGTTGTCCACACCCACTATACCAGGAAAGGGAATTGATAGTGCATTCATGCAGTCTAAAAGGCATTTTAACTTTGCTAGGTGCAATCATTGCAACCATTATTTTATCCCTGATTACTATGATCATGTAAAAATCCCTGGATATTCTGGAGACTTGAGAGACATCACCAAGACAAGAATACATACCATAAATCATACAGAGGCTTATGTAGAATGCCCTAAATGTGGCAAGAAGCCTAATCTAGCCCCTAAATATAGGGAGTGGGTGTGTGAGAATAAGGATGAGAATCATGTAGCGGATGGGTTTCAAGTAAGTCCGTTTGACTGTCCGAACCTTATTACCCCAAGCTACCTGATAGAAGCAAGCACGTCCTATACAAATATAGGAGAATTCATTAACTTTAACCTTGGATTACCTCACTTCTCTAGGGAGTCAGTACTCTCCCCTGATGAAGTACAAGGAGTGATTGTAAATAGTTACCATGAAGGATCAGCTTTTACAGTAATGGGAGTGGACCTGGGCAAGACCTGCCATATTACTATAGCAAGGTGTTCTTTCGACGGGGCTATGCAAGTGGTCCATATTGAGGAAGTACCATTAGCACAGCTTAAGATACGATATAGGGAGCTAAG
>NZ_JDSS02000038.1:18121-19190 GCF_000584955.1 Candidatus Accumulibacter vicinus
CTAATTACTCGATTCAATCTTCTCCCTGATTATGCTACGGATGGGTTTACAGGGCCACAGTCTATTCGAGCTACTAGCGAATCCCTAGCTCGTGAGCTAATCCATTATGGTAGTGCGGCTGGAGAAGTGGTCCTGGGCAAAGATAGACTTCCAAAAAGAATTCAACCCATTAGTACTACACAAGTAAAATTTGTAGCATCACCTGATAAGACTCTAGTTCCGTGGCAATACATTGGCAGCGAGAAAATCTCACTAGATTACCCGACATTTATTTATGTCGTACTAGATCAAGACTTACTTGAAGCTTATAGTGCTAGTCCTATAGAGAGTGCGATCAAGCCAGTAATCTACTCTGAACAATTTGCGAATGATATTACTAGAATTGTAGGAAAGGTAATTCATCCAAGGCAGAAGGTAAAGATTAATGAGGCACAAGTAAGAAAGTTCTTGACCCCTGAAGCTCAAGTAGATAATCAGTTAGCAGTACAAGAACTAAATGCAATCACTTCATCTATAGAAACAAAGATCAACTCTCTATCCCCTGAAGATGCCCTGGTTTATTTAGACTCATTGGAGTTTGAAGTAGAAAACGCGAGTAATGCCGGGTTGTCTGCAGAATACACAGTTCTACAGGATATGGCGAATGCTAGGCTAAGTACAGGCAGTAAGACGAATGGAACCGTACTTGGCTTTGCATCTGGATCAAGTAATATCGCATCCAGCGAAATCATGCTGTTCATGCGCTCATGCACGGGCGCGGTAAAAGCACCTATTGAGGAGTTCTGGAGTAGGGCACTTACACTTTCTGCAAGACTATTTGGGTTTGATGTGGTCGTGGAGTTCACATTTGACCCGATTGATCTAAGGCCAGATAATGAACTGCTCGCATTTAAACAAACTAAACAGATGATTGTCCTAGAACAGTTGAGTTTAGGACTAATCTCAGATGATGAAGCGTGCCTGCAATTAACAGGTTCCCTTGCTCCTCCTGGTATGAAACCGCTATCAGGTACGATGTTTAAGCAGCCTAATGCCCAAGTTTCAACCAACAATCCGACGAATAGTGGGA
>NZ_JDSS02000038.1:19200-20404 GCF_000584955.1 Candidatus Accumulibacter vicinus
GCAGATGATTGTCTTAGAACAACTAAGCTTAGGGTTGATCTCAGATGATGAAGCGTGCCTGCAACTGACAGGTTCCTTGGCCCCTCCTGGTATGAAACCGCTATCAGGCACAATGTTTAAACAGCCTAATGCCCAAGTTTCAACCAACAATCCGACGAATAGTGGGAGCACGCTGAATCAAAACTTAGCACCGACCACACCTACTACTGGTCGCGGTCAAAATAGAAAAGCAGAATCCAACCATAACGTAGAAACGTAGTAATTGCGAATGTTAACTCAATAAGAATATTAGAAGCTATAATGGATCAAACAATCATAAACGCAGTAATTGGTGGATTTGGAGCAGCCCTAGCCTTTATCCTTAAAGTAGTATGGGAGGGTTTGAGGGAATTGCAGAAGGCAGATGTGGAACTTGCCTCTAAGTTAAGTGAAGTGCAATTGCTGGTAGCAGGAAACTATGTTAAAAGAGAAGACCTTGAATCAAGCGTGAAGGCGTTGTTTGCAAAGCTTGATAAAATCGAGGACAAGCTAGACAAGAAAGCAGACAGGCTTTAATTAAGTTATATAGCAGTTAGTAAGCCCTGTCAAAGCTGGATAGTAAAGCAGATAGTAAAGCAGATCGTATTAAAAAATCTTATTATCTGGAGTAATCCATGTATATAGACAATAAGCAAAGTAGTTTTGATGTAACCGCTTATTTTAAAGGTTTGTTAGGGTCTGTGGTAAGATTTGGTGAGTCAGCAATACATGGAAAATCTGCAAAGGATAATCAGTATGCTGGTTGGGGTGTAAACTATATGGGCCAAGGTAAGGACCCAAACACTAGGAAATCATAATGGCACTTGTACGTGGACAACCTCAATTCAATATTGAGACAAATGATAAGAGAAGTATCGGCTATGAGGCTGGCAGTAGACGGGTAGCAATTGCCAGTGTGGACACTATTGGAGCTATTCAAGCTGAGCTAAGCTCCTCAGTGGAAGCTTCTAGGTCAGCCACGCTGGATGATGTGGGTGATCTCCTAGTATGTAACTCGTCTAGTGCCATTGTAATTACCATCAACTCTGATGCTACAGTAGGGTGGAGCGGGGCAGTGTCAATTGTGGCGTACCGGGATGGGGCAGGTGCGGTTACATTTGCAGCCGGATCAGGAGTCAATATTCGAGGCGACCTTTCTACCCCTGCTCAGTATGGATTCAAAGGT
>NZ_JDSS02000038.1:20414-27419 GCF_000584955.1 Candidatus Accumulibacter vicinus
TAACTCTGATGCTACAGTAGGGTGGAGCGGGGCAGCGTCAATTGTGACGTACCGGGATGGGGCAGGTGCAGTTACATTTGCAGCCGGATCAGGAGTCACTATTCGAGGCGACCTTTCTACCCCTGCTCAGTATGGATTCAAAGGTATTTGCAGAATCCCTACAAAGTCTAACGAATGGGCGGTGTTCTAATGAATCCGTGGTTGTGTAACCTCCTGTTCAATAATTCTGGTGGTTCCAGCTTGCCTGTTATAGGGCAGACATTTTATGCGTCGCTGAAAACTTCACTGGTCCCCGAGGTGGGAACAGGCGCCCCTACGTGGTCGCGTGCGACAGCGGCTTGGCGGTTCAATGATCAGGGATATTTGCGTCAGATTCCCAGCGAATGCGCGGAGTTTGGAGGGGCGCGGCTGGTGCAGAACAACATAAATACAAAAAGTGAGGACTTTACAAATGCTGCATGGACGAAAAGCAGCATGACAGTAGCCTCAATTGCTGATACTCCCCCCATAGGGGTATCTGCAGCATTCAGTTCCATTCCTCTTGCAGCTACAGCGCAGCATTACATTGCCAACACTGGATCAGTATATCCAATAGGGTCTACAGTAGTATTCGGAGTTTATGCAAAATCCTTCGGATATTCATTTATCAGGGTATATGGGCCGTTTGCCAATTGCTATTTCAACGTGTCTTCTGGCATTGTCGGAACTTCTGCAGGAGCTAATTTTGTCTCCGCATCAATAACGAATGCCGGAAACGGATGGTATTTATGCAATGTAAAAGCTGTCGTTACATCTGCGACCGCGCCATCGTTTGAGTTACATACATCACCGACAGAAACAGCATCCTATTTAGCTGATGGTATATCAGGATGTAAATTTGCGGGTTTTTCATACACAAACGTCACCGGCTACGATGCCTCCTACGTCCCCGAGTATGTCTCAGTCGGAGTGCTATCTCCTCCCTATCACGGAGCGGGCGCAGACGGTTGCAAATATTTCGCAACAGACTGGCAAGGTGCTCCAATCCCTGTTGCGAATTTGACTCGTCTGCGTAAAGATACTGCGGGGACGAACGCATTATTGTGGTCTCGTGACCTGAGCAATGCAGCGTGGTCAACAAAGACCAATATCACCGCTGCGAAAACAGCCACTGGTCTGGACGGCATTGCCAACAGCGCAAGCACCCTCACTGCAACATCAGCAGACGCGATTATTCTGCAGCCGACTTCAGGGATAGCGTCTGCTGCGCGCTGCTCATCTGCATACGTGCGTCGAAAAACCGGAACCGGAACGATCTCATTTACGCAAGACGGCGGCAGCACCTGGACGGACATCACACCAAATATCAACTCCGCCACATATTCGCGCGTGCAGATCACCGCGACGCTCGCTAACCCATCTGTCGGATTCAAGATTTCCACATCCGGCGACGTTATAGCCGTTGACTGCGTACAAAATGAGGCTGGGGCAGTGGCGACGAGTCCGATTGTCACGACGACTACGACCGTGAATCGGAGTGCGGACTCACTGACGGATCAGACATCGAGCAATTGGAGTGATACGGCTGGCACTGCATACATTCTGGCAAAGCCGGTTGTGTATTCCGGAGGTGCGGTCGGCAGTGCGACCAACGGGCTTTTGCTCTCTGCGTCGAACTCCGGCGCTACGGCCTATGACGGCACGAATTCCGCGAATGGGCCAACAGGGACGCCAGGAGCAGTAGAGAAACTGGCGCTCGCGTGGGGCAGCTCCACAATGAGCGTTGCATCGTCTGGCCTTGTAGGAACACCAGGAACGTATGACGGCGCAATGGGATTGTCCAGTATCGGTGTTGGCGTTGGCGCGGTCGGATATTTTGGTGATGTCGCCATTTACAACTATAAAATGACTGACGCAGAACTACAGGCGATTACGACATGAGCAATGATATTCTGGCGGTATTAGCTCCATACTACACTATCCCGGCAGGAGCGATCATGCGCGGGAAATCCGGTAAAGACCTGAAAATCGAAGTATCTTCAGACAACGTGCCTCCCATTAAGGAAAAATTGGTTGAGACAAAACCAGACGGCACGGATGTTTTTCGGAAAGCCGGGGAAACGATCAAAACTTCTGCGAAGCTCAAAAAAGAGGGCAAGCCGGAGAAAAAGCCGAAGCCTAAACCAGAAGGAGGTAAAGGGAAATGAGCGCAGACTGGAAAGAAGTCTATGTCATTCCTGCGGTTGATGAAGAAATCCCGGAGAACAGCATTCTGTTGGTTGATGCTGTTACCGGCGATCAAATGATCCATGCGATTGTTCCAATCGATTACACGACAGAGGGCACGCTGCTATGGGAAACCGGAATGGACCCTGCGTCTGCGCCTGATTCAAACCCGCCGAACCGATTCGCCGGATGGAGAACTTAATGAATATTAAAGAAGAACGATGCTGGGCTGGGTCGACGGCAAGTTATGAATCTGCATTAGCTGCAGAAGTGAAGATTCTGGCTGGGGACTATACACGACCAGAAGACGACACAGAAGACCCGGAAGAAGACCCTAGACTTTTAGAAGTCTCAGACGGTTTGGCTGTTATTACTATTCATGGACCATTAGTAAATAGCGATGACCCTTATCTAGAATGGTGTGGGTTAACAGGGTATCCAGAGATTCGGGACGCAGTACTGGCAGCAGTAAGTGACCCTGAAGTAAAACAAATCCTGTTGGATATAGATTCTGGTGGTGGGGCTGTATCTGGATGTGCAGATACCGCTACCTTGATTAGAGAAGCAACCAAGGTTAAACCCGTAACTACTTACGCAGACACAATGTGTAGCGCCGCTTATTGGCTAGGCTGTGCTGCTGGCAAGGTTTATTCTAGTAAGGCTGCAGTAGTGGGCAGTATCGGGGTAAAAGCTACGTTCAGGGAATACTCCAAGCAAAATGCTATGGAAGGGGTCACGGTCACGGTCATTAGAGCAGGAAAGTACAAGGCCCTGGCTGATCCTAATGAACCTCTCACAAAAGAAGCGGAAGCTCAAATTCAAGCGATTGCAGACGCTAATTACGAGGTATTCGTTGACCATGTAGCTAAGATGCGCGGGCGAACTTACGAGTACACAGACAAGACAATGGCAGATGGGCAAGAGTTTATCGGGCAGGCGGCTGTGGATGTTGGCCTGACAGATGGTGTTACCACATTTGATGCCGTAATTGGTGGACTACGTAAAAAAATCCTTGCGTCATTACCGAAACCAATGGATAATTCCAACAGTAATAAATTTAAGTTGTTGGGCATTGCGCCCAACTTAATCGAGGATGAGGGTATGGCAAGGAAAGCTTTGACAGAAGCAGATATTGCGGCCTTGGCATCTGGTGTGACTCTTGATGCACTTCAAGATAAACCAGATCAAGAGGAGCAAACACCGAGTACTGATGTAGCCACTGATCCAGTAAAGCCGGAAACTGTTGCGGAGTCGGTAGTTACTACACAGGCAGAAACAGTAGTTGATAGTGTGGTCTTGGTTCTTAAGTCGCAGATTAAAGAGAAAGATACTGAACTTTTGCAGTCTGGCATTAAAGTTGCCAAGCTGGAAGAGTCGGTTAACTCTCTTAAAGCTACTATTGACCCGTTGCTCAGCATCGCGGTTAAGTCTGTAACTAATATGGCAGTGGCACTTAAAGCAGCACCTACTGTCACATTGAGTAGTACCCCTGAGCAGGTATTAGCAGAACACTCTAGGTTCTCTGAGATGTTCAAGAAAGAATATCCAGTTGGCGGAGTAGCCGCAGTGTCTGCAACTGATACACCAAAGAAGGATGATACCTATGTCATGACTAATGTGACACAGGCGCAAATTAACGCTGTACGTGGAACTAAATAAAGGTAAATTAACATGGCAAAGTTTCTTATTTCACCAACTACGGGTTCTTTTCCGCAAAATATTATTACAGCTAGGGTTGGGGCTAATGCTTCTAATACTCGCTTTACTGATGTTGATGTAGGTAAAGGTGTTAAACTCACAGGCGATTCTCAATACAATTTGCTCTCAGCGGCTGATCCCATTGAAGGTGTGTGTACCAGTGTAGAAACTGGTGTATACGATGGGTATGTACTTGGCGGGGTCCAGACCAAGGGATATGTCAACGCTACTGCCTATGGACTGCAAGCCACTCCAGGTACTGGAACTATTGCTATTGGCGAGTTTGTCTATGCGGCTGCTCCGGCTGCAGTACAGGTAGCAGAAACTCTGAGCACTACTCTTCGGGTGGTCAGCGCTACTACGCAAGCTACAGCAAAAGGTCTTCCATTTAAAGCCCGTGTGGTTTCACTCGGACCTGTAGGTACTGGTGCCGTGGGCACTGCCATTGTTATTGAACTGCTCTAAGGAGAGCCAGCATGGAATTTAAAGCAACACTTCAAGACGGCACCGGCCAGCATGAAATTACTCTGGACATGAGCCTGTATAAGTCCGAGCAAGGTTTTGTCGGTGCACTGAATAGCAAGTATCCCACTCCTCAAGGGATGCCTACGGCGAGTGAGCAACTGTTTGCTCAATGCGGCTTGTACCGTACTGCAGACCTGAAAGCTGGTATTAAGCCTGCCAAGATTCGGGCAATTCTGGATGATTGCAGTGGCATGTCCGCAGCCTCTACCGCACCAGGTAATACAGGCATCTCTCGTTTTGTAGCTCCAGCGGCTATTCTGGCAGGAGTACAGAATGACCTGTATGAGGACCGTTCGGGTGCCCTGGCACAGTTCATGAATCTGGTCGCTTTCACTCAAAGTGTCAGTGGCAATCGATATGAAAAGCCGGTATTCAATTATGACCCAGCACGAAATAGCCGAGCCAAGCCTGTAGCACAGTTGGCAGAACCTACGTCTATCGGTTTGCTGACTGTTGGTGAAACATCCGGCACAATCCCGATCTTTGCTTCGGGTCTGGAAATCAGTGATCAGGCAATGGATTACTTCGGTTTCGCGGAAGTGCAAAAGTGTATGTCCATTATGGCTACGTATGACATCGCTGAACGTGCAGATGGTTGGCTGC
Source organism: Candidatus Accumulibacter vicinus (assembly GCF_000584955.1). Taxonomy (NCBI): domain Bacteria; kingdom Pseudomonadati; phylum Pseudomonadota; class Betaproteobacteria; genus Candidatus Accumulibacter; species Candidatus Accumulibacter vicinus. The sequence goes on from NZ_JDSS02000038.1 coordinate 25,446, forward strand.
TATCTATGATGGCTGGTGACGCGGACCTTGGTATGGCTGCCCTGTCAGGTGAACAGGTTGAAAAGGCAGTGACCATTGACAGTGCCATTGGTGCTGCTGGTGTCCTGACTCAAAAAGCGTGGATCAAGTGGGTTGCCAAGTACAGTAAGCGTTCTCCGATTACTCATGTAATCACGGACATTGATGGTGCCCTGGCTATCCAGAATCGTACTGGCCGTCCGACTATTACTACGGATGACCAGAATAGTCAGCGTATGGATGTTATTGAGACGGTCATGGACCCGCTGTGGCCCTCTAATCTTCCTATCTACATCGTCACTGATACTAACTGGCCTGTGAATACGATTCTTGGTATTTCCAAGCCGAACGCTATTGTTCTGCATGAGTCCAGTACCGCGTCTTATTCGTCAGTTGAGAACTTTGTTACTCGCAGGTCAACAAAGTTCAGGGTGGATTTCGGCGCGTGCGCAAACAGGTTCTATGACCGTGCATTCCATAGACTTAATCTGATTCTGTAACAAGTAATATTAAAAACCCGGACATGTCCGGGTTTTTAATTTAGTTCCTGCTGTTGGCCTTTAGACGCTTTGTTTCTAGCATCTTCTGTACCCTTGCAGCTTTCTGTTCATCAGTAAGCTTACTGTATATCGAAGCGGCGGCAATCCTACGACGTTGCCTTTCGTCATCTGACAAGGTTTTGGGAGTACCTGACATAGATGCACTCATCTTAGCTCTTGTATCCTCACTATGAACTCTACCTGTTGACTTAACCCTTATCTTCTCCCGAGTCTCTTCAGAAACCACACGTCCCATACCCGCAGCAGAAACCTTAGCACGAGTCTCATCAGAGTGCTTTCTTCCGGTATTGGAAGCTCTCGCGGCCTCTATTATTTTAGCTACGCTTTCTGGATTATCCCAAGGACCTCGATTACCCTTAAGAGCCTCGCTACACTTACGCTTGTGTTCCTCAGACAGGACCTTTCCAGTGTGAAGTTTACGGAATATTTCTCCTACTTCAGGTCTCTTAGTACCATACATCGGATTGTTGATACCCGATTTTACAGCACTTAATTTAGCCCTGGTCTCTTCCGTAGCCTTATAACCTCTAGTACTCCCAGCCTCGGTACAAATATTGTAATCTCCCATTACATCAATCCATGTCTGCTCCACTACCAATAACTGATCGATGTCGAAAACCTCCTCACAAACACCCCAAGCAAACTTACCCTGACCGTGCTTGTTGTAAGACCTTTGTAAGTGTATATTGCTATGGACTCCACGCTGCAACATATTCAAGTGAGACTTGATCCTACTATAGACATCAGCACTAGACCCTATATAGAACCTGTTGGTGACAAGGTTCTGGATATAGTACACACCCATGAACCTATAGTCTGGAAGCTCTGAAAATGACAATGCCTCGATCATTACTCTTTTAGAAAAAGTCATGGCTGTTGACCTGCTTTCAGCACAGCTTCATGTAACAAGCGACGCATCAACTGCGCCAAGGTAAGGTCTTGTGACTCCGCCAGTACATGCCCTGCTTCAAGCAAAGTAGTAGGAATGCGAAAGGTAAATATTTTTTCAGTTTTCATTTCAACCTCCATTAAAGTTGTTATATTAACAACACAAGGTCGTCCTGTCAATATAAACTAACCGGAACATTACATGGTAAAATACGGAAAAGGAGTTCCATATGCTAACTACTTACACTACCTATAACGATATACGAGCAGCCCTTGGCGTAAGCCTTGACGATATAAAAGACTCGGTATTATCGTTGGACGTTTATAGTGACGCTCTCACCCAAGAGTTTGAGGAAATTAGCCTAGACTTGGAAACCACGTATACTACTAAATCTGCACTTCCTACCCCTACTGCAGCAGAGACGCGATTCATTACTGCTTGTAACCTTTTCGCAACCTATTGCGTTGCCAAGCAACTTACCGCAGCTATGCCACTGTTTGCAGCTAA
>NZ_JDSS02000038.1:27444-28491 GCF_000584955.1 Candidatus Accumulibacter vicinus
ACTGATCCGGTTATCGAATAATGGACCTACACAGTGCGGCTATGCGGTTTGATGACACGACCGCTACAGATGCCTATAGCTCTGCCACATTCAAGTGTCAGTTTGAGGTTCTATCTTATTCTAAGATAGACGGCGTAGCCGTTAAGAAAAGACAAATCAGCACTGGTCCAGATGTTACCATTCCAGCGAGACGAGTTGTAACCATACATGGGCAGACTTATCTAATCGGACATGGGGCACCAGACTATTGGCGTGATTCTGTCATCAGAATTAACTATGTTATTCAAGGGGCTGATGGTATAGCCAGTCTTACTACAATAGCAGCAGAGCTAGCCGGGACCGCTGCCACTACCGCATATGCCGCACTTGTGTTTTCCAAGTATCTCCCTGATACAGAGGACTCCTCTAAATACCCACCACAGTATGAAATATTCTTAGCTGGTGGAGAGAGCGCTCCCGCTAACTCTCTCATCAGTCTTAACTCTGTGTGGTATCTAGTAAAGCAATCATACATATCTACATCAGGGTTGCGTATTTCCTTATCTAATATCATTGAATCGCCAAACTTTGAAAATGCCACATTTAAGTCTAGGGTTTATAGTCCAATAACAGATGCCTATACTGATACTTCGTCCACAGTAAAAGTCTTTAGAGTGAAGTGGTCAGAGCATTTCGAGTACTTCAGTAAGTCCTCTGAGCCATATGAGAGAGGCGACCATACCATAATCACACTAAAAGCTATCACCCCTGATCCACCAGATACAATCACTATGTCCGATGGTACATGGAGAGTATTATCTACACAGGACGAGGGATTAACGTGGAGTTGCCATGTTAGAAGGGCTTGAGAGTTTTGACTCTACAGTGAACGCATGGTTTGGGGCAGTGAAGGTAGCTGCCCAAGAAGCTGCTGTAGGGCTAGCGACAGTAACCTTGAATAGGGTACTAGATGAATCTCCACAGTATACAGGTGATTTTGTTTCTGGATGGGAGGTTAGCTTTAATACTTCTACTAATATGTGGAGGCCGGCCAAACTCATTAACAGG
>NZ_JDSS02000038.1:28516-31326 GCF_000584955.1 Candidatus Accumulibacter vicinus
GGCCGGCCAAACTCATTAACAGGGCTATGATAGAGGCTGGAATTGTAGACCCCTATCAAAAAGGTGATGAGAATGCTATTGGCTACGCACTTAGCAAGGCATCAGCCAGACTATTATCTGCCAAGTCACAACCACTTGGCACATCTATCTACCTATCAAACTCGGCTAAACATGACACAAGCTATGCCTGGGACATTGAACTAGGTCAAATTGATTTTCGCTCTGTTAACCCAAATGCTGATCGTGTAGCTGCTCGTGGTGTACTATTTACACGAAACAGGTTTAAACATATCGGAAAGCCTGAACTGGCAGTTCTTAGGAGTATAGGAGTATGACTACTGAAGTACAAGCTAGGGACGCCATCATAACCTATCTAAACTCTGCTTGGGTATCTACTTATCCAACAGTTAAAGTATTTTATGAGAACGCAGTAAAAGTAGACCTAGACGCAGTAGGACCTTGCTTTCTTAGAGTGATCGTAGATTTTACAGATAGCGTAAGACAAGGTATTGATATTGCTCCTTATACGGCTAGCTATGGTGAGGTTATACTTCAACTATTTGCTAAGGATGGGCAAGGTACTAGAGACGCTTTAACGAAACTGAATTATCTGAGAGAGCTTCTAAAGTACCAGAAACTCACAGGTGTAGATTTAGATTGCCCTACTCCGGGTAAGAAGCAGAGCCGTGGAGGGTGGACGAGTCATGATCTGATTGTGCCGTTTTATTTCTTACAGTAACTCAAATATCCCAATAGCCACCAATAATAGTAATACAAGATTGTTTCTGCAGTTTTAATATAAGGCAGTCCCAAGTTAGTTTAGAGATTGGTCTAGTCCCATTCCTCCAGTGATAGACGGCACCTTTAGAAACACCAAGAAGGTCTGCCGTTTTTTTCACGTTTAGGTGGTTACTGTCCATCACCTCCCGTAGCTTTTCTGGGGTCATGTTTATATTTTCCGTCTATGTACAAGCTTATTATACATGGACGGGAAATAGTATGGTAGAGATAACCCATTAGCGTAAAATGCCTGTAAGCACGATAATGTGCGTTCCATCATAGGAGATATACCATGAGCATCACACTGACTACGGGTTCAACGATGAGCATCGCCAAAACCTATTCCCCCGCACTCGGTTCTGCAGGTACAACGATTACTGCTATTAGCAATACCAGCCCTGCATCTGTCACGGCTACTCATTCTCTCAGTGCCGGAGATTACGTCCTGATTAATTCTTCTTGGGGTCTTCTGGACCATCGAGTTTGTCGTGTCCAAGGTGTTACTGGAACTACAGCCTTCACCCTTGAAGGGGTAGACACCAGCGACATAGGTAAATATCCTGCAACCACAGGCGTACCCGCTACTTTTCGTAAGGTTGCTACATGGTCGCAGTTGTCTCAGGTTAAAGGGGTATCGGCTTCCGGTGGGGCACAGCAGTTCGCAGACATCACTTCGATCACTGATACGGTCAAGCGCCAGATTCCGACTATTAAAGATGCTGTGGCCATGACTATTGACGTGTACGATGACCCTACTCTTTCCTGGTACGCTGACGTGTCTGCGGCTGATGATGCGCGTTCTCCTTATGCCCTTAAAATGGACTTTGCCAACGGGTCTAAACTGGTGGCGAACGCCTACTGGTCTATCCTGGATGTTCCTACTATGGCTCAGAATGAGGCACTTATGACTCAGATCAGTTTGAGTTATGCAGCAGAACCGATTCGCTACTCTACGTAATAAGTTAGTTGCACATAGTGTGCAACTTTAATACCCACTGACCAGCGGCATTGGCCGTGTCCGTACCCGCCTCGCGGACAGGTCAGTGGCATAACCAGAGGCGGTTTAATCACATGAGGCGATACCATGTTTATTCTACAACCAAACCCTACATTCAAACAGGTAGTTAATATTCCGACTACTGATGGTGAATCCCCAATTACGTTTGTTTTCAAGCATAAGGGGCGTAAGGCTCTTAAAGAGTTCTTTGCTTCTCTTGGTGAGGGGGACACTGCACGCACTGACCTAGACGCTTTGCAAGAGCTAATCGAGACCTGGGAAGGGGTAGACGTTCCTTATGATGCAACCACTCTTGATGTACTCTTGGATAACTACCCAGCAGCTTCCCGTGTAATCTTCGAGGGTTATAACAAGGGTCTATTCGAGGGCGGGCAAAAAAACTAACAGAACTGGCAGCCCGGATGTATGACCCTGGGCCGTCAGATGATGAGTTAAAAGCAGTTGGCCTGTTAAGAGAAGATGTTACTGACACTTCCGATTTCCAGGTATGGCCTGAGAACTGGGTTCCTTTCCAGGTGTTTAGCCAGTTAAGTACACAATGGAGAGTTGGCTATAGTGGACCCACAGGATTAGACTATACGGCTGTGGAGTGGGTAATGTCTCTAATGAAGGTGAAAAAGAAGAGAGAAGTTTTTCGCGCAATACGAATAATGGAATCTTCAGCACTATCGCAAATGTCAAAGTCTTAGGAGTTTATTGATGAGTACCGATGCAGCAGCCACCTTAACCCTAAGAATTGATACTGTAAAAGCCGCAGCAGACCTAGAAGCCCTAGAGACTCGATACAGGGCACTAAGGTCTGCTTTAGGTGCACCTTCTGGGGGAGGTACTGGACTTACTCAGTTAGGTACTGAGGCTTTAGCTGCTAGCCAGAAAATAAAAGTACTAGAGGCTGTAGTAGACGCACAGAAAAGTAAACTAGATCAATTTAAGAACTCTACCAAGGATGCATCTAATTCCATAGCGGAACTAGCCAAAGCCAACACCCTGCTTGCGGATTCGAATACGAGAG
>NZ_JDSS02000038.1:31351-34682 GCF_000584955.1 Candidatus Accumulibacter vicinus
TGGTCCAGTACAATTCCTTGATGGGGACCGCAGCTACTACAGTAGCTGAACTAGCCAAGGCCAATACACTGCTTGCGGACTCGAATACGAAAGTAGCCTCGTCTGCTCCAGCCGTGGGCCGTTCTATGGTCCAGTACAATTCCTTGATGGGGATTGCTGCACAATCAGCGGAGAAGCTAACTAATGCAAATATGCTACTTGCTGCATCAAATAGCAGGGTAGCAGCCTCTATACCTGCCATAGCAAAATCTGCAGTGCAGTATAACTCTTTGATGGGGGCTATAGGAGCTAGCACAGTTACGAATTCCCTGCTAACGCACTCTTCTGTAGTCCAGGGTACAACCCAGCCAGCAGTAAAACCTGTCTCACAGCATGATTCTTTAATGAACACGGTTACGGCACATGATGCTGTAAGTAGTAGTGCTCAGAAGAGTGCGGAACATCTAGTACACTGGAATAAAGTAGCGAATGATGGTCATGCTATAGCAAGGGGTTTGGCAGGGTCTTTAGGAGGCTTGTGGGTTACATATGGGTCACTCGTACCGTTATTGGCTTCGGCCGCTTTAGCCTCCAGTCTTAAATCTGTATTCACAGTAGGTAAAGACTTAGAGTATCAATTTACTTATATACAGGCTATTACTGAGGGCCAGGTTGTATCACTTAGTAAGTTCAAGGAGGCTGTTCAAGGGGCTATGTTTACGCCTTCCGAAGCTGCTGGAGGATTACGTGTATTGACACAAGCTGGCTTATCCGCCTCAGACGCTATGAAGGCACTACCTGAAGTATTAAGACTTGCTACTGTAGGAGAAGTAGACCTAGCTCATGCTGCACTATCTGCTACATCCATAATGCATACATTTGGAAAAAGTGTCAGTGATATATCCCATATTGGAGATGTATTTGCTACAGCAGCTAGATTATCCGCTACATCCGTAAAAGAGATGATGGAGGCTATGAAGCAGGCGTCCTCTATTTCTAACGTGTTCGGTGTATCCTTAGAGGAGACAGCAGCAGCACTAGCTACACTAGCTAATAGAGGTATTGAAGGATCAGCCGCAGGTACTGCGGTTAGGAACATGGTAAAGGAACTGGCTAGCCCGACAACAGCAAAAGCTGCCTATGCTCTGGAGCAGTATGGGATACAAATCTTTAATGCTGATGGAAGCGCTAAAAAGTTTACAGAGAATCTAAGGCAGTTACATGATGTCACTTCCGTAATGACATCTCAAACTAAAGCTAGATTCCTTGAAGATATGTTCAATGAACGAGGAGCAAAGGCAGCAAATATCCTACTATCTGATTTGGATAAGATGTCTGAAACCCTTAAAGAGATTGAACTATCTTCTAAGGGACTTGGGTTCATGTCTGAAGCTACTATTAGAATAGGTCAATCTACTGAGGGTTTGATAAAAGGATTAAAATCTAACATAGAACTTACACTTGGAGAAGTGTTCAAAAGTGTAGAGCCTCAGATTAAGTCTATTATCTACAGTATCTCAGAGCTTGTAAAATCTTCAGAATTTAAATCTGTTCTAACTTCTGTAGCTGAAGCTGTTGCTAACTTAACTATATTTTTGAAAGACCATGCACAAGCTGTTGGGTTAGCAGTTGCAGCTTATGCGGGCTTTAGTATTTTAAAAACCGTAGGAGCTATTATTCTTAGTGCTGTTGGCCCGTTTATATCAATGGGTACTGCACTAGGTACTGCAGTACCCTTAGCTGGAGCATTGGCTACTGCACTTTCAGGGCCTTTAGCGATAGGCTTAGGGGCTGTAGCTGTGATAGCTGCAACAGTAGCTTTAAAACAAAACGAGTTAGACGATACACAGAAAAGACTTGTTGATTCCTCAATAGCTTTGACAGATGCTCAGGCTAGGTTAAACTCGTCCTTGTCATCTGGTTTAGATGCCCTAGTTAAATCTAATGCTTTACAAGCGGAGAGAATTAGACTACTTAGAGAGGGTAAATCTGCTGCAGACGCTGCTAGTGCCTCTATGGATAACCTTGGTTATGCCAGTGCAAAAGCTAACGCAGTGAAAATAAACGCGGACCTTTCTGCAGCTAAAATAGTGCTGAATTCCCCAGAGTTCTCCAAAGAAGATATTAATTTTAATCCAAGTCCTAAGTTCGAGCAGGCATTTAATACCTACCAAGCGTTAGTAAAAGAAGCCAAAAAAGCAAATTCACAGTTAGAGGAGTCAGCATCTAACTCTATTAGAGCCGGTATGCAAGGGCGTCAAAAAGAGCTTCAAGACATACAGGAAAAATCATATGCGGAAGTAGACGCTAATAATAAAAAGTTTGAGGCCATAGCCAAGAGGAGAAGACTCGCTGAGATAGAATTAAGTGAGGGTAAGTTCTACGGTACTGAAGCTCAAATAGCGGCACGTAAAAAGACACTGCAAGCTGACATTGCTAGGGGAGAGGCGGCTTCTAAGTTCAGCCCAATAGATACTAGGACTTCAGAAAGTGAAAGTACTAAAGTAGAGATAGCTCGGCGGGAAGCATTTTTGTCCGCGAACTCTCTAAGTTATGAGAGTAAACCGAAAGCAGTTAAAGCTAGCCATGCTTCGCCTAGAGTAAAAGATTATACTGGAGAACTAGAAAAATCTACAATCGCGTCTAATGTAGAACAACTACAAGAGAATATAAAAGTACTTGATATTATCCATAAAAACCACCTTATAAGCGAAGAGTCGTACCAGAAAAGTTTAACTGCCATCTATCAAGAGTGGAACCCTAAGATTGAGCAAGAGTATCAAAATAGTATTGCTAGGCTGGCAAAACTAGCAAATTCCACGGCTGGAGATGAAAAATTACAATATGAGAAAAAGCGAAAAGACCTAGAGACAGCCTACAGAAAGTTCCTATTCGATGAGTCTATGCGATCAGCGGAATCTGTAGTAGCAGAACAGGGGCGTATAAAGAAAACCTCAGATGAGTTAGACAAGACTATAGCAGAACAATCCGCACGTACCCAGCAATTGATAGATAATCTTGAGGCATCTAGGAAAAAACTAGATATGACCCCTGTTGCAGCCGCTGGATATGACGCTTATCGAGACTCTAAGAAAACATTTGATAAGCCTATTGCAGATTTAAAGTCTCAGTTATCCAATGCCAGATATGCTGGATATGCAGAAGACAGTACCCTTATTAAGGCCCTTGTAGAAGACATTGACAGAGCCATTGCCGCTCAAGAGCGACTAGCTTTGTCAGCATCAGAGGTAGCTGAAAAGGAGGCAGAATTTGCCCGTGAGTACTCAACAGGCTGGAAGACAGCTTTTAAGAGTTGGTCCGACGATGCTACCAATGCAGCTAAGCAGGCTGC
>NZ_JDSS02000038.1:34707-34812 GCF_000584955.1 Candidatus Accumulibacter vicinus
TGTCTAGGGATAGTGCGGGTCGTTTAGGGGTAAAGGCTCAAGGTGGTGGGGGTCGTACTTATAACATTACTGTAAATGTTAATGGAAATAATAATGCTCAAGATG
>NZ_JDSS02000038.1:34822-36735 GCF_000584955.1 Candidatus Accumulibacter vicinus
TGTCGTCGGCAATTGATAATGCCTTAAATGAGTTCCTGACTACTGGAAAGATAAATTTTGCAAACTTCGCCAAGTCTATTATCCTTGATATTGCCAAGATTGAAGCTAAAGCTCTGCTAGCTAAGGCTAGCCAGAATAGTGGTGGATTCGGGGGCATTGTAAGTAGCGTACTTGGTATGTTGGGAATGGGCGGTGGCGGCTTTAGCTCTGGAGATTTCGCAAACCTAGCTGCTAGCCATATCGATAGTGCAAAAGGAAACGTATTCTCTGGCTCTCCATCACTGCACCAGTATGCAAATACAGTTCAGACATCGCCTGTTACTTTCTCCTTCGATAAACTTCATAAGTTCGCTCGTGGTGGTGTATTTGCAGAAGCAGGACCTGAAGCGGTTATGCCATTGTCTAGGGATAGTGCGGGTCGTTTAGGGGTAAAGGCTCAAGGTGGGGGTCGTACCTATAACATTACTGTAAATGTTAATGGAAATAATAATGCTCAAGATGTGCGCAGAGCCGCAGGTCAAGGTGCCAGGGAAGCAGCTTCTTTTATCAGTGCGGCACATAGATACGTATAAGGATTAATCAATGGGCGCTTTCCTAGAAGAGAGATTACCTGTCAATATTAGGCTAGGGGCTAGTTTTGTAGACGGTTATGCTGTGGAGATCACCACTACGGCAAGCGGTGTAGAGTATAGAAAGCTAACACACCCTCACCCTATCCGTACTGGTACTATCAGTTTTACCATGCTTCGTAATGACTTAGCGGGTCAGGTACTTGATCTATACCATAGAGCTTATGGTACTTATGCAGGGTTTCGAGTAAAATGTGTAGACGATTATAGTACAAATAACTATACCGGTATTCCAACAGCATTTGACTTTACAGCAGTTAAACTAACAGACACAACCTATCAAATAGCCAAGGCTTACGGCAGTGCTGGTACTCCTCTTTCTATCGGATTCCCTTATAGAAAGATATATAAGCCTATTGCTGGCTCTATACTAGTAGGTGTTAATTCAGTAGCCATGAATTATGCCTGGACAGCAAGCACAACCACAGGTATTATTACATTTGGTCTGAACAAGACAAGTACAATTACTGGAATCACTAAAGCATCTCAGGCAGTAATCAGTACTACTGGAGGACCTTATTTTGTAACCGAGTCAGCCCATATATCTGGTGTGGTAGGTATGACAGAAATTAATGGGAAACGTGGAGTGATTACCAGTGTTAATCCAGGCGTGTCTATTACCGTAAACATAGACACGTCTTCAGGGTATGGTACTTATGTTAGTGGAGGCACTTTGAACTTAAACCCTCAAACTGGAGAGTCAGTCACAGCAGGGTGTTATTTTGATCTACCGTTCCGGTTCAATTCAAAAATTGAGGTAGGATCACTATCCTCTGATGTACGAGATTGCAACCTTGAAATTATTGAGTTAATTGCCCCATGAAAACTACAGTTGCTGACTATCGTTACAGGGTACTATGTATGCGTATAGTACCTGTTATTGGCTCAACAATTTATCTTACTGATTATGTCAACAATCTGACGATTTCTGGTCATACGTATATTAGTACTTCTGGATACCAGTTCACAGGGTATAGCGCTACCAGTGACTTTTCTCCGGCCAGTATTGATATTGAGGGTATAGCAGGTATTGCGGGTATTGATAGACCTGGTATTTCTAGCGGTATCTTTGACGGTGCACGTTGTTATGTATTTGCAACAGACTGGACAACTCCAGTAGAGGATGAAGAACCAGTTACAGCAGGTATATTTGGAAAAGCTGTACTCATGGATGATCGATATACGATCAGTGGTGTAAGCCTAATTGATACTCTTAATCAAACTATTGGATACACCTATGGTGCAGCCTGCCCAAAGACATTTGGTGGGCAGGAGTTTGGCGGG
>NZ_JDSS02000039.1:0-1931 GCF_000584955.1 Candidatus Accumulibacter vicinus
GATGCGCGATAAAAAACAACCTCATCCTTGATTTGACGGCATCCGGCGGATCGCGGATTACGAGTTGCCGGTTATTCCAATTTACGGAGATAAAAAGGCTCATTTAAGCACCTGCGCGATTAACTCAGGGTGACTGACGATCCACGTCATTAACGAAGCAATGGCGGCAGTAAACATCCCCACTAGCCAGGTATTCCATTTCCAGAGCGCGCTGATTTCGCTTTGCAGCTTGACGATAATCGTGGCATGTTCGGAATTCTGGCGGCGCGCCATGTCCATGAACTCATAGAAATTAGCGCGATCTGCACCTTCTTTTTCATCGTGTTCGAGAAACTTCTCGTTGAACGCGGCAATCCGCTCCAGCATGGCGGCCTGATTCGCTTGAATGATTGCCCCATTGCGCAGCGACTCCTCGAATGAAGCCTGCAATCGGCTAACTGCCGCACTGATCTCGGCAAACCGATTAACTTGTTCGTTATCAAGGCGACGGCGTAGCGAATCCATTTCAATGGTCGTCATCCCGGCGTCCTTAGCGCGTAAACCGCGATAAAGCCATTGTTGGACTGCGCTTGAGCCACGAGCCAGGTCGCCGCCGGAACGGCGGTGAGAACGGTATCGCCTATCTTCAGATCGGCGCTGGCCGCTACGGTCAGGGTGTGGCGTTGCTCCATCCGCTCGCCAAATTCACCGACCGGCGCCAGTTCGGTTCGAAGGATGCCGCGCAGCGTCAGGTCGGGCGCGCCCACGCGGATGCGCGTCAGGGGGCCGCCCAACCCTTGCAGCGTCGTATCGGCGTTACTGGTGAACGTGGCGATCAGCGCGGGATTCATGCGATTAAGCGACCGTGCCCACGCCCATATTGAGCATCACCCATCCCGTTGTAGCGGCGCTGCCCGCAGCGGCGGCGGCGACACAGCAGTTTGAAATATCGCCGGTCGCCGGGGTGGCGGTGCCAACATCAAACTTTCCGGCGCTCACATCCCAGAGCAGTTTCGCGCCCTGCGCCCACGCCGCGCCGGTTGCTTTGGGCAGATTAAACACGCCCGACAGTTTCACGCTGCCGACGCCGCTGGTCGCGGGAATATCCACCAGCGCCACGCCGATCAGGTTGCCGATAGCCACCACCGATCCAGCGGCAATCGCGCTGCCGGTATTGGCATAATCAATCACATCGCCGTCCATCACGTATTTTGTCGTCATTACCGATTCTCCTTATAGAGGTAGTGGTTATTACGGATTACGCGCCGGTGTTGTAGTACGCGCCGACGTAATCCACCACATTGACGCCATAGTCATGCCGAATCAGCCACAACACGCCGTCCACGTTTTGCTGTTCAATCCGGTCGCTGAATGGGGTCTGTTGGCCGTTGAGGAACAGCACCTCGAAGGTGGGGAACTGCGCCGGGTCGGCCAGCAGATACCAGCCGGTGCCGGTCAGATACGGGGTATCTACGATGGCCGAGAAGATGCCGCGCGTAATGTTGGCGCGTTGCAGCTTATTGGCGGTGTCCGGGTCATATTCCGACTCATTAGCCACTCGCGCTGCGCCCGCTTTCGCCACGGGGCAGAGCAGAATGAACGGCTCGGTGATGCCGATGTAGTCGTTGCCGCTGCGGTCTTTTTGCAGCTTGATCGCGGTGCGGGCTGCGTCCAGGCTGGTCATGGTGATCGCGGCGGCGCTGCCGCTCGTGTGGTAGTTGCCGTGGTTGGCGTGAAACAGAGCAGTGCTGTCGCTGTCGAGGGTCGGGTTGCTGGTCAGCAAGGCGTAAGCGTCGGCTTCGATACTGCGAGCGGCGGCGCGGGCCAGCATTTGTCCCAGCCGGACGAACGCGCCCAGGTCGTCGTTGATAACCGCCTGGCGGGTCAGGGTGATGGTGTTGGCCTTGGTGCCAATGATCACCGTTTCGGCGGTCGCGTCCGGGATCGCCTTG
>NZ_JDSS02000039.1:2350-7214 GCF_000584955.1 Candidatus Accumulibacter vicinus
CGCTACCGACGGCGCACCATTTGTTCCAGGTGTCGGCGGCCACTGCGTAGGTATCGAGCAGGGTCTTGTTCAACACGTTTTCCAGGATGACGGGGAAATCGCTGGTGGTGTGGGTAATGGCCGCTTTCACCATCGCCATTTCGTTTTGCCCGAAGGTGCCAACATCCAGCCCGGCGCGTTGCGCGCAGGTTTCCGCCAGGCGCGACAGGCGCATTCCCCGCAAGCCATTGGTGGGATCGTTCTTCAGCAGGCCCGCACGGATCAGCAGCGCATCGGCGGCGGCGGCGCGAAACTTGTCGGTTTCATCCAGACCGAGTGCGATAGGGCGCATTCCGCTACCGACGCCGGTCGGATTGCAGCCTTGTCCAGCCGCCAGCGGGCCGGGAGAGGCCGCGCCGAGTGCGTCCAGGAACTGCTTGCGGGCGGCTTCGATAGCGGTTCCGTCCGTCACCAGGCGATCCGCCAGCGCGGTAAACGCTTCGCGCTGTTCGGGGTGAATCTTGAGGAACGGGGCAATCATGGCGCGAATTTCGGCGCTGCGGGCGCGATCTTTGGCGACCGCTTCAGCGGCGGAAGCGGCTTTAATCGCGGCGATGTCCGGGGCTTCAGCGGGGATAGTGGGGGCTTCATTCATGGGGATTTCCTGAGAAAGGTTTAGCGTGGCGGCTATCGCCGTCGGGAGGTTTTTGAAATGCGCAGTCGGCGGCGCGGGGCTAAACGGCTGGGTGCGTTCGGTTTTGGCGTCAGCGAGCTTGGCGGCCATGGCTTCATCGGCGGTAAACCAGGTTTCGGCATCGAGCCAGCCGGCAACGGTGGCGGCGTCCGCGCCGGTCTTGGCGACGTAGGCTTCGCGCATTCCCGCAGCGACGGTATCCAGCGTGTCGGCGAGTTTGCGGTGATCGGCGGCGTTGCCGAACAGGGCGGTAGACGGGTTGTGCAGCATCAGCAGCGACCCGCTGCCCATCGTCAGGGTTTGCCCGGCCATGGCGATCAGGCTGGCCGCGCTGAGCGCCCAGCCGTCTACAACGATGCTGACCGGTTGATCGTGGCGTTGCAGGGCGTTGTAGATCGCGGTGGCGTCCATGACGCTGCCGCCCGGCGAATTGATGTAGACGGTTAATTCCCGGCCTTTGAGGCCGCCCAGTTCGGCGATGAAAGCGCGGGCGGTGACGGTTTCATCCCAAAAGGATTCGCCGATTGGGCCGTCAATGCGGATGTCGGCGGCGGTCGGGCCGCGAGCGGTGATGCGGTAGTAAGGGGCCGTCATGGTTAGGCATCCATCAGATACGCGGGCATTCCGGCGTCAACAGGCCGGACCGGTGGGTTAGCGGGTTGTTTAGGAGCAGGTGGCGTCAAGTTGCGAGCGGCGAGCTTGGCGTTCCATTGCTGCCAGTTGTTCAGCACTTCGTCGGGATTGCCGCCGCGCTGCCGGATCAGGGTCTGCGGGCTGGTCAGGTAGTCCGCGAGCATGGCGTTGTTGGCGTTGGCTTCTTTGAGCGGATCGATCCAGGGAATCACCGGCGGCTGATAACTGGCGTCATCGAGGGTGAGCGGGTCGAGATCGCGGGGCTGGCGAACAACGCCTGCGGCAATTGCCGAGGTGACAAACCGCTGCCAGATCGGGCGCGTGACCTGGCTGATGAATTGGTTGCTCAGGATGCGGTAGGCGTCGAATTGCTCAACCAGCTCTTGCCGTTGTGCCGAGTAAGAGCCGCTGCCGTAGTCCCGCGACATGGCGGAATAGCTCAGACCAAACCCGGCGGAGGCGGCGCGCAGTTGGCCGTTGCGGAACGGCTCGACGGTCGCGGAGGGGCGGTTGCTGCTGAAAATGTCGAGCGATTCGCCGGGGCGCAGATTGTCCAGAATCATGCCGGGCTGAATATCAAAGGTGCGCGGGCCTTCCAGTTCATTCGACGGGCCGATGCTGGCGTTCTCGGTTTTCAGCGCGCCGGTGAGGCTGGCAGCGATTTCGGCGGCCACCATCTCGGCAGTTTCGTATTTGTAGATGCCGTTCATCCGCTGCAAGGCGCTGGCGAACTTGCACACGCCGCGAATCTGGCCGATGCGATCCGTGAGTTTGAGGTGCAGCAGGCTGTCGGCGCTGACTCGCTTCAGTTTGTAGTCGGTGCGAAGCAGACCGCCGGGATGTTCTTTGTAGAGCCAATAAGCAATCGGGCGATTCCAGCCGTTGAGTTCCACCGATTGCAGGATGCGCAGGCCGTTAGTGTCGCTGTTGTTGAACGGCAGGAAATCAGCCTCGATCAGTTCCACGCTAAAGGGGACGCGAGTGCCGTGATCCAGATCAGGACGATTGCCGAAAATCAGGGAAATCAGGGCTTCACCGTCGCGCAGCCAGGACCGGCACAGCAGCCGCTGGCAGGCGGCCCAGTCATGCGTCCAGGTGACTTCCGGTTTTTGCGCCCAGTCGCGCCAGGCTTCCAGCAGTTGCGCGGCAAATTCGGTATGGACTTCGCCGCCGAAGGTGCGAGGTTGCGGTTCGACGCTGATGCCGTTGGGGCCGGCGATGAATTGCGTCAGGCGGTCGAGAGCGCCCTTGACCAGGTCATGGTTTTGGTCGAGGTGGCGGGCGTATTGCCGTAGCTTGGGGCCGACATCGTAGACGGTGCTGTTGCCATCGCGGGCATCGCTGTTGCTGCGATGCGGCTTGAGTTCGTAGCGGGCGGTGACGCGGGGCGCGGGGCGGCGGAACAGTTCGCCGAGGCGTTGAAAAAAGTTACCCATCGCAGCCCCTCGCAACGCGGTAGCGCAAGGGGTCGGTGTTGCTGGCGCTGGCTTGATCGGCGCGGGCCATGCGCAGGGCGTTTTGGAGGTCCGCGCCGGTCTGATACTGGATCACCATGTCGCCCATCTGGACGCGCAACTGTCCAGAGGCGATGGCGGCTTCCAGGGCGGCGATGTGTTCGGAACTGAAGGCCATGCGTCAGACTCGTGGGAGGGGGACGCACAGGGTAAAACAGGAGGCTGTCCAAAATAAGGCAAAAATGGCGCACGGGAAAAAGCCGCTTGCGAGGCTGGGTTGGTGGTTTACAGTCTGATCTTGTTTAGCCACTGCGTTTGGAATCCGCGCCTTTCACCTACGCTGCCCGTTCCCTACGGTCAGCTTCGGTGAATTTTTTGGCATCGGTTCGCGCTTCAACGGGAGTGCCTGATCGATGATCAGACAAGTTCAAGCTCCCTCCACGCGCAATCCCCGGCTCCCCGCCGGTTGCAAAGCGATAGATATTTTGGGCCGCGTTCACGTCGCGGTCATGTCGTGTTCCACAGTCGGGACAGGTCCATTCACGAACCGACAGCGGCATCTTCTTGCGATAGCTCCCACAGTGGGAACAGGTCTTACTGGTCGGCGCAAAGCGGTCGGCGATGATCACTTTGCGCCCGTACCACGCGGCTTTGTATTCAATTTGCCGCCGGAATTCGCCCATGCCGACATCGGCTATCGCGCCCGCAAGGTGATGATTCTTCATCATGCCGCCGACATTCAAATTTTCCAGCGCCAGGGTGTCCGCACGGCGAATCAAGGCCGTGGTGGTCTTGTGCAGAAAGTCGGATCGCATGGCGGCGATATGGGCGTGAATCCTGGCAACCTTGCCCCGCTGCCGGCGACGGCGGTTGCTGCCTTTTTGCATCCGGCTCAAGCGCCGTTGCTGCTTTTTCAGGTGCCGCAACTGCTTCTTTAAATGGCGCGGATTGCCGCTTTTCACGCCGTCGCTGGCAACCACCACATCCTTGATCCCCAAATCCAGACCCAAGGCGACGCCGGTCAAGGGCAACACGTCAATGGCGACTTCACAGGCAAAGCTCACGAAATAACGCCCGTCGGGGGTCTTACTGACCGTCGCCATTTTGGGGATGCCTGCCGGAACTTGCGACCAGCGAATCTTCAAATAGCCCAGCTTGGGCAGTTTCAGAAATTCACCCGCACTAAACGTGCTGGCAATATGGCGTTGATCCAGTTGATATCGCACCGATTGGCGGTCATAACGGGATTTGAAACGGGGATAGCCGGGTTTCTGGCCCGCCTTAACGCGGCGAAAGAAGTTTTGAAACGCTTTATCCTGGTCGATCAGACATTGCGTCAACGCGCCCGACGAGGAGTCGGCCAACCAGGGGAATTCGCCGCGCTTCCAGGCTGTGACCTGTTTGTTCAGCGACACGTAGTTATTTCGTTCTTGGCGCTCTTCCCAGGCCTTCGTTCGCAACTCCAAGCAGCGATTCCAGACAAAGCGGGCGTTGCCAAACTCCACCGCCAGTTGATGACGCTGTTCTGGAGTCGGTTCAAAGTAAAATTTATAGGCGCGTTGTTTCGTGGTCATGCTGTCAGTATCGCTGATTCAACCCTCTGCTGGGGCGCGAACCGCCCCAAAAAACCGGCGCGGATAGCACGTCAATCACCGCCGGACGGGCTGCTCCGGCAGTCGCTCGCATCGCCTCTTGGCTGGCGAGCGACAAGGGCCTACGCAATCCCTTCTTCGACCGGCGGGGTCGCCCGGCATCCCTGCCGGGCTTCAGTGTGAGGGTAAAAACTCATGCGTACAGGCGGAGTGTGCCGCCAGATGCGCGACAAAATAAGGCAAAAATGGCGTTAGAGCGGCCATTCATTCCTGCTGACCCGCCTGACCGTGGTGATCGAGCAACCCCGCCGCTTGGCGACGGTCTCTACCGGCAACCCGTTGGACAAATCGGTGGCAATCGCCTCGTTGCGGCGCTGACGTTCAAGGCGCTGAATGTAGTGCCGATCTCCGCCGTACCGGGAGCGCAATTCGGCAATAATCCGCTCGATGATGCTGGCAGCCACGCCCTGTTGCTGGAGCAGGATTTCGGCATCGGTGAGCAAATCGGCGTC
>NZ_JDSS02000039.1:7228-9629 GCF_000584955.1 Candidatus Accumulibacter vicinus
TTATCTCCATGTCCCCCGCAAAACCCTCAACATCCCGGTGCAATTCGGCAAATGAGACATGGTTCCTTTTGTTGACTAAATCAATAATCTGGTCGTGCATGTTCATGTTTTGGCGTCCAATGCGCCCATCAGCGCGTCATAGAGTTGGTTTCTGGCTCCGTCTACGGCCTGTTGCACGGCGGTCACGGCCAGGGGGGGGAGTCCGCAATCGCGTTCCAAGGCGTCGGGGAGGCTGTCGAGAGTTTGCGCGAGGGCCTTGAAGGCCGCGCCAAGGGTGCGCTCGATGTGGGCGGCGGGAACGACTTTTCCGATGTTCTCAGCAAACTTGAGTTTTTCATTGGCGGCCTTCCAGTGATCGAGCTGATCCTTCGGCTCCATGTCGTCGGGGTTCAGCTTTTTGGCCGCGCCGCCGATCCGATCCGCAATCGCGGTAAAGGCAGCGCGGACATGCCAGACCCGAACACCATTGCGCTCTTGCGAGGGTGCGGTTTCCAGGGCCTGAGCCACTACGCGCCGGTCTATTTGCAGCACGTCGCTGTAGCGGGTGGCTGTCCAGAGCAGGTCGTCTATGGGGGTGACGTTAGGGGCGGGCATGGTGGGCTATGTGTTTGCATGGAAAGGGGAAAAAGTCTGTTAAGCCGGGCGTTCGGATACCCGTGGGCAATGTTTTTTCAGGGAGTACCTTTCACGGTTAGCCCCGCAACGCCCTGACAATTTCAGCCTCGACCGCAGACACAAGCCGTTGCCGCGCCTCCGCTTCGCCAACTCCAGTAAAATCAAACCGACTCCGATACGTTGCCTGCTTCACAAACAGAAACTGCGGCCTGACCTTTCCACTCTTTGTCTTGAGCCAAATGCCAGGGGCTAATCGCCTCCCGGCGCGACGAATCACGAAATACCCGCTCCCCTTGCCCGCCCGCAGACCCTGAATGATGCGGTTAACCGTGGACTTAGACGGGTCGCCATTCGCGCCCCTGATGCCGTCAGCGGGCACAGCCCGCATCCCCGCAGGCAATACGCCCATGCTCATCAACACCCGCTCGTAAGGCTTCAGGCCGCGCGCGCCGCTCACTACATGCGGCGACACAATGGCCTGAGCCTTGGGCGTATCGAACTGCACGGTTGCGGTCAGGTTTTCCTTTGTCGCCATCGTGACCCGCACTTGTCGAGTCAGCCACGGCGCGGGCGTATGGAACACACGACCCATCTCCTGTTGCTCCGCCTTACGAGCGGCGAACGCGGCGGTATTGATAGCCCTGCTGAGGATGAACGGCAGCTGCCGCTCCAACCCCAGCAACGCCGCACGAACAGCGTCCAGGCCGCGCACATCCACGGTTATCACGGCGGCACATCCGAGACGAACATGCCAATCAGCCCAGAAATCAGCCCGCCCGCAGACAGCCAGAACTCAGGGCGCGCCAACAGGGCAGTGACGCTGCCCGCCGTCGGGGCCATCTGGACAATCGCTAGGATGGAGGCGGAGACCAGGGCCAAGCCGCGCTTCGTTGACGCTTCGCCGAGTTGGAAATTGAGATTCATGCGCCTGCCCTCCGCAGCACTCCAAAAATCACGTTATAGGCGGTCGTGAACCGCTCCAGGCCATGACGCCCGCCGTTGACCAAGCGCCGCGCCCTGGCAAAATCTGCCGCCTTCAGCGCCTTTTCTATCGCCTCCGCCCGATCCGCGATGAACAACGCCAACAACTGTGCGGCAATTTGCGGATCGTTCGCCCGCTCAGGATGAGCCGTCAGGTCAACGCCGATGCGCTCGCCATAACGGCGGTAATTGTCGCGCCCGGTCAATTGCACAAATCCCCGACCTGGAAACTTCGCGCCGTCGCCCGGGTGGACATTGCCCAGGTCTTCGCGCCCCTCGTACAAATCAAACGGCTGTTGCGCGGTATTGAACCGGCTAATCCCCTCCGTGACCGGCGCAAAGGCCGCCGTTTCCGCCGCAATCGTGCCCAGGGCATAGGCCACCAGGCGCGCCGAGGTCAGTTGCGCATCCGCCAGCGCGTTCAAAACCACCGGCAAGTGGGTTTCGATGTTCTTGCGCGGCGCGCCGGGGAACGCAGGCGCTACGTCTTTTGCGGTTAATTCAAGGGGGTTCATTGGCCTACCTCCAAAAGTAACAAAATTAAGACGCTTTACGGCCTACGCGGCGGTCGCCACTTCCGGCTTAAATTCAAAAGACATAGGGGCGCAACTGCCTACCAACCGCCGGTGCATGATGGCGCTCATCCGCACCCAACCGGGGGCAACCATCCGCCGATGCGCGCTATCCCACGTCTCACCGGGTGCGATGCGGTAACAGCGATGTTGCTTCCCTCGCTGGCCGCGCTTGCCGGTCATTGTCAGCGACAGCCCTAGCCGCCGCAGGAAATGCCCGGCCCAGCGCACAG
>NZ_JDSS02000039.1:9981-12263 GCF_000584955.1 Candidatus Accumulibacter vicinus
GGAGGGTTGCGAAAGTTCAGCAGCCCGGCGTGTTCCAGCGCCGGGCGCACTGGCGACGCCAGCAGGTTCTTGTAGGCGTCTTCCGCGCTGTTGGCATCCAAATCGCCGCTGCCGGTGGCGGGGTCAAACCCCATCGCCTCGAACGCGGTCAACACCGCCTCATCTACCGCCAGCCGATGCTCGCGCGCCGCCATCGCCACCCCCCCGCGGTCATCCAGCGTGTCGGCAATCAGCCCGCCGTCAGAGACCGTCAGCGCCGCGAACCGCCGCGCCTTGCCGCGGATGCCGCCTTCATCCCACTCATCCAGGGCATCATCGGAAACAGCGCGCACCGCCAGGGTTTGTTGCAGGTCGTAGCGGTCAGCCATTGCCGACTCCGCAGGCGAAGCGGCGTAGGCGCTTTCGATGGATTCCCGCTGACTCGCCGAAATATCAGGGGCGGCCCGCAGGGCATTACGGTACGCAGCGCGTTGTAAATCCGCCGCCGCCGCCATGGCCTCATCCACTCCGGTCAGATCCATTGCGCCCAGCCCGGCTACCGTTGCGCCCCGCGCTTCCAGCAGATGCCAGAGGTCAGCGGCGTAGCGGTTGAGGGTGCGGGCATTGACCGCCGCGTACTGACAGACGCGGGCATCCCAGGGCGTGGCGGGGGTGATTTTTTGCAGATAGCTGCCGTCGCCGGTCGCGTTCGCTAACTCAACCGTCCGCCGATGAACCGCTTCCAGATTGCCCAGAATCGCGCCAGGGCGTTCTTCCAGTTGCCGGAGGCCCGTACCGATGACGCCCACCACTATCCGGCTTGCCGTGCGGTCCCGGCGGGCCATCTGGATAAACGCGGCGGGCGACACCATCCCGGCATAAAAGCCGTAAGTGGCGTCAAAGTAGGGTTGAGTAATGCTCAGGCCGGATTCGACGCAGGGCGTGTGCAGCAACACGTCATAGCCCTGCATCGCCGCGTTAATGTCGTCCAGCGCCGCCAGCACATCGGGCCGTCCGGTGGTGGCGATACCGTTCTTGGCGTGAATCGCCATCACCCGCAGGTCGGGATGACGCTCTCTAATGAGCGCATCCAGCTTTGCAATCTGTCGGGCGGAATCGCTGAAGATTCGGGTCGGAATGCCCTCCTTGATGGCGGCGAGGGCCTGGGCCAATACAGCGTCCATTGCGCCGATTTCAGCGGCAATCTGGGGTAGCGTCGCCGCCACTTCGATGATTTGCAGCGGACGCTCGACATCCGCAGCCAGAGCCAGCACGTCATCCGTACACAGATCGGCGTCCACGCCGGCGGCGATTTCGGCGGTGCTGAGCAACCGGCAGAGTTTCTGCCAGATGTTTTTAGCCTGTTTGCGGAGCGTCCCCTGCGGGGCGTGGCATTCGCGGCAGACCGCCGAGATTTCATCAATCAGCACCGCCTGCGCGTTTTCGAGCGGCGCTGAAAATCGCCCGTTTCCGATGGAGTTCAAACAGATGGCGAGCCGGTCACAGTGGTCAAAATTGAGGGGTGATTTGTAACTGTCCACCGCCAGCCGATTCGCTAAATCCGCGACCAGCGAAACGCGGGTGGTGATGGCGACGGTCTTTTCAGTGACGGCCAGCGCCTTCAGGAATTTTTCGGTTTTGCCACTGCCGATGGGGGCTTTCAGCAGCACTAAATGACCGGGGCGCATCATCGCCAGCGCCGCCGGAAAATCAGCGGCATCCTCGACCCCCAGCCCCTTTTTTTTCAGCGCCGCCCGGTCTAGCCGACTGGTCGCCACCGCTCGCAACCGGGCCTGATTTTCCAGCCAATTGGTCAATCGGGCGATGTGGGGCGCAACACGCGGCGAATGCGGCCCGCTCGCTTTTAGCAGGTCGGCTTGCAGGTCGGCAAAGCTCCGGTGAACGGGCGACTGCCAGACAAAACGCTTGACCACGGCCAGCGCCGCAGGCACTACGTCTACCGCGTTGGCCTTCGCGACCACACCCAGCGCCTGCTGGTAGCTACATTTCCCGACCGCAATCGCCGCCACGACTGTCGGATTGGGCGCGACTTCGGGCTGATCCGTGGGGAGCAGCCGCGCTTGCACCGGCGCAGGCACATACAGCGGGGCGCGTTCGCCGTCGAGCAGCCCGTTTTCGATGGTTTGGTAGGCCGAATCCAGATCAACCACATTTGACTTGGCCGCAATCGCCGCCCGCAGCGCCGCCCGCGCCTCCTCCCGCGTACAGGCTCCACCGCCTACATAGCCGCCCGCCAGATACGCGGCGGTATTCAGCGCCGTGTGTTTCTCACCGTCCCGCGC
>NZ_JDSS02000039.1:12288-15624 GCF_000584955.1 Candidatus Accumulibacter vicinus
TCCATCAGCGCGCATCCGCCGCGCTTGTTGTGCGCTTTGAACCAGCGCCGCAGTTCCGCGCCGGTCAGAGCCTGATCGTTCAGGAACCAGAGCCGCGCCTTCAGGTGGGGGGGGGAAGGGCGGTAATTCCACAGCCCATAGCCCGCCGATAACTGTACCACGCAGGAGACATCCTGCAATTCGAGCGGCAATCGGCTACGGAGATAATCGCCCACCGCCAGAATGTCGCTTGTATCCAGCCCATCCGGCGCGATCTCGCGGTCCAGGTCTACGGGAATCACCAGCGACGGCGTGTCGAGAATGAACGGGTTTTCACCCTTCTTCAGCGTTCGCTGAATCACTTTCGGCGCGTCCGGGCGCACCGTGCCGCGAATCAAAAACGCATTGCGGGCCGACTGCCGGAGTAACACGGCAAGGACATGCTCGATGTCCCCAAACCACTCCGCACAGTGGGTAAACTGCACCGCCTGGCCGTAGCTGTCCGTTTTCAGCAGTCGCACCGCGCCCATCTCCACCCACCGATGGACCTTTCTCGCCGGTTGGCCGTGAGCAGGCGCTAAAAACGTCAGTGTGTTCATTCTATTTCCTATTTCTTGCCAGATACTGCTGCAACTCAACCGCGCAATTGCGCCGCACCTGTACCGCCACGACCCGCATCTCCCGAATCGCCCGAAACCGCTTTGCGCGGTCTTCCGGTGATTCAATCATTGCCTCGCCCGCTGGCGGCAATGCATCCACCTCTACGGCGTCATAGCGGTTAATGTCCGCCTGATCCGCATCAGCACACGCCAGCCAGCCATCGGCCATTGCTTTTAGATCGGCCACCATCTGATCGGTATGCGCCATGGCTCGAATGTCGCCATAATGAAATAATCCCTGTGATTTCATTCCCGCCCTTCCCAACGGATTAACTGATTCAGGCAATCCTTCGCCGCCAGTAGATCGGGGAGGCCGCCTTTGCCGGGAGCTTGGCAGTTAAAGCGGCCCAGGCATTCAATGACATTGCCCAGCAGATACCCGGTCATCTGCTCAGGGGTCAGCCAGGAATGCATCACTTCCACCGGCTGGAGTTTCATTGCCGTGTACTGCGCGTCCGGCGCGGGCGTCGTTTTGTAATGCGGCGGTTTCTCTTCAATCATGCGGCGCTGCCTCGAATGACAGTCAGGGCGGGCTTGGCGTTGCCCAGAAAATACTCCACGGCTGCCGCGCCATTCCGCAGCATGTCGGCCAACGCATCCCACAGCCGGTCGGTTTCCGGGTCGTTTTCGAGCGGGGTCAACCCTTCCAGGTGCGACGCTAAATCCACCAGCGCCGAGCGGGTTTTCTCGATCAGGTCGCGTTGCAGCCGGGTCATGCGCTCAATCGAGGAATAGCTGTCGATCTGTTGGTTGAGCGACGCGAGTAGGGCTTCAGCAGACCTGACCTGCCGATCCAGTTCCGCAATCTCTTTCTCGCGTTCGCGCAATTTAGCGGTCACTTGCTGCTGAACCAGATCGACTTGCTTCTTTTTAAGAGTTGCTATTTCTTCCGCCATGCTGACTGCGCGGGCTTTGAAGGCTTCGTAATCAGCGGGGGTTTTCTCAACGACTTGGATTTCAGGTTTAGGAACAGGCCGGTCAAGAGCGGCGCTCAAGTCCAGTTCCAGCGCCCGAATCTTGTCGCGGTTCGCCTTACTCTGTTCCATCCATTCGCGGTTGCGGCGCTTTTCAATTTCAAGTTCCGCTTCCAGCGCCTTCCAATCCCTCACGTCCGCAACCGTCACCTTTTCGCCGGATTCGGCTTTGGCGACGGCTTTGTCGATCACGGATTCGGGAGTGGACGGGGCGGAAAGGGCGTAGAGAATAGACGGTTTCAAATTGCTAAAATTTAGCAATTTCCCGTTGCCAAATCGCTTATAAACGGCCTCGAAGTTATCAGCGGTTTGGCGGCTCATCTCAAACTCAGCCGCGATCCACGGCAAAAACTGCCCATGCGGTAATTCTTCCTTAACCGCCGCCAACTCTCGGCCAATCTCAATGATGTCCTCAACTGTGCGCTTGAGGCGCAGCTTGATGCGTTCCGCAGCCGCACGGGCCGTCAGCGCTGCATCTACCGGCAACGCCGCATAATCAAATCCCACTTGAGTTAACTCACTCATAGCCCTTTCACCTTTTCAAATTCCCGGTAGGTGGCCTCCCGGATTTCCGGGCGTAAACGCTCCTGTTGGACGCCCTCCTGAATCGCCCGATTAGCGCGATGATTCGCCAGCGCGTACAACAGGGAACGCTCCGTATCGCCGATCAGGTCTTTCACGCCGCCAATTCCAAACTTTCGATTCCAGTGTTTCCGCAGCGTCATAAAGCTGTTAGGCGATGAGGCTTTATTGCCTGCCGGATCGACATAGCCCACCCACTTTTCTTTGATGGTATCGTTGACGGCGCGAATACTGGATACGGTATCGTTGTATGCGAGCGCCGCTTCCAATCCCGTCAGCGCTTCTATTTTATTCAGCGTCTTTACTCGGTTTTTGGTGCTCATTCAGGCTCCCGCTCGGCATCCCAAAACCATCCCCACGCCCCGACGGTGCAGAGGAACCCGTCTTGCGGGTATCCCGCGTTCGGCGAGGGATCGCGTTCTAAAAAGCGGCGGCAACTGTCGCGTTTCGGGCAACGCCCGCCGACTTTTTGCTGGCTCCATCCGTTGCAGGTGGTGATGAGGGGTTTCGTCATGCGGCGCTCCAGTCGGGGACGTAGGGATGCGTATTGGCTACGGCGCTTTTCATCGGCGTCACCGAGCCGTGTTCCGGGCATTGCCAATCGCCGGGAAAGACATAGCCGTCGCCATGGTCCCAGTACGGAATGACCTGGCGCTTGCAGTGCGGACAGACATCAAACGCCTCTGGCGCTTCGCGGTACAGCGGCGTTTGATGGGTCTGGCAGTGCAGCAGGCCAGTCAGCCTGCCAATGGCGACTTCAAGAGGAATGACCATCAGCTTCTCCTATCTCGAATCCAGGGAAAAAAAGGATGTTTTCGGCCTCATCAACATCCGGTTCAACGGCGAGCGCCGCTCGTAAATAGAACGTCACCGCCTCATCGAACGTGCAGTTCCTACGCCGCGCAATGCGCTCAAACAGCGCTATTTCCGCCGCCGAGAACATCAGAGTCGCATCCAGTTCTGGCATAACGCCCCGCTGAAGAATCAGAAAATGAGGCCCTCTTCAGGCCCTCTTCAGGCCCTCTTCAGGCCCTTCCTATGCGGCGCGTTGTGTTTCAACATTCGCCTCATCGGCTGCCGCCGCTTCCAGCGCCAGCGCCCGAACCACCGCCGCCCAGACTTCAGGAAGTGAGGACGCAGGC
>NZ_JDSS02000039.1:15649-17434 GCF_000584955.1 Candidatus Accumulibacter vicinus
CGTAATGGACTTGCGCTGGTGGCAGCGCACCAGGGCGATGACCCCGTGCGCTGTTTCTGCGTAGCCGATGAGGGATTCATCGGGGGCAGAAACGGCAAATTCCGAGCGCGAGCGATCCTTGCCTTTGCTGAGTCGGGTGGTGGTGTCCCCCGCCGCCCAGACTTCAGGAAGTGAGGACGCAGGCGTCGTTTTCATGCGGCGCGATCCTCGGTGAGCGGAGCGGGGCTGAATAACTCGCGCTGGCGCGGCAAGGCCGCCGCCCGCCGCCGGGCATTGCTTGCAGCGGCGAGTAGCCAAAAGTGGAATCGATCCCGCCCGGTTTGGCGCTGACGAAACACCCGGACCTGCGCGAGGAAAACCCGCGCATAGTGAATCTCCGTGGCGCGACTCATGCGGCGCGATCCTCGGCGGGGCTGGTGGGGCGGTAGATGTCATCCAGCGATACGCCATAAACAGCGCATAACCGAATGGCAACCTTTGGTGAAGGGGTCTGCTCCCCTCGCTCGATGCGAGACAGACCGCTAAAGTTGATTCCAACTTCAGTGGCAGTTTCGATCAACGTCTTGCCGCGCTGTAAGCGCGCCGTCCGTAGTTTACTCATGCGATATTTTTTGCGTTAAAAACAAAAAATGTCAAGTATTTTTTGTTGTCTACGCTTTGCGTACAACGCAAAGCGTAGACATAATTACTTTAAGTCATGGTTGGTTTATGAGGAGGTCGGCGGCATGAAGATTGGGCAAGTAATCAGGAAGCGGCGGCGCGATCTTAAAATGACGCTTGAAACGCTTGCTGCAAACGCCGGAACTGATGCTGCGGGGCTTTCGCGGGTGGAACGCGGATTACAGAACTCCACCCCAAATGGGCTTGCAGCCATCGCTGAAGCCCTGGGGACAACAGTAGCGACGCTGTTCGCAGAAGTGGAAGATAGCGAGGCAGGTGTAGAAAGAACTGGCCGTCCGTTGAGTGATGAACAAGAGTTGCTGATGGACTATCGTCGCTTGCGTGGGACAGCACGTTCTTTGGTAAAACTGATAGTGTCAGAAATGGCAAAAAATTAAGGGATCAAGTTCCTATGGACTTGCTAAGTTTTTCAGAACGTCTTGAATATGCGTTGAAACAGGAAGGGGTGAAGCCGACAAATTTGGCTGCCCATCTGAAGGTTTCGCGCGCCGCAGTAAGCTATCTGTTGAGCGGGCAAAGCAAATCGATGCGCCCAGACCATCTTGCCCAGACTGCCAAATTCTTACGTGTTCGTATCGAATGGCTTGCCATCGGCGAGCAGCCAATGCGGCCACGTTTGCTATCAGAGCAGCA
Source organism: Candidatus Accumulibacter vicinus (assembly GCF_000584955.1). NCBI lineage: Bacteria > Pseudomonadati > Pseudomonadota > Betaproteobacteria > Candidatus Accumulibacter > Candidatus Accumulibacter vicinus. The sequence goes on from NZ_JDSS02000039.1 coordinate 16,964, forward strand.
GCAAGCGCTGCTGGATTACAGCGATCATGTTTCCAAAGAAACAATGTCGGCGATTCTTCGATTGTTGGCGGATGCCAGCGCAGCAAATATTGCTCTACAGCAATCCGAGTTTTCCTCCCTCAGCCCCAGCCCCAGGCGGGCGCATCAGCAGTTGGAGCAGCGGGCGAATTAGGAGCGCTGACGGAATTATGAACTTCAAAGCCGAGAGCGGGCGTCGGCTCAGACAGGCGCGGGAAGCAAAAAGATGGACGCTCAACGAGCTGGCCGCACAAGTGCAGGGCGTCAGCGCAAGCCGGATCAGCAACTACGAGCAAGGCATCCGACTGATGCGACAACCGGAAGCGGTCAAGCTCGCTGGGGCGCTAGGCGTTTCTGCGGCGCATCTTATGTGTGTGGATGAAAGCGTGATGCTGCCTATGAAAGTTCAACGGCTCATTTATTTTTATGAGCAATCCGATCCGCGCGGCCAGC
>NZ_JDSS02000039.1:17459-17671 GCF_000584955.1 Candidatus Accumulibacter vicinus
CACCCCTTCGGCACCCCGAAGCCAGGAAATCCGAAGACCCGGCGAGGCAGCAGGCCAAACCTCCTTGGTGATTTTCCCGCCCCGCGCTGGGGCGGGCTTTTTCGGAGATACTGATGAAAATCTTCATTTGCAATGCGTTCTCGCTGTCCATGCTGGACGGCGAGGTTCAAGCCCGCCGACCGGGCGATGCCGTTTACGGCTCGCCACGCATC
>NZ_JDSS02000039.1:18035-18709 GCF_000584955.1 Candidatus Accumulibacter vicinus
GGGACGGATCGACCACAGCCGCGCTGCAATGGCTGGATGAGGCCGAAACCGGAATTGGCCGAGCTGAGATCTTTTCAGCCGTCGGCCATGCCGACACGGCGGGGCTGTTCTCGGCCCTGCTGGGGCGGGAAATCACCGTCAACCGGGTGAGCGTCAAGCTCCCCGGCGGCCCGGATTCCGGCGTGTTCGCCCTGATCGGGCAGCTTCAGGGGCCGCGCCTGCCGGAGGGCGCAACGACCCTGCCCGAAGGGGCCACCATCGCGTGGTGGCTGGTATGAGCGCCACTAAACGCCAGATGGCGACCCACCGGAGCGACAACCCGCAGCCCCCGGCGGTACTGTCTATCGTCCCACCCCTGGTTCATGAAATTCCCGCCCGGATTTGCGCCGGGGTCGCTGCGGGCGCGGGGGCGGTGCTGTTTTTGGGGGTGTTGTCGCTGGCGGGGTGGCTTTGAACATCCCGTCGTATCGAATTCAATGGTTTTGGGTGCGGGTTTATCTGCACTGCCTGCTCGCCGCCGAGATGGATCAGCCGGTGCATTTCACCAGCCGGATTGACGGGGCGTTGCTGCCAGACATCCCCTGGTGGTCCTGAAAATGCCGATCAGGCGCGAAAACCGCGCCCGTTGCATTGAAGCCCGGCAGGGATGCCGGGCGACCCCGCCGGTCGAAGAA
>NZ_JDSS02000039.1:18734-20060 GCF_000584955.1 Candidatus Accumulibacter vicinus
CTGACCGTAGGGAACGGGCAGCGTAGGTGAAAGGCGCGGATTCCAAGGTTGTCGTCGATACCACCGAAGTCACCGATGATCTCGTGCGCGACATGACCGAAGTGCTGACCTCCATGTGCGCCCGACTGTACGGGCGGCGGGCGGCGGAGAACCGGGCGAAACGGGCGCTGGAGGCGATGCAATGCGAACCGGGCGAACCGTCCTGACCCACCGGATTGAACTCAAACCGAACCAGAGGCAAGAGGCGCTGTTTCGGCAATGCGTCGGCGCGGCCCGGTTTGCCTACAACTGGGCGCTGGCCGAATGGCAACGGCAATTTGAAGCCGGAGAAAAGCCCCACGAAGCGGCCTTGCGGCGGCAGTTCAACGCCATGAAACCGGTTGAATTCCCGTGGATTCTGGATTTGCCCAAGTCGGTTCCGCAGCAGGCCATCAAGAATGTCGGTCGCGCCTATCAACGGTTTTTCCAGAAGCAGTCGAAGTTCCCGCGCTTCAAGCGGCGCGGCGTCCACGACTCGGCCCGGCTGGACAACGGCCCTGGCACCTTCGCCTTTGACGGTTGGCGGATTCGGTTGCCGAAAATCGGCGGGGTGCGGCTGCGTGAAGAATTGCGCTTTGACGGCAAGCCGTTGTCGGCCACCTTGAGCCGAGAAGCCGACCGCTGGTTTATTTCCATCCCCGTCGAAATGGAACGTCCTGAACCGGTGTGCGAAAGCCAAGCCTCGGTCGGGATTGATCTCGGCGTCAGTACCGCCCTCACCCTGTCTACCGGAGAAAAGATCGACAGTCCTAAACCGCTGAAAAAGCATCTCCAGCGGATGAAGCGGCGTTCCCGTTGGCATTCCCGCAAGCAAAAAGGCAGCGCCAACCGGGATAAATCCGCCCGGAAGCTGGCGAAACTCCACGCCCGCATCGCTCATGTCCGCCAGGATTTCCTGCACCAGACCACCACCGACTTGACCCGGCGCTTTGGCCTGATCGGCATCGAAGACCTGAACGTGCGCGGCATGATGGCGAACGACAAATTGTCGCAAGCGATCAGCGACATCGGCTTTTACGAGTTCCGCCGCCAGTTGGAATACAAGGCGGCGCTATCGGGCGGAACCGTGGTCGTGGTGGATCGCTGGTTTCCCAGCAGCAAGACCTGCTCGGCCTGCGGCGGCTCTTGCGAGGCGATGCCGCTGTCCGTCCGGCAATGGACGTGTGCACACTGTGGCACAGAACACGACCGCGATGTGAACGCGGCTCTGAATATCGAGCGTCAAGCGCTCGCTACCGTCAGTTGGACGGGAAGTCACGCCTGTGGAGAGGAAGGCACTGGCCGGAG
>NZ_JDSS02000039.1:20085-21567 GCF_000584955.1 Candidatus Accumulibacter vicinus
CGTTATGCCCCAAGGCCAGCGTGAAGCGCCATTTTGAAATCCGTGGTTTTCTTACCACCACTGCATCCTTCGGCATGTTCCCGCGCCGCCCGTATTTCTTCCCTGTCCGTTCGTCGTAGTAGTCGCAGCGCGGGCTTTTCCTTTCGTCGTCGGTGCGCCCGTCCTGCCTCCAGTTCGCGGCCTTGTAAATCGTTCCGGCGTGTCCGGCTGATGGGTCGGCGTAACTCAGTAGGTGCGCAACATCTTTGTGGTGCCGCTTTATGTACCTCACGCTTTGCCCGATCAGCCACGTTTCTGCGTTCCGTGGTATCTCATCCAGCAGGTAAACCCGCGCCAGTTCCCAGCACTTCCCGCCATATCGTTTATCCGCCTCTCGTGGTGGCGCGGAGTACACAATGCACCCTATCTGCTCACCGTCCCGCTCCGCCACAAGGCAAAGCAAAACAATCGCAGGGCGCTTTGCCAAATAGTGCGCCCGAATAAACGCATCTACCTCAGTAATCGAGCACTTCCGCACCGAGCACGCCTTGCGCCAGCCTGAGTCAAAAACCGGCATAACACGGCATTCAACCGGACCTTGCGCCAGCGGCGTTTCGTGGTTCATTTGTTGCCCTCTCTTGGCGCAAGGCCGGTTAATTCAGCGTTGGACGGGAAGTCACGCCTGTGGAGAGGAAGGCACTGGCCGGAGTCGCAAGACCCCGGTGAAACCGGCCTCGGTGAAGCAGGAAATCACTCATGGATTATTTGTCCATGGTTGATGCAACGGCTTCGGATCAGAGCCATCGGCTACACCTCCACGCTGGCCGTCGGCAACGCGGGCGCTTCGCCCTGAATCTTGCCGCCCTGCACGTAGACCCGCGCCCCTTCCGCGACGCTATCGCCGCTGACCCGCAGCTCTCCGCCGCCGGGCAGTTCCACCGTGCGAGTCCCGTCCGGCCAAACCGCAATCACCGTCCCCACCAGCAACGGATCGGTCGGCAAGAGTTTCTGAAGCCGCACGAACTCGTTGCCGCGCTCCTCGCCGAAGCCCAGCGTCTGCGTGACTTTTCCAAATTGCACTTTGATAGCGCAACTCATCACCTCATCCAGCCAGCGCGCCGTCCCCACCACCATCTCGACTAAAGCGCCCGGCTCCAGGACGCCGGGCGGGCTGCCCGCCGAGTTCAGAATCGTTCCGACGCTCAGACTTTTCCGGTTCGCCCGCGCCGCCAGCACCTGCCGCCCGCGCTCCCGACACGCCAGGATTTCAGTGAGCAGAGGGTCGGTCACGGTCGCCGCCGGGCGTTCCCCTGCCGTTCCGGCGCGAGTGACTTTCACCAGAAAGCCGCTTTCCGTGCCGCTCACAAAGACGCAATCTTCCTGCATCGGCTCAGCCCGGCCCAAAGTGGAGTCGATGATCAGCGCGCCCTCCAGCACGACCTCCGGGGCCTGCCCGGCCATCTCCCACGGCGCCAGAATCCTTCGAGGCGTCACCCGCAGCGT
>NZ_JDSS02000039.1:21931-22703 GCF_000584955.1 Candidatus Accumulibacter vicinus
CAGCGTCGCGCCCAGGCTGGTCGCAATGGCCGCGACGCGCTGTTTCGGCGTGGCGTCGCGCCAGGTGACTCGCCCGGCGGGCAGCGCCGGATCGACTGGGCAGTCCCACTGCAAGGCGAACCCGGTGCCCGCCAGCGCCGCTTCTGCGATTTGCCGCGCCGTCAGTGCGGTGGCGACGGTTCCGGTCGTGGCTTCCGCAAAGGGCGCATCCAGCAGTGCGGTGCGACTGTTGGCAGCCACGACAAAAGTTCGAGTCCCAAAAGCCAGCGTCTGCCGAAAGGTCAGCGGTTGCAGATGAAAGACATGGCCGTTGACCACGGCGGCGAACGACTGCGGCAGGTCGCTGGAAAACAGCGCTTCTATCGTAGATTCGCTGGCGGTCGTTAGCGTCGCGGTCCAGCCGTAGCTGTCACGGTCGGCGCTAAGATCCAGCGTTTTGCATCCATCAAGCGGACGATTGTCGGACAGGCGGTATAACAGGCAGTGAGGTTGCATCAGCAGGCTTCTTCGCGTCGTGACTAAAAACGGGCCGCCCAGACGCAGGCGGAAATCATGCGCCGCCAAGGCGTTACGCAAATACAGGCGAAAGGTATCCGCCACCGGCGTCGGCAGGACCGGAGCGGGATAGATAGGCTTTTGCGGGCGCGGCCACACCCACGGCGGGGTGATAAGCCGCCCCCAGCGGGCGCGATAGCGAACCCAAGGCGTTGCCAGGTCGTTCCAGCAGGCGCGGGCGCGGGCCGTCGGCGCGGCCTCCAGCCCCGACCAGCGG
>NZ_JDSS02000039.1:22728-22889 GCF_000584955.1 Candidatus Accumulibacter vicinus
CCGCGCCAGAATCGGCGCGGCCTCCAGCCCCGCCCAGCGGGCGCGGGCGGTCACTGCGATAAAACGACGAATGGCGACCGTTCCCAAAGCGATAGCCGGGTGTGCGGCGGATACCCCGCCCACGGTCACGACAAAGCTGGCTTGAAGCGCGCCGCTGGCGA
>NZ_JDSS02000039.1:23285-23482 GCF_000584955.1 Candidatus Accumulibacter vicinus
ACAGCCGGAAATCCCGCCCGCTCCCCGGCGATCTTGATGAGGGGCGCAGGCGAAAATCGGTCACGGATCGGCCTTAGGTTCCTGGTACTCAAACGCCCCGGTCAGCACCTGCCCGTCCGCCAGGGTCAGCGTGGACAGCGCCAGGCCGCCAACGACGGGCGGGTCGCCGACCGCATACACCGGCCCGTCCAGAACCA
>NZ_JDSS02000039.1:23897-24487 GCF_000584955.1 Candidatus Accumulibacter vicinus
GCGACGGCGGAAAATTCAAAGCGAATCAGCCCGTCCACGGCAGGGTCAAACCCGGCCAGCGTGATGGCCGCCAGCATCGTTTCTGCGGTCGATCCTTCCGGCTGCGCCGGGCGACTGCCGGTCAGAAACTCCAGCGCACCCCCGGTCAGCAGGGCCGCAATGGCGTCGGCGGCGGCGTTGACCGCAGTGGTCGTGCGGCGGGTGGCGGTGGTCATGGCAGAGGACTCGGAAACAGCCGATCCCAGTAGTCGCCGATCACCAACGACCCGTCCGGCAACGGCGCGGCATAGGTCAAGGCGGCGTATTCGCGCCCTTCCAGCAGATGATCGAATACGACGACCCCGGCGCTATCGGTAATGGCTTCCCGGCACACGACTTTTTCGGGCACCGCCATCAACAACACCCGCTTGCGGGCCAGGAACAGATCGCCGCTGCCTGCCGGATCGCCCGCCACCCGCGCCCGCACTACATCACCGGTCAAGCGTCCGCGCCCGCCGCATTGCGCATCCACTACGATACGACTTAACGCCAATCGGCCCGCCATGCGCTATCTCCACGGCCCGGTGATGTCCACCGCGCAGGCATAAGGA
>NZ_JDSS02000039.1:24847-25820 GCF_000584955.1 Candidatus Accumulibacter vicinus
GGCAATCGCCGTTTGCAAGGCGTGGTCCGTGAGACTGCTTGCGGGATGCAGCGGCGCATAGAGGCCCGGCAAAGTTCCTCGGGCGACGCTGGCGGAATCCCACACCTCCACCGCACTGCACAAAAATGCGTTATTGCCCGGATTGGGGTAGGTCGCCCCGGCATAGCCCATTCCCGGCGCCTGGAGTTGAGCGCCGTATTTTATCGGCTGGATCGCCGCGCCGGTGCCTAAATAACTGCGGGGCATGGCATGGCCGCTTTGGCTGTTAAACGACTGCAAAGAACTGCCGTTGCTGGCGGTCGCATTAACACCCGACACCAGCAAGGTTCGGTAGGCATCTCCGGCGTGATCGCTGTTGATGTCGCCGAACATCATCCCGATCTGGTTAGCCGCAGAACCATCCTGCTGCACGAGCAGATAAAACCCCTGCGAGTCCCCGACGATCATCCACGGCCTGGCCGTCGCGTTGGCGGCGTTGGATTTATGCCAATAGCCGCCGCCGCTTTGCTGAGCCTCGGTCGGGAACGGCTTGGTTCCGGCGTCAATATCCGTCATCGCTTCATAGCCGACGACGCGGGCATACGCGGCGGCGCTGGAGATTCCGGCGTCATCGATCCGCAGAAACATTCGGGAAGACAGCAGATCATCGGCCTGATAAGCGGCCTTGTTGGTCCCCGCATAGGCTTTGCTAAAGCCCAGCGGCGCACGTTTTGCGGTAATCGTTCCGGTGGCCGTTCCGTCCGCGATCCCGGTGGTGGCAAAGGTAAACGTCGCCGCGCCGGTGACGGTCACGCGCCAGTCGCCGTTCAGCGCCGCCGGAGTTGCCCCGGCAATGCGCACCACCGGCCCGACCGCGCCCAACATCGTCAGCCCATGCGGATTTTTAGTCGCCGTGGCGACGTTGCCGGTGACGGTCAGGCTATCGAGCGTCATCGTCGCGCCGCCTGCGGCATAGCCATGCACCAGGCAGGCG
>NZ_JDSS02000039.1:26184-26513 GCF_000584955.1 Candidatus Accumulibacter vicinus
CGTGATCAATGCGCCCGCCGTGCCGGATAACGCGGGCGCGCCGCTGTCAGTGCTTTGAAACACTCGAACTGAAAGATCAGGCATCAGGGATCAACCTCGCCGATGGATTGAAAGGCGTACACATCACCGGCTCCGGTCCAGTCGTGCGGCTGAGTACAGCGGATGTGCCAGTGCGGAAATGAGGCGGCGATGGTCAGAACGCGCAGCGCATTGCCGTAGACGTAGCCACTGCCCCAGCCCCCGGCGGGGATATGGAAATAAGGAATGCCGGTCAGGGCGCTCACCGGCGCAATCGGGGCGGTGATGCTCATGCCGCTGGCGATTTGCCC
>NZ_JDSS02000039.1:26538-27381 GCF_000584955.1 Candidatus Accumulibacter vicinus
TGACGGTAGTGGGCGTTTCAAACACAACGGCCCAGTCTTCTTCAATGCAGCCCTCGTTGGTCACGACGAGGGGATAGTCCACGTCGTTGTAATCGGCGACCGCCAAAGCGCCGTCGTTGGCGAAATTCCCCTGCCAACTGGCAATGATTCGTAGATTCGCATATCGGGCGTAGCGGTCGCCCGCCGTCAACAGCGTGGACAAATAGCCCTCGGCGGGGAAGGTTTTGGTCAGCGCCCGCGCCAGTTGGATGTGGCCCGATATTTCCACGTCGGAGATGCGCGCCATTTCGCGCAGGGTGTGATGAGCAGCCAGCGGTTGCAGATAAGCGGACAAATCCAGCGGATTCGCCATCGTGACCACGCCAGCGGTCAGGTTGACGCTGTATTTCGTGGTGGAGACCTGGGTTCCGGCGGTGTCCAGCAGCACCACCTGGCTCAAATTGCCGCGTGGGAGATTGACCACTTGCGCGGCGCTGAGCGGGTTGGGCAGGGTAAAAATGCCGGTGTGATGCAGCACCGCCGTATCGCCGGGCTTGATGACTTGCACCCGCCCGTCATTCGGCAGGCGCGCCGTATCAATCCCGATTAGCGTTGAGTCTACCGGCGCGTAGGTGTAAACCACCGCGTTGTAGACTAGCGAGGTGGGCAGCACGTCGCGGGGTACCGGGTATTCCCCAGCGACGATGAGAGCCGGGTTGTACCAGGGCGCGGCCAGTTGCTCGGCGGTCAAGCTGCCGACGGCCATCCAGTCGCAAAAAGTCACGGCATAGATGCCGGTTTGCCAGTCGATCTCGCCGTCTATCCCCGCCGCCAGCAACCGGCCATCGGTCGCAGCGGTGGCGG
>NZ_JDSS02000039.1:27751-32823 GCF_000584955.1 Candidatus Accumulibacter vicinus
AGCGCGATTCCTGCCGCATCCAGGCCACGTAGCTGAAAACTGCCTGGGCGCACCGGCGCGCCGACGACCCGCCCCACCAGCCGATGGGCATACCAGGGTCGCCGCACGGTCGCCAGGGCCTGGATCGCGACGGTCGTGGAGGTCAAGCCCGTCCAGTCATAGAGCGTGGCAATGCCGGTCGCATGATTCAGCGTCCCGACTGGGACGCCGCTGTCGGTGAGCGGCGACGGGTTACGGTAAATCGTGCCAGCGCGTTCCACATGCACTGCACTCCCCAGCAGAAAGCGCAACGAGGCGGGCAACACGGCGTCGGCATGATCCGGCGTCAAGTCGATGCGCAAATCGGGGACGGGATGGGTTTCGGTCTGCGCGGCAGGCGCGTCGCTGGCTTTGCGCGCCGTCCAGCCGAAGGTGGCGGGCGCACTGAAGACGGTGCAAGGGACATTGGCATAACTGCCGGCGGAAAAGTAAGACAGATAGACGCCCCGGACGATATTCTTGACCACCAGCACCACTTCGCCGGTAGTGGAATTCACGCTGGAGCCGATGTCGACGATCTCCCCGACCAATCCGCCCGCGCCGTCGTCGGTAACGACAAACGATTCAGTGATTAGTGGATACGGCGAGTGATAACCAAAACCCAGGGTTACGCTCAATGTCAAACTGCCGCCCGCCAGCGGCAAGACCGCGCCAGGCAGGGTCATGACGAAGGTGCGGGCGCTGGGCGCGACGGTGACAAAAGAGCCGCTATAGCGCAGCTTGCGCTGATAGCTGACGCTGAACAGCCCCGCTGTATCCGGGAACGCGCTCGGCAGCGGAGTCAGGTTCACCATTCCGGTTTCATGCAGGGCCTGGCCGGTCGCCTGGCCGCTGATGACGCCGTTGCTGGCGACGGTTGCGGTTTTCGTCACGCCGCCGGACGGCCAACTGAGGCTGAGGCTCCCCGGCTCCGCCGGGTAATCGAGCGTGACTTGCAACGCCGGAACAGGGGCGGAGACCTCGCCATCGCGGCGCAGCGCGTGAATTCCGGTCGCCCAGGCGAACAGAATCAACGAATTCAAATCCGGCAATGCCTGCAACGACAACTGCACGGTGCCGGTGGCGTAGTTCAGGGTGCCGGAGCCGTGGGCGGAACTCGCGCCGACGAGTTGGCCCTTGCCGTTGTCGGTCAGCCGGTACCATTTCCCGAAGGCCAGGTAATCCACCACCAGCGTGCCGGGGGCAGGGATTGGCGCGAGCGTAGTGACATAGACCAGGGCGCGGGTGGAGACGTTGATGGGCAGCCCTAGCGTGTGTGCCGGGCCGATCAACGGCGCGGCGGTTTGCGCCGTCACCGTCCAGGTTCCCGCGCTCGGAAAGACAATGCACCCGGCGGCATAGTCCATTTCTGCGACCGCGCCACCGCTCGCGGTCAGGAATCCGGCGCTGGTGTCGGTATACGTCTGCGTGCCGGTGACGGCCACCGTGCCCGGCATAACGCCGGAACCGAGGTAAATCACCGTTCCGGTGACATTGGCGGCCAGGATGCGGGCCGGGCCGCAGGGGAACATTTGTTGCGGCAACGCTTGCGCGGGCTGATCGGCTTGCGCTTTTTCCGCCTGAGTGCTGGGCACCAATTGCTCCATCACCCGGTGGACGGTAATGACTGAAGTCTCGGCGTTCGCCGGAGCCGCCAACGGCAGCAGGCCGTAATAGCGGGCTGCGTCGGCGACTGTGGTGTAGCGCACACGGGTCGGCGCATAGATATTGGTATAGCGAATCGGCGCGTCCAGCCCGGCAAAGTCGTAACGCAACGGCTCGGCGAGATAGAGCGTCACCAGACGGCGCTGAAAATCGCCGGTCGCGTCGGTGAAATCCTGAATGCGCTCCTCCACTTTGGTGATGCGCACGTACTGTGAAACAGCAGGGTATCCTGCTTTTTCCTGGCTCAGGAGATAGCTTTCGCCCACTTCCGGCAGCGCCGCGCTCAGCAGTTGATAGCCGATCACCGCCCGCTGGCCGACGACGGCATTGCCGTAGAACGTCAGCGGCGAAATGGGGCCTTGGGTGAGGTAGGATTCAATCCGGGTCGCCAGGGCGGCGCGCTCTTCGCCGAAACTGGCCGCTCGCGCCAGGAGGGCGCTAATCGCGGGGTTGGCCGGGGGTTGGCTGATATAAACGCCCGCGCCGTAGTACCAAAGCACGTCATTCGATTGGGCGGACAGATAGAGTAGGCGAGCGGATAAGCGCCCGTTCACTGCATCCAAGTTGCTGACGCCGGGAAACAGATTGTTGCTGATGTTGTCAGGCAGCGCCACGCTGGTGATCTGGCCGCCGCCGTCGCTTTGATCCGTCAGCCGCTGCGGTTTGAGAAAGTTGAACTGCGTGCTGTTAAGCCCCATTACACGGCTCCCCGTTGCGCTCGTTCGGCTCGACTCAGGAAGTCGTCCGGGTCGTCAAAAGTAAAGGCTTTCAAGTCGCGTCCGTCCCCCCGCAAATTCAGTTGAAAAATTTTGGCCGGAGCATTGAAGGCGTCAGCGTTGCCCGCGCCCGACGCCCGCCGGGGCGGGTCGTTGTCCGGCGGGGGCGCGGCGCGTTGCGCGTCCTGCTGCTGGATTTTCCTGAGTTTCAGATCGTAGATCTCTTGCTCCAGTTCGAGCGCGGTTTGCAGATCGCCCAGGGCCTTGGCGTCACCGGCGGCCTTGGCTTCATTGATCTGCGTCTGCAATTCCAGTTCGCGCTGCTTGCGCTCCAGTTCCAGCACCCCTGCCTGATCGCCTTTTTCCTGTAGCAAGGCCCGCTGGGCTTCCTCCAGCGCCGCTTGCGCGGCGGCGCGCAGTTCCTCCATCTTGCCCCTAGCGGTATCAATCGCCTCCTGGAGTTGCGAAAGATCGGTGTCGTTCAGCAAGTCAAAAGTGGCGCGGGTATCCTGGGTCGCCAGGGCGAGAGCCTGCTGGGTCTGGGCGGTGAATCGCCCGTGTTCGGCGTAAGCGTCCAGGGCGTCAATCGCTTGCTGCACCGCGATTTTCTGGTCGAAAAACGCTTGTTCGATGGACAGCGCACTCGCGGCCACGTCATTCGCCCAGCGCACAAAGCCTGAGCCGCCAACCCGCACCGTTTGCGACAGTAAGTCCCCGGTCTGGCGTGAGGCTTCGGCGAGGTCGGCCAGGCTGGCGTTCGCCAAATCCGCGCCGTCGCGGAAGCCGTCAAACGCTGCCCGGGCGGCGGGCGACAGCGCTTCCAGGCGCTTTGCCCAGCCGGTCAGAATGCCGCCGGTGATCTCGCCCATGGCCTTGAGTTGTTCGGCGTGTTCTTTCGCGGCATCTGCCGCTTCGGCGGCGGCTTTTTGCGCAGCGGCGGCGGCTTTGGCCGCTTCGGCTTCGCCACGCATCTGCTCGGCGTGTTCTTGGGCCGCATCCGCCGCATCGCGCTTGGCGGCGACCATCGCTCCCATCGCTGCCAACTGTTCTTGATCGGCCTTTGTCAGTTCGCCATCGGCGGCCAGTTCCAATGCCTTGGCCGAGAGCGCGTTTTCAGCGTCCGCCGCTTCAATGGCGCGGCTTTGCGCCTGCGCCTGGGCTTGTTCAATGCGCCGATCCGTCAGATCGGCCAGCGCTTTTTCTTTCGCGGCCTCGTCGCCTTTAATATCCGCCAGCCGCACCGCGCCCTCGGCTTCCTGCACCTGCGCGTCGTGATAGCGCTCGCTGGCGTCGGCGCTGCGCTGGTGTTCTTTGGCTTGTTCGGCATACAGACGGGTCAGTTGCCCAATCGGCCCAGCCATGATTTCGGCTTGTTGGGCTTCGCGTTGCATTGCCGGGATTTTCGCCTCGATGCTGGCGACCGCACGTTTACGCTCGGCGTTCTCATCCATCATCCCCTGAAGGTATTTCTGCTGCTCCGGGGTCATTCCGCCCTTGGCTGCCGCTTCCGCGTAGAGTCGGTTAATCAGTAAATCGGTTTGCTTGATTTGTTCTTGAGTGTGGGCGATTTCGTCTTTTGCGTTCTTGACGATTTGAGCCGATTGCTCAGCGACGAGCTTGGCCGTCTCTTCTTCGTCACCGCGCGCTTTTGCCAGCGCAAGACTGGCTTCGATTTGCGTTTGTTTAATGGCGTTATTTTTAGCGGCTTCGGCGGTTTCTTTTTCGATCAGCGCCAGCAATTCCCGCGTTGCCGCATGAAGTTTCAGAGTATGTTCCGCCTGAAATTGCAATTGCGCCGCCAGCGCCGCCGAGGCTTTCGCTTGCGCCTCTTTCGCCGCCGCATCCGCTTTTGCGTCAATGAGCGCCTGGGTCTGCACTGGAGTGAGTTGGCGGTAGCTCTGGTACTCTGCTTCCATCGCCGCAACCCGGGCCTGTATTGCCACTGCCGCAACGCGGTCAAATTGCGCCTGGCGTTCCGCCGCTGTAGCTTTTTCTTTCGCCAGTTGTAGCGTGAGCGCTTCGACTTTTTGCAGATCGCCCGATGTTTGCGCCAGATCAATTTCGGATTGAAGCCGGTCTTGATTGGCGTCGGTGACGGCCTGGGTTTGCTTTGCCAGGTCTTCAGCCCGCCCCGATAGATTGCTCATCGCCACTTGCTGCGCGGCCAGTTGGGCGAGTTCCTTGGCGGTGAGGTTCGTCTGCCGATTTTGCGCTTCGGCCAGCGCGCCGCCGAGAGCGATTCGTTTTTCTTCCAGCGCGCTCAGCTTGGCGGTTTCATTCGCCAGATTCTCTTGCGCCAAGGCCAGGTCTTGGGCGTTGCGCTCCACCCGCACGGCCATCCCGGTGCTTTCATCGAGGTAATCCGCGTAGGCCCATCCGGCGGCTGTCGCCTTTTCGACCGCTTCTCGCTGCCGGTCTATCGCCTCATCCATGCGAATCTGTTGGCCTTTCAACTGCTGTTCGCTCATCTTTTTCAAGGAATCAGCGTAGGATTCCGTTGAAGTCGTCAGGTCCTCCGTGTGGGTCTTGCTTTTCGACAGCATCGGCAACAGCGCAGCAAACGCACCGACCGCCAATAAAATCAATCCGCCCGGCCCGGCCAAGAAGCCCATGGCGCGACTCATTAACCCAGTCGCCGCCGCCGTCTCGGTTTGCAGCGCCGCCAAGCCCGCT
>NZ_JDSS02000039.1:32848-35589 GCF_000584955.1 Candidatus Accumulibacter vicinus
GTTGTTGCAGCGGATGCCGCCGCGCTGGCTTGTTGCCGAGCCAGCGTTAACGCTTCCTCACTGGCGAACAAGCCAACGCTGGATTCCAGCGCCGCCAGTTGCGCTTGCGTTGCGCGCTGTTCCGCCAGCGCCCGGTTATAGGCGGCCTGCGCGGCGGCCACGTTGCCTTGCGCGGCAGCGATGTTGGCTTCGGCCTGCGCCGCCGCCGCCACCGCCTGATCGCGAGCCGCGACCCGCGCCGCCAACGAGGCTTGAACATAGCCGACCATTGCGGTCGTCGATTTGGCAATCGAGGCAACAAAAGCGCCGCCCAGGGCGGCGGCCACCACGTTCAGGTTTTCGGCCAGGAATTTGATCGCGGCGCCGGCGCTGGCCGAAGCGCCGGTTGATTCGTTCAGTTGCCCGACAAACAGCGTGACCTTGCTGCCGAGTTGGGTAAACGCCTGTTCCAGAGTTTGGGTGGCTTTGCCGTAAGCGGCATCAATCGCGTCCTTTTGCGACAGCAGCGCCTGGCTGACAATGGTGCTGGTCAAAACGCCTTGCTCGGCCAGCCCACGCAATTCGCCCACGGCCACGCCGAGGCCAGCGGCCAGTCGTTTCATCAGCTCGGGGCTGGCTTCCATCACCGAGTTGAATTCTTCGCCGCGTAACACGCCCGATCCGAAGGCTTGCGTCAATTGCAAGGTGGCTCCGGCGTATTCCTCCGCGCTGCCCCCGCCCAGCTGCATTCCCTTTGAAATCAGTTCCGTCAGGTTTACCACCTGTTCCTGATTGATATTCATCGCCGCCGCATTCTGGTTAATGCGGGCGTACAGGCTGGCGGTGGTTTCCAGGTCGGAGTGGGCGCGCTGGGCTATCCCGATCACCGCTTCACGGGCGGTCAGGTATTCCTCTTCCGACTTTGTGGCGACCTTGAGCGAGTTGGTCAGGCGGGTATACGCATCGGCGCGATCCGCCAATTCCTTGGCCCCGCCAAGGCCAATCGCGGCGGACATGAGTCCGCCAAAGGCGCGCAGCGGTTCCAGCGCGGCGCTAACCGCATCTCCAATGCCACGCACTCCCGCGCCCACGCGGCCCACGACTTCACTGGCCGTATCCCGCGCCGTAATCAGCAGTTGCAGTACGAGATTGCGCTCGGCCATTAGACGGTGATCAATTTGAGGTGATGAATGACATACCACTCATCGGGTCCGGGATTAGCCAATCCAGAATCCAATACCCTTGTTTTTGGCGTCGCATACAGCGGGCCATCGCCCTCATAAACTGGAGCGACGGCGAAATTGCGGGCGTCATGCAGGATCAAGGGGCGCGAGGGGGCGTACGCATTCAGGAATGATTGCAGTATCAGCAGCTGGGAGCGGATCATCCACGCCCAGCGCTCGCCGCCGAGCAAAGTGATCGGGCGTCCGGCCTGACGCTCGGCGGTTTGTAGAATCAGCGCGCCGGTTAGGGAGTAGTCGCGCACGGTTTGCAGCGGCGACCACGCGAACTCATCACTCCAACGGAGACCGGACGGAAGCGCCAACCCGTTGAGCGTGATCGCCATGATTAGGCCGCCAGGTCGAGATACTCATACTGCCACGGCGAGCTTTCGCCGGGCGGAGTCAGTAAGTCTCCGGCGAAAGCGCCCTTGACATAGGTTTCTGTTGCTGGATCAAACGTGCCGCTGGCGGCGAGATTGGCTTTGTGGATGACGATGCGGCAGCGCCTTTCCGAAACCTTCTCGGTGCCGGTGCCGAGGAATTTGATGTATTTCGACTTGGCCTTGCCACCCTTGTAAATTTCGCCAGAGCGGGTGGATTTGGTGTAGTTGATCTTGGCGACGGTCAAGCCGGTCGCGTTCAACGCCTTGAACAGGCCATTGATGTGATCGACTTCGTAATGAGTGGCGGCGACGACCGCATCCGCTGCCGTCTTGGCGGTAAACCCGGTCGCTTCGATGTACTTGTTACCCGATGTAAACGGAACCCACAGCCCCAGCGCCGGGGTGATCGCCTCATCGGTGACGCCCGCTGTGGCCTGACTGAATTCGGTAATGTCCGCACCCAGCAGCAGCCCAAACATCACCGGCGGCATGTAATTGGCTTCTGCGCTCAGGCTGGCGGGTTTGGTGGATTTCTGGACGCTGGTGAGGGTTTCGCCGACAGTGCCCTCGATGTTGGAGATCAGCGGGTCAGATTCCTGGGTCTGGCTGGCGATTTCCAGCTTGGTAAAATTGCACGGGTCAAAAAAATAGGTAGGCGCACTATCGCCATCCCAAAACCCGATCTTGAACGCACAGTGGAGGAACATCCCGCGGGATGCGACCGAAATAGACATTAGAGACGCTCCAGATAATCGATTTCAAACGTGATTTGCAAAGACGCGATAGACGACGCGCCGGTTTCAGTGATCGCCGGGGCAAAAAATTGCACGGCGGTTTCCCGGATCGCGGTGGCATGGGCCAGCGCGGGTTCGCCGATGTTGGGTTTCAACGCGGCGCGAAGGGTGTGCAATACCGTGTCCATGGCAGCGTCATAGTCGGCGGCGGCAATGGCTTTGTATTCCACCACCATTTGCCGGGTGAATTGCGGCGCTGCGTATTCCTGTTGAGTGGAGGGGCTGTCACGGACATCCCAAATCACAAACACTGGCAGGATGGCGCTGGTGGTTTCCAAAGCGGCTAGGCCCGTGCGGACGGGGGCGATAGATTCCAGGCGGGTTGCCAATTCGGCGCGGGCCAGGGCGATGGCGCTACTCAT
>NZ_JDSS02000040.1:0-1685 GCF_000584955.1 Candidatus Accumulibacter vicinus
GGTTTCAGATCCTATCGAGGCGACAACTAGTCTGACACAGGGGGCAATTGAGGCGTCCTTGCGGTCGAGCGACGGCTAACAAGTGCATCGAGCGGACCGCTGGCAAGCGGTGCTTGCCAGTGCACTCCGGCCTTCGGCCTCCGCTCCAGGCCAAGCTTGCTCATTGTCCTTGCGCGGCCAGCCGCAGCCCGCCTCCGCGCGCCGGTTAACTCTACGTTAGCCGTCTTAGCATGAGCGCACCAACTCCGATTGATCACTTGAAAGCAGGGTCGGAGATCTTGCTTCGTGTTCTAGAACCGTATGGGTTTTCCTTCAATCAAGGCGCCACCGGTGTCGGTTCGGGGGGTGGCTTTGCGAGCGGCACTTTCGTGCGTGGTGATAGAATCATTGAGGTTCATTTTCGGTATAGCCTGGGGTTGGTCAGCTACAGAATTGGCGAGGCCGTGATCGATCATGAAAACTACCTTCGCTTCGCAGGCTACTGGTCTGAGCGCCGGTACCCGGGGTTCTCAAGCACACCGATGGACGGGTTCACCGCCTTGGCACACGACCTGTCGGCCTTCTTCACAGACTTCATGACCGGCACCGGAGAACAATTCAAGGGAGTCGTAGCCGCATATGCAGCAAACCCAAGCAGGTATAAGGGCTTTTCGGCCCTCGGTAGAAAATGACACAGACGGCTAACACTCCGGTCGAGGCGCGGCTTCGCCGCTGGGACGCCGTGCCGGCGATGCCGGCCCGTCGCCCCTCACCTTCACGTTAGACGTCGTATTGCCGTGCTCATAAATTTTGCACTTGCCCCAATCGAGAAGATCTGCCCATGGGGACAGCCGGGGAGCTATCGTCTCCATTGGTTCGGGTTAACCGACGGCGAATACTGGATACAAGCTGGCGAGGCCATATTGTTTGAGTACAGCGATTACGCCCGGGCTGCCGGCGCAAGTCGCTACTGCAATTATCAGGTCGTTCGTCTCTACGAAGACTTGATGAATATGCTTCCCTATATCCTCGAGCCAGTCCCTGAGCAGCTTGTGCAATACATCTGGGGCGATACCGCAAAAGCTTGGCAGAAGACCTACAGCGCTTGGTGCGACAAAAACTACGAGGTTCTTGAAAAATCGCGGTTCAACGAAATCTTCGATGCTGCGATCGTGTGGACAGGAAAGCGGTGGCTTGATAGCGGCTACCTCTGTCCATCAGCAAACCTTGCAATCTGGTCCGACGAAGAGCAAGTCCACATCGAATGGGATAACCGAGACAGGATATTCGATGGAAATCCAGCTTGGTCGGCAATTCTTGGCTCATACCACATGCCTCGCAGCGAATTCGTCGAAGAAGTTAGAGCATTTCACTCGCGCCTAATGGAACAAATGGCGGTTCGAGTTCAACAGGTTCAGGAAGGTGCTCTGTCGTCAAAAATTGAAATTGACTTGCCCGGGCTGTTTAAGGAGCATGCGAAACGTGTGCGCACGCTTGAAGCAGCCCTGAACTTTCTCCCACTGACCGACTGGAAAGAAACAGAAAGAGCGATCCGTGAAATCCGCGAGGTCTAACATTCCAATGCACCGGACCTTCGGCAAGCTTCGCTTTCCTTCGTCCAGTGATTTTCAACGTTGGGTGTCACAATCGCGCCATTGCCTGCCCCCTGTGTCAGACTAGTTGTCGCCTCGATAGGATCTGAAACC
>NZ_JDSS02000040.1:1710-2978 GCF_000584955.1 Candidatus Accumulibacter vicinus
AGCAATTGATTCAGATAGAGGTTTTTCTTGGTGTGTTAAACTTGGGTTAGGTCGAGGCGACCCGCTCCGGCAAGCGGCGTAAGGCCGGTAGGTGGCCTACCGGCATTTTCACCCACCGCCCTTACGCTGCTTGCCTCCACGGCCGCCTCACCATGACGTTGGGTGTCACAATCGCGCCATTGCCTGCCTCTCCATAACTGATGATCGAATACCGCCACAATTTCCCGCTGAACCCGATTGACATCGTTCGAGTGTTCGATTCGTCGGGCATCACACGTCCAACGAATGACATTCCACGCATAGCCCGAATGTTCGCCGCGTCGAACCTAGTCATTTCCGCATGGGCGAACGGAGTTCTAGTCGGAGTATGCCGTGCACTCACTGACTACAGTTATTGTTGCTACCTGTCCGACCTAGCGGTCGATCAAGGGTTTCAGAAGCACGGTATCGGTACAGAACTCATAAGGCAGGTGCAGTCCACTGTCGGTGACGCGGTTTCCCTCATCCTGCTCTCGGCCCCTAGTGCCATGTCGTACTACCCATCTGTGGGCTTTGCAAAGGCTGAGAACGCCTTTGTCATCAGGAGAGCCAAGTGACGCCCAACATCACAATTCACCGGACCTTCGGCAAGCTGTGCTTGCCTTCGTCCGGTGATTTTCAACGTTGGGCCTCATAGCGTCGAGACTCCGAATGCACATCGAGAAGAAGAAACTTCCCAAAGGCCTGAGCTATCCGCTTCGCGCTTCTGCTCTGGCGGCAGCTCTGTCCGGTTCGGCTATCGCTGCCGATGCACATCTCATTCAAGGTTGTGGGGGCAAGTTGTTTGAGTGTTTCTTCTGGCCACCTAACCCAAATATGCCCCACGAGCGCCTATACATTCGCACCGCCGCAGTTCCCGAAGCGAGCGCGAACGAAGCTCGCCTTTTCATCGAGAAATCGGTTATTCCTGAGTTTGCCGCCTGGCTTAAGGGCATCCTGGCCTTTGCGCCTAATTCCACAGTTCGCCGTGAGGAGCAGTATTTTGAGCGTTCTTTTCCGTAGCCATCTGAGGCCCAACCCGGCAGTCGAGCGGACCTGCGCGAAAAGCCGCGCAGCCCCCTCAACTCAAACGTGTGCGCCGGGCATGGCGCGTTGTTACTTCATAGGTGGAAGTCCTATGGCCAGGTTTTCGCAGAGCCGAAGGCAAGGAGAAGGGCAAGGGCGTCGCCGCGAGGCGGGGTCTGGAGGAAGCCCAATCCAAAGCTGCGGGGCGATGAACAAAAACCGGA
>NZ_JDSS02000041.1:0-1345 GCF_000584955.1 Candidatus Accumulibacter vicinus
GGCAGCAACGGCTCGTTGTTGGGCGGGGCCTCCGCGGCATCGACGGCGTACTCGACGAGCGCGAAATGCGCCGCCGAAAGGGGCGGCCGGCGCCCGACGTTGGCGGCGGAAGTCTGACGCGGCCCGGTGCTGCCGGCGTCGGCTGCTGGCTGTTGCCGCTCGCCGGCCGGCAGATCGCTTCGTTGCTCCGGCTCCGGCTGCGGATGCAGGTCGAGGAGGCGGGCGAGCGGCGCCAGGGCGGTTTGGATCGTCTCCTTGCTGCCGGGCGGTTGCGCACCATGGGCGGCGACGGCCGCGCGCAGCAGGTCGGCGCGGCCGGCGAAGCCGCGACTAACGGTCATGACTTTGCAAAACACCCCTGATCATGAAAGTCATGACCGTTTCCCTCTCCCCCGACCCCTCCCCCGCAAGTGGGGAGGGGGGATTCGTGAGTCGCTGACGCGACTTTCACATTAATCATTCAGCCGCGCTCCGCCGGCGGCTCGGCGAGGCCGTCGATCGGCGCTCGCGTCTGCGACACGCCGGACTGGCCGGCAACGACTCCGTGCTTGAGATAGCCGTACGCCGAGAGGCGGCCGAGCCACTGCTGCTGCGCGCCGGTCTGGCCTGGAAAGAGTTCGTGCAGCGCGTAGAGCAGGTCGAGGTATTCGGCGAGGCCGGGTGGTGGCAGGTTGAGCTGGCTGACCTGCTGCCGGTCGCTGACCAGTTGCTCGGCCGCTTTCTCGAGGATCACGGCCGCGATCAGCTCGGCGCGTCGCGGACTGGCCGTGGGCGAGGTCGCGGGCAATTCCGCGAAATGCGCCGCGCCGCGTCTGACGAGCCAGTCGCGATAGCTCATTCCCGGGTCCGGCTGCTGCGTCAGGACGATGCAGCGGCGCAGGAAGGCCGCCGGCAGTTCGCGCTCCTCGTTGGTGGTGATGACGATCAGCGGCGGCTGCACCTGCGGGCCGCCGATCGGCTGCGCCAGGGGTTCGACGCGGAAGCTGCGCTGCGCCAGGACTTCGAGCAGGCTGTTCGGCAGGTCGCTGTCGGCCTTGTCGATCTCGTCGATCAGGACGACGTGCCCGGCCGGCACCGCCGGATCGACGCTGCGCTCGTCGGCGGCCAGGAAGGGCTGCGCCGACTCCCAGCCGAAGGCTTTCCAGAGCACGCCGGGCCGCCAGTAACGCGTCGGGTCGGCGAGTTTCTCTTCGGCGCTTGCGCCCGCCTGCGCGTCGGCGAGCCGGCGAACGGCGTCGAAACGCGCCAGCAGCTCGGGCGGCTCGAAGCGCGGATGGATCGTTTCGGTGTGCAGGCGCCAGCCGAGGGCGTCGGCCGCCGCACGCGCGAGCTGCGTCTTGCCGGT
>NZ_JDSS02000041.1:1675-2770 GCF_000584955.1 Candidatus Accumulibacter vicinus
ATGTGCGCTTGAGGCGCAGCTTGATGCGTTCCGCGCCGCGTAGGCCAGCGTCAGCGCGTCGATTTCGGCCGCCGACCACTGGTGCCAGGCACGCGCCTGGCCGGGAGATTCCCGAAGCTCCTGGACGGCGCCGGACTGCAGCTTGTTGAACGGAGAATTGGGGAGGGCGGTCGAGGTCATCGGGGGGCCTGTTGGTCAGTTTTTTCGGGCATACTTTCCTCCTTGGTTTTCGCGTTCTCGAGCGAAATGGCAAAAATCGGGCCGAGCGCGTGCAGCAAAGTATCCTGCATTTCCTTTGCCCAACGCGGCATTGTCTCGTGCGCTCGCTGGTGGAAGAAAGTCTGGAGTTCGAACTTGTCTTTCAAGTATTGAAGAAGTTCGGCTCGCCTGTCGGCGCTCTGCAAGCGGCCTTCGGCATCGGCGCTCACCACCAGCCCCGTTTGCAGTTTCTTGGCGCGTTTCTTAATGATGGTTTTCACGTAGTTCCGGTCGAAATCCCTGCCTGTCTGCAACTCGCCCCGCTCGAGTGTTGCCAGCAGTTCAGCCGCCGAGAGCGCCTCGCCTTCTTCGCCCGACACGCCAGGTTCAGGAACCGGATGGACGAGGCGGAAGACGTTCTCGGGCTGCGGGTTCCCGGCAGAGAAACACAATCCAAACCCCAAGCGCATAGCAGCCTCGATGCAGGCCACCAGATGATCGGAGCTCCTCACAGGGTCGTGGTCCGGGCGATGCCTATCGGCACCTTCCTCGACCTTACCAACGACGTAGCGCTCGGCGGCGACCAGTGCATAGCGGACGATGGCGCCGCAGACGATGCCGTCGGCTTCTGAAACCGACGCCGCAGCAGAGAGACCTCGCGCGGATCGGGCTTTGAAGAATTCTCGGGCATCCACCAGAACGTCGAGAGGGTGTTTGTCGCAGGCGATGGCGAAGGCGCGCTCGGGGCCGAGTGGCACCGCCGCCTGCTCCAGGCCCTGGAACAGATCCGCGCGCGTGAAAGACTGCTGCGTGCGCAACGTCGGCCAGCTTTCCTGCAGGTAAGTCAGAAGCAGTTTCTGCAGTTCGGTCGTCGGCGGCGGCGGCGGCGGCGGGTCG
>NZ_JDSS02000041.1:3136-6711 GCF_000584955.1 Candidatus Accumulibacter vicinus
TTCCTCAGACGCCCCCGTTCCCCGCGCCTGCCGCGGCAGCGCCCTGAGAACCTTCACCTTCAGATCCTCGGCGGTGGTGAACAGCGCTGCCCGCGGGATATTGTTCGCTCCGGACAACAGGCGCTCGCGAAACGCCTTGATCAGCGCAGGATCGTTCTCCTGCGTGTAGAGGTCGGTAAGGGAGGCCGGGATAGCGGCAGCTTCCTTGACGAAGACGAAGCAAGGCCTACCCGCCGCCAGCGCCGCGTCGAACTCGAGTTCGGTGATCGACTTGCCCTGCCCCGGCGGAACGAATCCATAGCGCAGGCCGACGATGCCGATGTAGATCGCGCACGAGGCGACGTCGGCGACACAGCTTTGCCAGAGCGGTCGTGGGTCGGCCTCGTAGCTCTCGACGACCGTGTAGTCGCCGCTGAGGACTTCCTTGACCGCCCGCCGTTCGTCCTGCAGGTCGGACAGCGTCGAAGACAGATAGAGTCGCATGCCTTGCTGCTCCCATGGTAAGCGTCCAGTCCGGGTGCGCTGCATCGGGTCAGGATTCGTCGAGGCCCTTGCCGGAAGATATGGACCTGAAATCGTCGGGCCGCTCGCCCGCTGCGAGCCCGCATCCTGCCCGACCGCCTCGGGAACTCCCGCAAGCCCCTGAGCGAGTCGCCCAGGAATCGTACTGGCGGCAGGGGTTTCCAATGTACCGGCCTGGAGGTAGGCGTGCAAGCCCCCAGCCGCGCAAAGCGCTGCAGCATCCCCGGCCGATTGATGGGATACTTGTCGTACTCGGAGATGCCGCTCGGTCGAGTACCACGCCTGGCGACTTCTCGATCGCTCACCCGTTCTTACAGTGGACCCCTGCGCAGCCGGCATGGCAGCGGCTGGACAGACTCTTGCAGGCGGCCGTTGCGGCAGCCCAGTCTTGTCTACCCGGATTCATCCTCGTTGAGTGGCTCTGGATGGTTGTTCTCGATGCCAAGGAAAATACATGACTGACCGCTATGCAGTAATCGGAAACCCGATCACCCAAACCAAGTCACCCTTGATACATGCCGCCTTTGCTCGACAATGCGGCCAGGACATGAGCTACGCAGCCATTTCTGCACCCATCGGTGGTTTTGCGGAAGCCGTGGCCGAATTCTGCAGGGAGGGCGGCAAAGGGTTGAACGTCACGATTCCCTTCAAGGTCGACGCGGTGATGATCGCCGATCACCTGACCGAGCGGGCACAGTTGGCGCAGGCGGTCAATACGCTCAAGTTTGACGAGAGCGGTGTGCTTGGTGATAACACCGATGGCATCGGCCTGGTACACGACATTCAGGTCCGCCTGGGAATTTCGCTACGTCACAAACGGGTTCTTCTGATAGGTGCCGGCGGGGTTGCGCGCGGCGTCTTGCTCCCCCTGCTCGAAGAAGGCCCTGCCCAACTGCGGGTGGTCAACCGCACACCTGGCAAGGCGGAAGCGCTGATCGCCAGGTTTGCCGATCGTGGTCATCTTGCCGCCGGCGGCTTTGCGGACATGGCCGATCAGCAGTTCGATGTGCTCATCAACGCCACCTCGGCAAGTTTCGGTGGCGAGCGCCTGCCACTACCCGCCGACTGTTTTGCACCGGATTCGCTGGCTTATGACATGGCATACGGTCGGGGAAATACCCCCTTCATGACGCAGGCGCTGGCCAGCGGCGCCGGGTTCGTCACCGACGGCCTGGGCATGCTGGTTGCACAGGCCGCCGAATCGTTTTTTCTGTGGCGCGGCGTCCGACCGGATGTACTGCCAGTGATCGAAATGCTCGTCGCCGCACAGCGGCAATGAGCGACAAAATTCCTCCTGGGCAGTTTCTCACTGGCGCATGTTTCATTGCGCAGGGTCAGGCGCATGCGCACGACCTGCATTGACCGGAATTTCCAGAGGCATCATCCGGCATTGAGCACCCTGTGGAAATCCAGCCACTCGCTTTCGCCAGCAATGCGCTGCAGGCATCGGAGATTGCGCGCGCGCTTGTGCTTCCCCAGGCGACTGCCGCCGATCCGCGCATCCGCAATGTCGATCAGGCCCAGGCGCCGATCGGGCAGGCAGACTACGTTACCCAGGTGCAGCGAACGAAAATACACTCCACTCTCATGCAAGCGAATCACGAAACAGGTGAATGCGTTCTTCAGCTCTTGTTCGGTCTCCGGATCCAGGCCTTCGCAGCGCAGCTCGCGCAACGTCTTCCCGGGCAGTGGATGGTAGTGTACGGCGTCGCGCGCAATCGAAGGGATTCGCAAGACATCGATGATCTCCGGCACCGGTACGTCACGTTTACGCAGTGCGACCGCGTTGTCAGCGAAACGCTGGGCATAGGGATACCAGGCTGCGGAGGACAACCAGCGCTTTCGCCGAAAGAGCTTGAGCATCGTACCGTCGGCCAGTCGCAGAACCTTTTCGCCAAATCCATCTGCTTCGATGACCAATGCCCCGGCACGCATTGCAAGATAATCGTGCTGCTCGATTGTTTTCAAGGCCATCTCCTCAACCCAAAATCTGCCTGGCCAGCAATGCCGTGCGCGTCGCGGCTCATCCTGTCTTCGCCATGCCCAGGCGCAAAACCTTTCAATGTGGAAGTCGCGTCAGCGACTCACGAATCTCCCCCGCACCTGCAAGCAGGAAAGAGGTCGGAGGAAAAATCGGGGTTCCTGGGAACGTTATGGCCGTTAGAATGAGGCCTTTGCAACAGGTCATCAGCCCATGAACTTTATCAAAGCTCTCAACTCGGTATGGCGCGAAAACAATACCCTGCTGTGCATCGGTCTCGATCCCGATCCGGCAAGATTCCCCGCCCACTTGCAACACAGACCGGACGCCATTTTCGAGTTTTGTCGCGCCATCGTCGATGCTACGGCAGACCTGGTCTGCTGTTTCAAACCGCAGATCGCTTACTTCGCTGCTCGCCGCGCCGAAGATCAACTCGAAGCACTGATCGAGCACATTCATATCCGGCATCCAGCGACGCCCGTGATCCTCGATGCCAAACGGGGTGACATCGGCAGCACCGCCGAACAATATGCCATCGAAGCTTTCGAGCGCTTCCAGGCCGATGCCGTCACCATCAATCCGTACATGGGGCGGGATTCGATCGAACCCTATCTGGCGTATCGCGACAAGGGCATCATTCTGCTGTGCCGCACGTCGAATCCTGGGGGTAGTGATCTCCAGTTCCTCGATGTCGGCGGTGAAAAACTCTATGAAAGGGTGGCCCGCCTGGTCAGCAAGGAATGGGACGTCAATGGCCAATGCGCGCTCGTGGTCGGCGCGACCTTTCCCAGCGAAATCGCGCGCGTGCGAACGCTGATCGGAGACATGCCGTTGCTCGTTCCTGGCATCGGCGCACAAGGTGGCGATATCGAAACCACGGTACGCGCCGGCTGCACCGCCAGTGGCGTCGGCCTGATCATCAATTCCTCGCGTGCCATCCTCTACGCCGGAAAGGGTGAAGACTACGCCAATACCGCCCGTAGCGTCGCCGAGGCGACCCGTAACGCCATCAATCGCCACCGCTGACTAACGGTCATGACTTTTCCAGGCACCCCCGATCATGAAAGTCATG
>NZ_JDSS02000041.1:6761-31483 GCF_000584955.1 Candidatus Accumulibacter vicinus
GGGGAGGGGAGATTCGTGAGTCGCATACGCGACTTTCACATTAACGGTCATAAAAATTCCAGGCTCGCCGACCATGATGCACAATGAATTCAAACGTCGATGTTACGTGCGGCCAACGCGTTCGTTTCAATGAAGCTGCGGCGCGGCTCCACCAGTTCGCCCATCAGCGTACTGAAGATCTCATCGGCACCGATCGCATCTTCGATCTGGACCTTGAGTAGACGGCGTACTTTCGGATCCATCGTCGTTTCCCAGAGCTGCGCAGGATTCATTTCACCGAGCCCCTTGTAACGCTGCTTGGTCACGCTACGCTCGACCTCACTGAGCAACCACTGCATCGTTTCAGCAAAACTGCTGACCATTTTCTTCTTTTCACCGCGAGCCACAAAACCGCCTGCAGCAAAAAGGCCGGCGAGTATCTCGGCGGTTTTGCGAAGTTGCGCATAGTCACCACTGACCAGCAAATCTTCGTCAATCACGCCGAGCTTGAGATTGCCATGCAGGATTTTCTCGAGACGTAACTGCCAACGTTCACGAGCGGTATCGTAACGCGCCACGATGTTGATCCCCAAGCTGTTGCCGACCGCTTCCATCAGGGCCTGGGCACTGGCGGTGGCAGATCGCTCATCGGCCAGTTCGATCTTGAGATTGCTGTCGATCAGCGCATGCAGCACTTCCGGGTTGATCAGATGCGAGAGGCGGTTGATGACCGCTTCGGCCAGCAGATATTCTCTTGCCAGGATTTCCAGCGCCGCCCCGGAAATTTCCGGCGCGCCTGCCTGCGGCGTCAATACCGAACCTTCGAGGGCCAGGGTCAGAAGAAACTGTTTCAGAGCCTGATCGTCCTTGATGTAACGCTCGGTCTTGCCGTGCTTGACCTTGTATAGCGGCGGCTGTGCGATATAAACGTGACCGCCCTCGACCAGTTCACGCATCTGCCGGTAAAAGAACGTGAGCAGCAGCGTACGAATGTGCGCGCCGTCCACGTCGGCATCGGTCATGATAATCAGCCGGTGGTAACGCAACTTCTCGGGTTTGTATTCATCCTTGCCGATACCCGTTCCCAGGGCCGTAATCAGGGTCACAATTTCCTGCGAGGAAATCAGTTTGTCGAAACGTGCCTTTTCGACATTCAGGATTTTTCCCTTGAGCGGTAGAATCGCCTGGAACTTTCGGTCCCGGCCCTGTTTTGCGGAGCCTCCGGCGGAATCGCCTTCGACCAGGTAAAGCTCGCAAAGCGCCGGGTCTTTCTCCTGGCAATCCGCAAGCTTGCCCGGCAAACCGACGCCATCGAGCAAACCCTTGCGACGTGTCATTTCCCTGGCCCGGCGAGCAGCGTCACGGGCACGAGCCGCTTCCACAATCTTGCCGGTAATGACTTTGGCATCAACCGGCCTCTCCTGCAGAAACTCGGCAAGTCTCGCGGTGACGACCTCTTCAACCGCTGGACGCGCTTCCGAAGAAACGAGCTTCATCTTCGTCTGCGAAGCAAACTTCGGGTCAGGCATTTTCACCGACAGAACGCAGGCCAGCCCCTCACGCATGTCATCACCGCTGATGTCGACCTTCGCCTTCTTGGCGATCTCGTGCTCTTCAATGTAACGGTTGATGACCCGCGTCATGGCAGCGCGCAAACCGGTCAAATGGGCGCCGCCATCGGCCTGTGGAATATTGTTGGTAAAGCAGAGGACCTGCTCCGCGTAGCTGTCGTTCCACTGCATCGCGACTTCGACGCTGATCAGGCCATTGATACTGAGCGAATCGCCATTGGCATGAAAGATGTTCGGGTGCAGGACCGATTTCGTTCGATTGATGTACTCTACGAAACCCCTGACGCCGCCCAGAAATGCAAAATTCTCTTCCTTGCCGGTGCGCTGGTCGTGCAGGCGAATCTTCACGCCATTATTCAGAAACGAAAGCTCGCGCAGGCGTTTGGCAATGATTTCGTAATGAAACTCGACCTCGCCGAAAATCTCCTCATCCGCCATGAAGTGCAGTTCAGTGCCGCGCTTCTCGGTATTTCCGAGCACCTTGAGTGGCGATACCTCGACCCCCTTCTGGACTTCGACCAAACGATCGACGACAGTTCCTCGGTTGAACTCCACGAAGTGCTTCCGGTGATCACGCCAAATGGTCAGACGGAGCCATCGCGAAAGTGCATTGACACAGGAAACGCCCACCCCATGCAAACCGCCGGACACCTTGTACGAATTCTGGTTGAACTTGCCGCCAGCGTGCAGCACGCACATCACGATTTCGGCGGCAGATCGTTTCGGCTCATGCTTGTCATCGAACTTGATGCCGGTTGGAATACCGCGACCGTTGTCGCTGACCGATATCGAATTATCGGCGTGAATGGTGATCACGATATCGTCACAATGACCTGCCAGTGCTTCGTCGATGGCGTTGTCGACGACTTCAAACACCATGTGGTGCAAACCGGTCCCATCGGAAGTATCACCGATATACATCCCGGGACGCTTGCGAACCGCCTCGAGGCCTTCGAGCTGCTGAATGCTCGATTCATCGTAGGCAAACTGCTCGTTCTCTTGAATCATGCTGAATCCAGTATCCATTTCCTGTTAAGCTGCAGTGGCTGCGGGCGCGCTCAGACCACACTCAGATCCGCATTGGCATGACAACGTACTTAAAGTGCTCGTTGCCGGGGATGGTCAACAAGGCACTTGAATTGGCGTCGTTGAATCCCCATTCGATGGTTTCGTCAGAGGTGTTGTTCAAGACATCAAGAAGGTAGGAAACGTTGAAACCGACATCGAGCGGCTCACCGCTGTAATCGACCTCGATCTCTTCCTGCGCCTCTTCCTGCTCGGCATTGGCGGCCATGATCTTCAAACCACCCTCCGACAGGATGAGCCGCACACCGCGAAATTTTTCGTTGGTCAGAATGGCCGCCCTGATCATCGACTGCAACAGCATCGTGCGATTCACCGTCACCACGTTGCGCAGGGTCGACGGGATGACCCGCTGATAATCCGGGAATTTGCCATCGATCAGCTTGGAGACCAGATTGACCGGACCAAACTGGAAACGTATCTGATTCGACAGTATTTCGATCGAGACGGGCTCGTCGGAGTCGGCCAGCAGACGACTGAGTTCGATCACCGTCTTGCGCGGCAGGATCAGTTCGTGCCGCGCATCAGTCTTATCGGAGGAGGCATCCACCGTATCTTCGAGAGGCATGCTCGCGTAGGCAAGTCGATGGCCATCGGTCGCCACCGCCCGTAACTCACGGGCATCCACAAGCAGCAGAAGTCCGTTCAGATAATAGCGCACGTCCTGGGTAGCCATCGAATACTGGGTCTGCGACAGCAAGTGACGGAACTGCTTCTGACTCACGGTAATCTTCTTGCTCTCCCCTTCCGCAATCGCCATGCAAGGAAAGTCTTCCGCAGGCAGCGTCTGCAGGTTGAAGCGACTCTTGCCCGCCCTGACCTGCATTCGTCGGTCCTCGAGAAGAAGGCTGACTTCCAGACTTTCCGGCAAGGATCGCAGAATCTCCTGCAGCTTTCTCGCAGCAACGGTGACTGCGCCATCGCCATCGCCGCTGGGATCGGAAGTAAACGTGGTGATCTGTATTTCGATGTCCGTCGCCAGAAGTGTCAGCACCCCTCCCCTTTTTTCGAGCAGTACGTTTGAAAGAATCGGCAGTGTGTGACGCCTTTCCACAATTCCTGAAACTGCCTGCAGGGGTCCCAGCAGGATGTCTCGCCGTGTTTTAGTAAAGAGCATATATATAAATCCTATAAAGACTAAGGTCCGGACAAGTCTGTTGAAGCATTCTTATTTTGTATGTAATTCAATATATTGGCTACTAATTAACGGCTGTAGAAAGACGGTATGAGCTTGTGGATGCAAGCGGATAACTTATCCACAGGCCCATTCTGGGCACTTTGTCCACCAGTTGTCAGCCACTTGCCCACGGACTTTTCCTACTGGTCCATCAGCCTTTCAGCACCTGCAGGAGAACGTGCACATCATGGTTGAGCTCATTGTCCTTGGTGCGCAGCTCATCGATGGTGCGTACGGCATGCAGAACGGTCGTGTGATCACGACCACCGAAAGCATCACCGATTGACGGATAGCTCTGCGACGTCAGGTTCTTGGCCAGCCACATGGCAATCTGACGTGGTCGAACGATTACCCGCGTTCTCTTTTTTGAGAAGAGGTCGGCTACTTTCATCTTGAAATACTCTGCTACGGTCTTCTGGATGCTGTCGACGGTGATCTGTCGATTGACCGAACCAATCACATCCTTGAGAGCCTCCTTGGCCAGATCCAGAGTAATCCCCTGCCCGTGAAACGCGGAGTAAGCGAGCACCTTCTTGAGCGCACCTTCAAGTTCCCGAACGTTGGAGCGCAAGTGTTTGGCGACATAGAAAGCCACCTCGTCATCCAACTTCACGCCTTCGACTTCCGCCTTCTTCTTCAGAATTGCTACCCGCATTTCTGTTTCCGGGGGCTCTATCTGGACCGTTAGCCCCCAGTCGAAGCGGGTAATCAGCCGATCCTCAAGTCCCGATATATTCTTCGGATAGGTATCCGAACTGATCACAATCTGCTTCTTTGACTCACTCAAGGCATTGAAAACATAAAAAAATTCTTCCTGCGTCCGGTTCTTGCCATTGAAGAAATGCACATCGTCGAGAAGCAGAACGTCCAATGAACGATAGTAGCGTTTGAAGACGTCGAAAGACTTCTGCTGGTAGGCGCGAACAACATCCGAATAGTAATCTTCGGCATGGACATAACGCACCACCTTTTCCGGGTCAAGCTCCACGATCCGGTTGCCGATCGCGTGGATGAGGTGTGTCTTGCCCAGACCTGCTCCGCCATAGATGAACAGTGGGTTATAAGTGGCTTCCCCAGGACTGATGGCGACTTGCTGGGCAGCCGCCCGTGCGAGGTCGTTGGCTTTGCCAACGACCAGGTTGCCAAAGGTAAAGGTAGCGATCAAGCGAGTTTTTTCATAGCCTGATCTATCCTTATCGACCGGCGAGGAGGTTTTCTTGGCTGTTGTGGTGACTGCCGGCGTGGCCTTGCCTGTTGGCATTGCATTGTCACTGGAATTTGCTGCTGTACGTTCTCCAAGGCTCAGGGTGATGTTCACTGGTGTGGCAAAGTATTCACTTGCCAGTGCTTCGATGCGCGCCAGATAACGCTCCTTGACCCACTTCAGAATGAAACCGTTCGGCGCCAGTAGGCGCAGGCCACGGGCATCATCACCTTCAAGACGAAGAGGGCGGATCCAGGTATTGAATTGCTGGGAAGGCAGTTCCTGTTCGAACTGGCTCAGACAGGAAGACCAGAAGCTACTCATTGAGGAGGCTCATGAAGCGTAATCCTGTAGTGGTCCGGCAGCATCGATAGCTCCCGATGATTGGTGTCTTTTTAGAATCAATAAGATGGATGCATTCTCTGCCGGCAGGACAGTCATGGTTCGCCTGGCCAGTGGGACCTGCTGTTGCTCGGCCCAACCACCAAAGACCTTGTCCAGCTCGCTGAAGGCTAAATTCTAACCGGTTGGACCGAAGTTATCCACAGCTCAAGAAAAAATATGGCCTTGACAAGGCTCTATCGAAAGCTGTCTAATCACATGTTTTTCTTGCTTTGACTTCAAAGGTTTAACCATGAAACGTACCTATCAACCGTCGGTCGTTCGCCGCAAGCGTACACACGGCTTCCTCGTTCGAATGTCTACCCGTGGTGGTCGTGCCGTCATCAAGGCTCGTCGCGCCAAAGGTCGCCACCGCCTGGCAGTTTGAGCGGCGGGCCATCTATCGCCGGTGCCCCTGCAGTATCAGCTACCGCTTTTCCGAAGCAATATCGTTTGATCAAAACGGATGAGTATTCATCCGTTTTTGGTTTCAGAAGGGCGCTGAAGAGCCGGCATTTCCTGCTACATTACCGCCCGCGTAGCGCCGAAGAAGTGCCCGGAGCGCGACTTGGCCTGGTCGTCGCCAAGCGCTTCCTGCGACGCTCGGTCGATCGAAACCTTGTTCGACGATTGGCCAGAGAGCAGTTTCGCCTGATGCGTTCCCGGCTTCGCTCAAGCGATTTTGTGCTTCGCTTGGCGGTCAGACCTTCAATGCTTGACCGGAAAGCCCTGGCGCAGGAAATCCAGGGCTTGTTGAGCAAAGCCACTGCATCCCGACAATGATCCGATGAAACAAATGCTGCTTACGCTGATAAGTTTCTACCGATACGCGGTCAGTCCAATGCTGGGCCGCCGTTGCCGTTTTTTCCCGAGTTGTTCCGCGTACGCAGCCGAAGCTGTGGAAAAATATGGCGCCATCAAAGGCGCGCGCCTCGCCCTGCACCGACTGTTCCGCTGCCATCCATGGAATCCGGGTGGTTTTGACCCTGTACCCTGAATAATAATCGAATCGTATAGGCTTTCATGGATAACCGCCGCCTGCTGCTGCTCATCGTCTTCTCATTTTCTCTGGTCATGCTCTGGGATGCTTGGCAGAAATACAGCCAGCCCAAGGCAGCATCTCCCGCCGCCAGCAGTTTGGCCGAGGCACCCGCGCCAAAGCCTTCTGTAAACCTGCATGCACCGCTGCCCGCACCACCCCCTGCAACGACCGCGGCGGCAAGTGCTGACAAGTCCGAGACAGTCACGGTCAGAACCGACCTGTTTGTCGCCGAGGTCGCCAAGCAAGGCGGCGATCTCGTTCGCCTCGAATTCAACGCCTACAAGGACAGCAATAACAAAGCCAAGAACTTCGCCCTCTTCGAGGCCAGACACCAGTACCTTGCCCAGAGTGGTCTGATCGGCGAGGGCCTGCCAAACCACAAAACGCTCTTCTCGGTCACCTCCGGAAACCGGGAATTGGCCGGTGATGCGAGGACCGTTGAACTGCGCCTCGAAGCACCGGTCAGCAACGGCGTCAAGGTGACAAAAATCTACACTTTCACACGGGACAGTTATCTGATCGACGTTACCCATGAGATTGCAAATGGTGGCGAGAAGGAAGTCGCCGCGCACGTGTATTACCAGTTGCAGCGTGATATCAACCCTCCCGAAGGCGAGAGTTCGATGGTGTCCACTTTCACCGGTCCGGCGGTCTATACGGATCAGGAAAAATTCCAGAAAGTCGATTTTGCCGACATTGAAAAGGGCAAGGCCAGGTTCGCCAGCAAGGCCGACAATGGCTGGATTGCGATGGTTCAGCACTATTTTGTCGCCGCCTGGATTCCTGAAGCAGGGCTGCCGCGCGAGTTCTACATGCGCAAACTCGAAAGCAGTACCCAGCCGGTGGTGTCGGCAGGTGTCATCGTACCGGCACCCGTCGCGGCGCCGGGTTCTAAGGTGGCGATCTCGGTACCGATTTATGCCGGCCCGCAGATTCAGGTCATTCTCGAGCAACTGGCCAAGCCCAAGGCCGAAGGCGGCATGGGTGCGCAAGGTTTGCCGCTGGTGGTCGACTACGGTTGGTTGACGGTCATTGCCGCACCCATCTTCTGGTGTCTGGAAGCCATCAACAAGATGGTTGGCAATTGGGGCTGGTCGATTGTTCTGCTCACCATTGCCATCAAGCTGCTGTTTTTTCCGCTCTCGGCAGCCAGTTACAAGTCAATGGCCAAAATGCGAACCGTCACGCCCCGCCTGGTGGCTCTCAAGGAGCGTTACGGGGATGACCGCCAGAAGCTCAACCAGGAGATGATGGCACTCTACAAGCGTGAAAAAATCAACCCGCTGGGAGGATGTCTGCCGATCGCGGTGCAGATTCCCGTGTTCATCGCGCTGTACTGGGCCTTGCTTGGTGCCGTCGAAATTCGTGATGCGCCCTGGATTCTTTGGATCAGTGACTTGTCGGCTGCCGACCCCTACTATGTGCTGCCAGTGATCATGGTAGTCACGATGCTGGTCCAGACCAAGCTCAATCCCACTCCGCCCGATCCTATCCAGGCCAAAGTGATGATGATGATGCCGTTCATTTTTGGTGCGATGTTCTTTTTCTTCCCGGCAGGTCTGGTGCTCTATTGGGTGGTCAACAATCTCCTGTCGATTGCCCAGCAATGGCAGATCACAAGGATGATCGAAAGTGGCGGAAAAGCCGCCAACGACAGCAAGATCTGAGCCGGGCAAGGCGCCGATAGCCGCCATCGCGACTGCTGCTGGTCGCGGTGGTATCGGTATCATCCGCGTCTCGGGCGCAGGCCTCATCGATTTCGCCGGGGCATTGAGCGGCAAACGACCAGCCGCTCGGTTTGCCACCCTCAGCGACTTCAAGGCTGATGATGGCAGCATCATCGATAGCGGGCTGCTCCTGTATTTCCCTGCGCCGCATTCGTTTACCGGCGAGGACGTCCTCGAAGTGCACGCGCATGGTGGCCCGGTAGTCATGCAGATGCTGCTCATGCGCTGCCTCGAACTCGGCGCTCGCCTGGCCGAACCCGGCGAATTCACCCGCCTTGCTTACCTCAACGGCAAACTCGATCTGGCACAAGCCGAGGCGGTCATCGACCTGATCGACGCCGCGACAAGCAGCGCTGCCCGCAGCGCCGTACGCTCCTTGCAGGGTGAGTTCTCGAAGGAAGTGAATTACCTCCTTGGGCAGTTGATCGAACTGCGTGCGCTGGTCGAAGCCACCCTTGATTTCCCTGACGAGGAGCTTGACTTTCTCGAAGCAACCGATGCCTTTGGGCGCCTTGAGCGCTTGCAGCAGCACCTGACCAAGGTCTTCGACCGAGCACAACAGGGCCGCCTGTTGCAGGGGGGATTGCATGTCGTGCTTGCTGGTCAGCCAAATGTCGGCAAGTCCAGCCTCCTCAATCGCCTCGCCGGCGACGAGCTGGCGATCGTCACCCCACTTCCCGGAACCACCCGTGACCTGGTCCGCAGCACGTTGCAGGTTGAAGGCATTCCGTTGCACGTGATCGACACAGCGGGCCTGCGGGAAACCGAAGACCAGATCGAGAAGATCGGCATTGAACGCAGCTGGCGCGAGATCGAGCGCGCCGATGTCGTCGTCCTGTTAGTTGACGCCCGCACCGGTGTCAGCGAAGCTGAACAAGCGATTGTCGCTCAACTCCCTCCCCACCTTGCCCGGCTGACCGTGTACAACAAGATCGATTTGACGTCGCGCGCGGCCGCACGTCATCAAGAAGCCGACGCCGTGGCGATTGCACTGTGTGCCAAAACCGGCGAGGGCGTCGAGCTGTTACGTCAGGAATTGTTGCGCATCGTCGGCTGGCATCCTGCCGAAGATGTCTTCATCGCCCGCGAACGCCATCTGCATGCGCTCACCGAAACTCGCCGCCATATTGAATTGGCATATCAGCAGCTGCCACGGCTGGAACTTTTCGCCGAAGAACTCAGGCTGGCGCAGTTGACGCTAAGCACGATTACCGGCGAGTTCAGTGCTGATGATCTGCTTGGAGAGATATTTGGGCGATTCTGTATTGGAAAGTAGCGAGGCTTCCGGCGTAATCCGAAGCCTTCCACAAAACACCCCGTAACCCTGCGTAACTGCGGGCTTTTTGTTCCGCTGCCGGGCTGCATGTTCTGTACAAATCCGCATCAAATGTGCCCATGTGATCAGGGGCCCTTAATGTGAAAGTCGCGTCAGCGATTCACGAAGCAGGGGAAGGAGGGGGTGTCTGGAAAAGTCATGGCCCTTAGCCCAAACGTGACAGCAGGCTGAGAAATTCCTCGGCGTTCTGGAATCCGACGACGCGCACGTCTTCGATCTCCCGGCCATTCCGGTCGAAAAAGATCAGTCCAGGCGGACCGTAGAGCTTGAAGCGTTGCAGTAGTGCCTGGTCGGCCTCGGAGTTGGCCGTCACATCGACCTGCAGCAAGGTCCAGCCCGCGAGTTTGGCCTGAACGCGCGCATCGGCAAAGGTGAAACGTTCCATCTCCTTGCAAGATACGCACCAGTCGGCATAGAAGTCGAGCAGCACCGGTTTGCCTGCCGCCGCAATACGGGTTTCGAGTTCGGCCAGTGAGCGCACGCGCGTGAATGCCAATGGCCTGGTTTCGCCACTTGCCGAGTTGCTGCGCAATACAGACAATGGCTGCAGCGGGTCGCGCGAGCCGGCCAAGATGCCGAGCAGCATCGCCGCACCGAACAGCAGCATGACGATGCCCATGCCTTTCCAGAAACGCTGCCAGCCTTTGGCGTGCGGTGGCAGTGGATCGAGCGCGTGCAGGTAGACCGCCGGAACGATCAGCAGCAGGGCCCAGGCCAGCATCTGCACGACCACCGGAAGCACCGGCGAAACGAGCCAGACTGCGGTGGCCAGCAGAATCACGCCAAAGGTTTTCTTGATCGCTTCCATCCACGCGCCGGACTTCGGCAGCAGCGTACCTGCCGACATGCCGACGACGAGCAGCGGCATGCCCATGCCGAGACCCATCGCGAACAGCGCCGCGCCGCCGAGCGCGGCGTCACCGGTCTGGCCGATATACAGCAGGGCGCCAGCCAGCGGTGCGGCAACGCAGGGGCCGACGATGATTGCCGACAGCGCGCCCATCGCTGCGACGCCGGGCAGCGAGCCGCTACGCAGGTGTCTGGCTTCTTCCGAGACCTTGCTTTGCAAAACGCTGGGCAGTTGGATCTCGTAGAAACCGAACATCGACAGCGACAGCAGCACGAAGATCGCGGCAAAGCCGCCCAGCACCCAGGGGGTCTGCAGCGCCGCCGCCAGCAGTGTGCCGGTCAGCCCGGCAGCGGCCCCGGCGGCCGCGTAGCTGACCGCCATGCCGATAACGTAGGCCAGCGAGAGCAGGAAAGCACGCATGTGCGACACGCCATGCCCGTCGCGACCGGAGCCGACGATGATCCCTGAAAGAATCGGAATCATCGGGAAGACGCAGGGGGTCAGCGACAGCAGCAGCCCAAAGCCGAAAAAGCTGCCTAACAGCACCCAGAAGCCGGCGTGCTTGAACAACTGCGCGATGCGTCCCGACTCGTCGGTGGTCGGGCCCTGGCCCGGGGGGGGTGCCGGCGCAGTTGCCTGATCGGGCAGTTGCAGGCTGAGCTGCTGCTGTTGCGGCGGATAGCAGATGCCGGCATCGGCACAGCCCTGCGAAGTCACCTTGAGGATCAGCGGCAGCGGCCCCGAACGGTTGCGCTCGACCGGCAGGCGAATGACCGCCTGATCGTAATACACCTCGACCTTGCCGAAGGTCTCGTCGTGCTTCTCCTTGCCCGGCGGCAGAATCGCGGTGCCGAGTTGCACTGTCGATGGCTCGGCAATGAAACGGAACTTGTCGCGGTAGAGGTAGTAGTTCTTGGCAATTTCGAAGCGCACTTCGATGTTTTGTCCGTCGATCGCGCGTGCGCTGGGCTGGAAGGCGACAGCCGGGTCGAGAAACTCGTCGGCGACGGCCAGCGTGCTCAACAGAAAGGCGAGCACGAAGAAGAACGGTGAGAAGAGCAGCCTGCGGGTCATGGCGGGAGTCTTGCAGAGGTCAGTCGGGGCCGCGCGTTTCGCTGTCTACCCAGGCGAGGTACGCCGGCAGCCCCTGCACCACTGGCAGCGCGATCACTTCCGGCAGCGTGTAGGGGTGGTGGCTGCGAATTGCGGTTTCGAGTGCGGGGTAGCGTTCGCTACTGGTTTTGATCAGCAGCGGCACTTCGTCGGCCGCCTCGATTGCTCCCTGCCAGCGATAGACTGACCGGCACGGCGCCAGAATATTCACGCAGGCCGCCAGCCGCGCCTCGACGAGAGCGCTTGCCAACGCTTCGGCAGCAGGTCGGTCGGGCAGGTTGGTCAGGACGAGCAGAGTGGTCACGGAGCGAATTCTACTCCTATCAGGCCACCGGCACGTTCGGCGTTGCGCCTGTCGGGTCGAAGAAAAAACGGGTCGGGTTGCGCTGCGTTTAACCCGACCCGGGAGTCTTGGGCGGTCTGGAAGACGTGGGTTTCGTTGGCCGCGGTCACTCATGCGGGTGAGTGATGATCCTTATGCCACCCTGATCTCCACTTTGCGCGGCTGTGCGTGCTCTGCTTTGGGGATCGAGAGCTTCAGCACGCCATTCTTGAACTCGGCGCTGACCTTGTTAGGGTCAAGTTCCTTGGAGAGGGTGAACACCCGCCGGTAGCGAGACAGGCTGACTTCGGCGTGGCTGGCTTCGATGCCGCCGGGCATTTCCAGGTCGATCCCGCCTTCAATCGTCAGGGTATCGGCTTCCACCTGCAGATGGAGCTTGTCCTTGGGCACTCCAGGCAGATCGGCATACAGGGTGATTCCCGAAGCGTCCTCGATGACGTCGACCGGTGGGAGCAGGGTCCCTTCATCGTTGGGGTTCGGTTTCGTGACTTGGCTGTTGTCGGACATCTTTGATTCTCCTTATTGAATGGTGATCCGGCGTGGTAGCGCAGACTGCTTGCGGGCGACGCTGATGCGCAGCACACCGTCGGTGTACTTCGCGTCGACGAGGTTGGGATCGATGTCGTCGGGTAGCGTCACCACGCGCCGGAATCGGCCCTCGAAACGCTCGTCGATATGCACCGTGGCGTCTGTACCGGGAGCCTGCCGCTGGCGCTCGCCGGCAATGATGAGCATGCCTTTCTCGATCTGAACGTCGAGACTGGACGCGTCGATGCCGGGTGCGAAGGCATAGATTTCAACGGATTGCGGTGTACCCCCGACGTTCATCGCCGGAAAACCGCCGCGGGCGATGCCGCGAATGCTTGGAGAAAGACGAAAACCCTGCTGCATCTCACGCTGCAGCCGATCCAGTTCCGCAAACACGTCGCGGGGAAACAGAGAGCGATAGATCATGTTGAATCCTCCATATAATGAATGGGCGAGAGCGCCACGACTGGCACTGCAATGCACAATTGGGGGCGGTTCGACAGACTTCAATATCGATGTACCGTTTCCCGGTTCGCCGCGTTTCGGCAGGATGGGTCGTTGTTGTACGATCACCCTTATCGATTGAGGATCATGTATGGAATTCAAGGACTACTACCAGATTCTCGGGGTTCCTCGCAACGCCACCGCGGAGGAGATCAAGAAGGCCTTCCGAAAACTGGCGCGCAAGTATCACCCGGACGTTTCCAAGGAAGTGAATGCCGAAGCACGCATGCAGGAGCTCAACGAGGCAAATGCGGTGCTCTCGGATCCGGAAAAACGTGCCGCCTACGATCAGTTGGGACGTGGCTACCAGTCGGGCCAGGAGTTTCAGCCGCCACCCGATTGGGATGCCGGCTTCGAGTTTTCGGGACAGGGGTTTTCGCCTGGCGAAGCGGGAGATTTCTCCGATTTCTTCGCCGAACTGTTCGGCCGTACGCGCGCTGCACATGGTTTCAATACTGGCCAGCGTGGGCACTTCCAGGCACGCGGCGAGGATCATCACGCCAAGGTGCTGCTCGATCTCGAAGATGCCTTTTCCGGAGCGACCCGACAGATTTCGCTGCGTGCGCCGCGAATCGACGCACAAGGCCGCGTCGTGCTGGAAAACCGCATGCTGAACGTCAAAATCCCGCAAGGCGTGCACGCCGGTCAGGTGATTCGCCTGGCCGGCCAGGGCGCACCGGGGATCGGTAGCGCACCGGCCGGGGATCTGATGCTGGAAGTGCGCTTCAGGCCGCACCCGCGTTTTCGCGTACAGGGTCGTGACCTGCATTTGACGCTGCCAGTGGCGCCCTGGGAGGCCGCCCTGGGCGCGGTGATAACCGTAGATCTGCCGCAGGGCAGCGTCAAGGTACGCATTCCTGAAGGCGCGCAAAGCGGCCAGCAATTACGGGTGCGTGGCAAGGGCATTCCGGGCGCACAAGCGGGTGACCTGCTCCTCGACATCCAGGTGGTGCTGCCCCCCGCCGGTACGGCCAGGGCGCGCACACTCTACGAAACCATGGCACGGGAACTCGCCTTCGATCCGCGCCAGCAAGGAAGGGACTGAGCCATGCGAGACGAGGAAATCCTGATCGGTAGCCTGATGGACAGTAGCTGGCTGACACTCGAACAACTGGCGGCGGCATGCACCGTCGAACCTGGCTGGCTGCTGCGCCACATCGAGGACGGGCTGTTTCCGCACGCCGAGAGCGTCGCCGGCGTATGGTGTTTTTCCAGCCACAGTCTGCTGCGCGCGCGGCGCATGCGGCAACTCGAACGCGACTTCGATGCTGTTCCCGAACTGGCTGCGCTGATGGCGGACCTCCTTGAGGAACTGGACGAGCTGCGCGCCCGCCTCGGTGTTGCTCGGTGATTTTGCCGGTCATTGTCCACTGGCTGCTGGCCGCCCTCATGGCTGCGCCGGAGTCGTGTTTGCTGCGGACCTGGTTGATCAGGCGGCCTCGGCTTTCGCCGCCGCTTCCGCGGCTGCGCGACCAGCGGCGAAAGCGCGCTGGTTGAGTTCGACGAGTGCCGCTTTCTTGTGCGCAAAACGCTTGAGGATGCAGCCCTCGAGGACCTCGGCCGGAAAGGGCAGATGGTCCGAGATGGCGCCGAGCATGACCGTATTGCCCAGCCGGATGTCGCCGAGTTCCTGGGCAATCCGTGAGGCGTCGAAGGAGAAGACCTGTGTCCCAGCGGCGCGCATTGCCGCCACCGGGTCATCCGGGTAGTCGTAGAGACCAAGTTCGACGATCGGTGGTACCAGACGGCCGGTGTTCATCAGCACCAGACCCTCGGGACGCAGCATGTGACGCCAGCGCATCGCTTCGGCAGCTTCGAAACCCAGCAAGACGTTGGCAGTGCCGGGCGTGATCTGCGGCGACAACACCTTCGCACCAAAGCGCAGGTGCGACGAGACCACACCGCCGCGCTGCGCCATGCCGGCGACTTCGGTTTTCTTGACATCATGGCCGAGCGCGATCGCCGCTTCGGCAAGGATCTCGGTGGCGGTCATCACCCCTTGGCCGCCGGTACCGACGACGAGAATGTTGGTGGTGTCGAAGCGGCCCGTTTCAGACATCTTGGGGGGTCCTCGCCAGCTCGGTGCCCTTCCTGATGACTTTGATCGGCGTCGCCAGGGTCTCGACATGCACGATCGCGTCGGGTGCACAGGGCTTGAGGCATAGGCCGCAGCCGGTACAGGCAGCACTTTCAATGCGCACGAAAGCGAGATCGACTTCGCGCCCGCTGGCCTTCCGGACCCGGTCGCGGCGCGTGACATGGATCGCCGGGCAACCGACATCGACACAGTTGCCGCAACCGGTGCACTTGTCCTCGATCACTTGGTATGGCCTGAGTGCGTGGTAGTCCTTGATCAGTACACAGGGCTGGTTGGTGATGATCACCGAGGGCTCGGGAATTTTCGTCTCTGCACGCAGGAGCCGCAGCAGCACCGGCAATTGGTAGGCGTCAACCACATGCACACGTTCCGCCCGCACTCCGAGGGCCTTGACCAGCGTGGTGAAATCGACGCGCGGAGCTTCCTGGCCATGGATGTCGCGGCCGCTGCCGGGATTGTCCTGCCCGCCGGTCATACCGATGGCGCGGTTGTCGAGTAACAGGACGGTGACGTTGCCACGGTTGTAGACGATGTCCAGCAGGCCCTGCATGCCCATGTGCAGGAAGGTTGAATCGCCGATCACGGCCACGATCTTCTGGTCCTTCTCGACGTCGCTGCGCCCTTTGTCGAGGCCCAGCGCCATACCCATCGAGGCGCCCATCGAGAGGCATACATCGAGTGCGTTCCATGGTTGGCCAAAGCCGAGCGTGTAGCAGCCGATGTCGCCAGAAATGGTGACATTGCGCAACTGCGAAAGCGTGTAGTAGACGCCCAGGTGCGGGCATGCGACGCACATCGTCGGCGGCCGAGGAAAGACCCTCATCGGCACCGCCTGTGCCTGTTCGGAGAGCGGCTCGCCAAGTAGGCGGGCGACTGCCGGCTTGAGTACCTGCGGCGACAGTTCGCCGATGAGCGGCAGAATATCCTTGCCGCTGACCGTCATTCCCTGCGCCTTGAGTTCGGTCTCGATCAAGGGCTCGACCTCTTCGACGACCAGCAGTCGTTCGCACTCACCGGCGAAGCGGCGCAGACGGTCAAAAGGCAGCGGGAAGGTCAAGCCGAGTTTGTAAACCGGCGCATCGGGGAAGCTCTCGCGCACATGCATGTAGGCCGGACCGGAGGTGATGAAGCCGATGCGGCGATCACTGCCCGATTCAATGACGTTGAGCGCGGAGCTCTCGGCCTCGACGCGCAGCCGGCGTTCGCGTTCGAACATCAGCGGCAGGCGCCGACTGGCACCGCTCGGCACCATCACCCAGCGGTTGACGTCCTTGGTGAACCCGGCAACCGCACGTTCGCTGCGCTCACCGACGTTGACCAGTCCCTTGACGTGACAGATGCGGGTCGTCAGACGCAGGATTACGGGGACCTCGAAGCGCTCCGAGAGTTCGAAGGCAGCCAGCGTGTAGTCATGCGCTTCCTGCGAGTCGGCCGGTTCGAGCAGAGGGAGATGCGCAAAACGGCCCCAGTAGCGCGAATCCTGCTCGTTCTGTGACGACGAAAGTCCGACGTCATCGGCGATTGCGATCACCAGACCGGCGGCGACACCGGTCAGCGTCATCGTCATCAGGGCGTCGGAAGCGACGTTCATGCCGACATGCTTCATCGCGCAGAAGCTGCGCGAACCCGCCATCGTGGCGCCGAAGGCCACTTCGAGAGAAACTTTCTCGTTGACCGACCATTCGGTATAGATATCCGGATACGTCGCCACATATTCGAGCATCTCGGTCGCGGGGGTTCCCGGATAGGCTGCAGCCACCCGTACTCCGGCCTCCCACACGGCCCGTGCCACCGCTTCGTTGCCCGACATCAGTAGTCGCCTGACTGCCTGGGGTGGGGGGGGTATTGCTGCTGCGATGCTCATTGCTTCTTTCTCCTTGCACAGAAAACATTCCCGGGAACAGCCTAAACCTTAGCAGTTCAAGGGGCTGTTCGGGGTGACCTAGATCAATTATTACTATGCGCATCGCGATTCCGGGCGCTCTGCAGAGCGCCGCGAGGGGTACGAAATCTCTTTCGATCGGATTGACCGGGCTACCGACTTGTGATGTAATCCGGCTTCCTGTCGATCCGGTAGCCGCTAGCGGAATCTT
This sequence comes from Candidatus Accumulibacter vicinus, assembly GCF_000584955.1. Classification (NCBI taxonomy): domain Bacteria; kingdom Pseudomonadati; phylum Pseudomonadota; class Betaproteobacteria; genus Candidatus Accumulibacter; species Candidatus Accumulibacter vicinus. The sequence goes on from NZ_JDSS02000041.1 coordinate 23,791, forward strand.
ATCGTCTTGAGTCGTGTGGCAACAGTTGACTCCTGCTGCATCCGGAGTTGTCATGATCTCGCGATGAAGTCATCGCAGCCAGTTGAGACCTTGATCTTGGGCGATTAACTCAGTGGTAGAGTGCCACCTTCACACGGTGGAAGTCAGTGGTTCGAACCCACTATCGCCCACCAGAAAAACCAGAAGCGCGGCTGCATGCAGTGCCCGGATGACGGCCGACCTTCGCGGCTCAGTCCGGTGCTGAGTCGAGCGCGTTGATGATCGGCGTCAATGCGTCGACCGGGTAGCGCAGGGGAACCATGGTGTCGCCGATGCGGGTGAAGACGCCGACCTGATCGGGACTGGCGCTGAACAGCACATGGTGGTTGGCAATTCCATCGACGTCGAGCCACAGGGTGTCCTCACGGTCGATCGGTGTATGGCCAACGATCAAGGGAGTCTCCGGGTTCACTCGCAGGCATTGGCGAAAGCGTTTGACATCACGTCGGTGATAGCCCTGTGGCCGGTTCGGCCGCTGCAGGCGGTTGTTGATCAACTCGATGACCAGCTTCGGATAACGGTAGATTTGCACCAGCATCTCGATGCTGACCTTGCTCGTTGGCGGCGCCGCATGGCAAGCGACGAAATCCTCGGAAGCAACCACGTAAGGCAACAACCGGTAGAACTCTTCCATGGCTTTCAGGTAGGCCGTACCGCGTCGCTCGCCGAGTTCCCTGGCCCACAGCAAGCCCTGTGGAATGCCGTCCTTGGACATGTCTTCGGAAAATGAATCATGGTTGCCGCGAAGATAGAACACCTGTTCCGGAAAGTGCAGCTTGAGCCGGAAAATGAGATCCATCATCAGCATCGAACTCTCCATTTCCCGCAACTGCCCGTCGATTTCGGAATGTACCGCATCGCCGATAATCACCAGTACGGCCGTGCCTTGCTCGAGCGCATCGAGAAAAGTGTTCTGGCTCAGGATTGTCAACAGGTTGTCGATCTGGGCATGCATGTCAGCGACGATAATCGGCGTAAGTTTCGACGGCAGGAGCAGCAATCCACCAGGCAAGCCCCGTTCATCGATCGGACGGTAAATCTCTTTTTGCAGTAGTCGATTGACGTTGTCGATGAGTTGCATCGCCTCATCCCTGGGCAACGGCGCGATCGGACCACCGAAGATCTCGCGCAGTCGCCGCCAGAGTCTCTCGCGAAGCCAGCCGTCTTCTGCAGGTACTGGGCCGATCCTCGTGCCGGCGTCACTCAAATTACGAAAAACCAGTGCGTCGCGGCCATGGATCACGACCAGGTGCTGCTCATCAACGGCCGCCGGGTAATCGAACAACGCTTTCTGGAGCGTGTCCGCCGAACCCAGGGACAACCAACTCTTCGGAGTCAGGCGCAGAAAACCGCTGATCCGGCGACGATGAGCGCTGGGATCGACGATGATGAAGCTGCCCAGCCTGACCGGCTCGCCATGCTGGTCGAGCCGCGTTTCCGGGTAAAGATGCAGGCGTTTGTCGTTGAGCCCAAGCGAGATCTCGATCGGCAGACCATCAAGAGGAACCCGCACTTTGCTGCTGCCGAGTCGGTAAGAGTCGCCCAGCCGGAGGTCATGCCCCCAGCCGAAGCCCAGTCTGGCGACAACCCCCTTTAGCCACGCCAACAAGCTCGACAGCCTGAGCGAGTGCCGCCGGGTAGCCCTTCTCTTCACGGCTGCGAATTCGGATCGAAAAAACGACTCGGGTGGCCATCCGCGCCTTCACGAAGATACACCTTGAAACCCTGGTGGTGCAGAAATTCGGCAACGCTGCGGAAGACGGTGAGCTGAGCAGTACAGATCTCGAGACTGAGTTGGGCATCGACCGGATGGGTGCTGTGGCGAGCCCGCTCGACCCGACGCGCAAACACCAGGTCGGGAGGTGGCAACATGAACTCAAACACATAGCGCCGATACCAGTCGACCGAAAAGAAATAGCGCTTGCGAGGCGGCAAGATGATGCGATCGAAATCCACAGGTGGCAACGGGTCGCGATCGAGGAACTCGGCATCGAAAACTGACACCGCGTTGAGCAGACCCTGAAAAGGTAGTCCCAGATGAATCTCGCGCGGCCGCACCGACAAAATTTCCGAACGCCACCAATGTTTGCGGCCCAGATCGAGATAGCCCTCCTCTGACCAACCGCCAAGACGCACGATCAGGGTGCTTTTACCGGCACCAGGTGGGCCAGTCACGAGCAGCTGGCCAAGGCGGATGTCATCCGGGAAATCGATCCCCTTGAAGTGCTGCAGCGGTTTGATGGGCAGAGTGGGCAATTCCGGCATGGCTGCAGTTTCAATCGATCAGCGAACGGTGCACGGCAGGAGGGATCTGGCGGGAAGATTCGCCCTCATGTTAGGCAAGGACGGCGTTCAGGAGATGGAAGATGATGGCCCCCAGGAGTGCTCCGACCGGAACGGTGATGAACCAGGAGACAACGATGCCGCCGACCACCCGCAGGTTCAGGGCGCCGATACCGCGGGCAATGCCGACACCCATCACCGCACCCACCGCGATGTGCATGGTGGACACCGGCAAGCCCAGGCCGGAAGCAGCTACCGTCACGAAAGCGGTTGCAACCGTGGCGCAATAGGCCCGGGTTGGCGTCAACTCGGTGATCTTGTGGCCCAGGGTGGCCATCACCTTGTGGCCGTAGGTCGCCAGACCGGCCACGATGCCGAAGCTGCCGATCAACAACATGAAGGGCGTGATTGGCGAGCTGGCAGATACCTCCCGGGTCACGAGGATCTGAATCGCCGCCGCCATCGGGCCAATCCCATTGGCCACTTCATTCGAACCATGCGCATAGGCCATCGCAGCGCCGGTGAACACCATTTGCGGAATGAATAGCCTCTCGACGCTGGCGTGTTGGACGGCCCTGTCGACATGATCAGCAAGTTTGATGCGGTTCATCATCAGCCGGGCGGCAAGGGCCAGGATGACGCCGATCACAACCGCAAGGATCTGACCCGAGAGTACGCCGAAATGGATGTCCAGGTGCTTGAGGCCCTGGCTGATGGTGACCAGAGAAACCATCCAGCCGACCAGGAAGACATACATCGGACCCCATTTGCGCGCTCGGGCGATCGGGTTGACCGTGTTGAAAATGAGCTTGCGGATGCTCATGGTCAGCAGCAGGGCGACTGCGCCACCGAGGACTGGCGAGATGAACCAGCTGGCGACGATTTCGCCCATCATCTCCCAATGCACCGCATGCACGCCAAGGGCCGCAACGCCCACACCGCATACCGCACCGACGATCGCATGCGTCGCCGCCACCGGCCAGCCGCGCATGCTGGCGATCATCAGCCAGATTCCTGCCGCCAGTAGCGCCCCGATCATGCCGGACACCAGCAGATGCGGCACTGGCTCGAAGAGTTTACCGTCGATGATGCCTATCGAAATCGTGTCGGCCACCTCTCCGCCAGCCAGAGAAGCTCCGCAGAATTCCATGATCCCCGCCAGGATAACCGCCTGCCTGACGGTAAGCGCACCCGAGCCAACCGAAGTGCCCATGGCACTGGCAACGCCGTTGGCGCCAATTCCCCAGGTCATGTAAAGGCCGCCGGCGAGGGCCAGGACATAAAGCAAGGTTTGATGCTGATCGATGATTTCCATACTACCGCCTTTGCTGGCGGACCCCCATGCGAACGGAGCAACTGGAATCCGGATGGTTGAAGCCGAAAACGGGCCGATCCTCTTTCCGAACGCGTGCTCGTCAGCGGGCGATCAGGAGATGCAGCCGATCGCCGACCTTTTCTGCGTAATCAGCCAGATTGCCCACCCACTGGATCAACTGGTACCAGAATATCACTGACACTGGCTTGAGCCGGTCCTCCTCCGCGAACAAGACACGCGCCAGCGCCATTCCCATCAGATCCGTATCGGATTCCATATTTCCCAGTTCGACCAGCATCTCATCCACCCGGCTGGTTTCGCGACCACGGAAACCTGTTTCATGCAGCTCATCCAGCTTCTCGATGATTGCGTGCGCCTGCCGGCAGGTATCGATGCAACGGATCACGAGTCGCATCAGCGGTTCGGCCATGCTTGGGAGCATCTCCATCCGACGTTCCACCAGCAACCCGGCGATGTCCTGGGCGGTGTTGGCGATGGCATCCTGCGCCGCGAGAAGTGCCAGCAGATCCTGCCGGCCGGTTGCCTGGAGCATGTTTCTCGGCAAATGCTCACAGATCTCGTTCCTCATTGCGTCAGCCTCACGCTCCTTGACGAAGATGTGGTTCTTGCATTCTTCAAGCTGTTCCTGATCGTCGTCAAACAGGGCCTGGAATAGTGGTTGAACTTCTTCGACGCATTCGATCACGATGCGCATGTGTTGCGGCAGCGGTTTGAAAGGCGACTTGCCAAACAATGCGGCCATCGGGTTGCTAGGTAACATGGGCGTTCTCCGCGGAGGCAGGTGAACCAATCCAGAATCAAGGTCACGCCGAGCGGGCCGGGATAGGGGTGACTGCTGTTACAGGCAACCCCTCTGCGCCAGCCTCCGTCGCTACTGCGCGAGCGAATTGTAGTCTGAAGTGCAGTCTGAAGTCCGGTTCACGGGAGATGGCAGCGCTGTGACGGACGGGACGACGAGAAGCCACCCGATTTTCGGAACTTGCCAAACGAAACGCCCCGTTGCCGGGGCGTTGTACGTAGCGAGCAAGCGTATCTAGCGCTCAGGCATTCTGGAGCAGGATCTCTTCGACCATCTGGGCCGACGCCTTGCAACTGCGAAGCACCTTCTCCTGAAGCGAATAGAACTCCCGTAAGGCCAGCGCCCGCAGGGCCGCTTGTTCATCGCCCTCGTTCTGGAACAAGGTCTTGATCGCCCGTTGCATGACCAGGTCAGACTTCTCCTCGATACGTTCGATCTCGATGCAGAGGTTGACGGTTTCCTCGCTACGCTCACTCTTCTTCAGGGCGGCAATCGCACGCGTCAGGCGTGAGCAGGCATCCACGGCCATCGACGCCAGTTCGCGTGACTCGGCATTGGCCGCGCCGATGTGGTAGATGTTGACCGCCTGCGCGACATCCTGCACCGCATTCATGATCCGGTCGATATCCAGCGTCAGTTCGTAGACCTGGTCACGGTTGAGCGGGGTGACGAAGGACTTGTGCAGCATCAGCAGCAGGTCCGCCTTGATCTGGTCGGCGCTGGCCTCGTTCATGTTGACTTCCTGGATCAGCGCAGTAACCTCCGTTGCGCTGACGCCGAGGTCGTTGATCAGGCGCAGCAGCGAATTCGCACCGGCCAGAACCCGCTCGCTGTGTGCCTCGAGGAGCTCAAAAAACTGAGTTCGCTTGGGTAACATATATAACTCCCTTGATAATCATCTGTTGTTCTGCGACGCCCCGTCGCCGGGGCGCTCGTTCCATGCAAGCCACCCGCCCTGGGCTACAGGAACTTGGTCCCGATGTACCAGAAGATTGCGGCGATCAGGCCCGAAGCCGGAATCGTCAGCACCCAGGCGACAAGAAGGTTGGCCGTGATCGCCCAACGCACCGCCTTGACGTCGGTCGCCGCACCGACACCAATGATCGCGCCGGTGATGGTATGCGTCGTCGACACCGGAATGCCGCCGAGCGTTGCCAGCCCGAGCGTGATCGCACCGCCCATTGAGGCGCATGAACCGCTGACCGCATTGAGCTTGGTGATCTTGGTGCCCATCGTCTTGACGATTCGCCAGCCACCCAGATAGGTTCCCCAGGCAATCGCGAAGTAGCACGAGTAGATCACCCAGGTCGGCAGCGTCGCCACGTCCTTGGTTGCCACCCCGGCAGTGATCATCAGCAGCCAGATGATGCCGATCGTTTTCTGTGCGTCGTTACCGCCGTGGCCCAGGCTGTATGCGGCAGCGGCGATCAATTGTCCGCTCTTGAAGTATTTCCCGGCCTGATACGGTGACTTGTTGCGGAAGATCCACGACACCAGCACCATCAGCAAGCCGCCGATGATCACCCCGACCAGCGGCGAAATGATGATGAAGGCGAGGATCTTGCCGAAACCCTCCCAGACGATCGGCGCGCCCGAACCGGCCTTGGCAACCGTTGCACCGACCAAGCCACCGACCAGTGCGTGCGATGACGAGGATGGAATGCCGTAGTACCAGGTGATGATGTTCCAGGCAAGTGCCCCGATCAGCGCCCCGAAGATCACATAATAGTCGACGAAACTCGGGTCGACGGTGCCCTTGCCGATCGTCGCCGCCACCTTGAGCTGGAATACCCACAGTGCGGCGAAGTTGAAGAATGCGGCGAACAGCACCGCCTGTTTCGGTGTCAGGGCACCGGTCGCAACGATCGTCGAGATCGAGTTCGCACCGTCATGAAACCCGTTCATGAAGTCGAACGCCAGCGCCACTGCAATCAGCAGCGCCAGCGTCCAGATGCTCATATTTAGGCCTTCCATTTTGCGCTACCTCTCAGGAGTTCTCGATCAGGATCTCTTCGATCATTTTGGCCGCGTCCTGGCAGCAATCGAGGACGGATTCCTGCAGCGAGTAGAACTCCCGCATCTTCATCGTCTGCCAGACGTTGGCCCCCTCCTGGAACAGCGCGGTGATCGCCTTTTGCTGCACCTTGTCGGCCTTGGTTTCGATTTCCTCGATTTCCTTGCACAGGTTCAGTGTTTCCTCGCCGCGCGCCTTGTCGCCCAGCGCCGCGACTGCACGGTTGAGGCGCATGCAGGCATCGGCGCTCAAGGAAGCCATTTCGCGGGCTTCGACCGTCGACTGCTTGATGCCGTACATGTCAATGGCGTTGGCCACCGATTGCAGGACATTGAGCGTCATGTCGAGATCGCTGATCAGCGAATGGATCTGGTCCCGATTGATCGGCGTGGTGAAGGACTGGTGCAGACGAGCGATCACCTTGGCCTTGATCTCATCGGCACTTTTTTCGTTGAGATTGACCTCCGCGACCAGCGCTGCAGCGTTGCCACTGCCATCGCCCAGTCCATTGATCAGACGCAGGGTTGCATTGGCCCCGGCAGCGACCTTTTCGGAATGCGCCGCGAGAAGTTCAAAAAATTCCCGGCGTTGCGGCATCAGACTACTAAACATACGACCTCCCTTGGTTATCTGCTCGTTCGAGCAGCGCACAGTCAAAACATGCCGACGATGGTCGGCACCACTTCATTTATCCATAAATTCACTCGGGCAATGGCCTACCGGCGCGCAGGTCCGCCACTGCGGGGGAAAGATGCTGCCTCGCTTGATCAGTTCTAGTTCTTCTTCTTGCCTTTTTCGGGAACGCTTACCGCGGCGAGCAAAGCTTTCATCTGCTCGACCTTCTGCTCGGCAAACAGGCGCACTGCGGCGCGCAGGATGTCGGACTTGCTCGCTGCCCAACCCGCGGCCTTCGACAACTCGGTGCGCACGGCCTCGATGGCCGCCTCCTCGCTCTTGAGCAATTCCACCGTGTAGCGGACGAGTTTGTCGCCCTTTTCCTTGGCCGCCTTTTCGATCTTTTCCAGCGCTTCCTCCAGCCCGGCGGTCTTCTTGCCTGTCTCGGCGGCGGCTTCGACCTTGGCCTGCGGCTGCGGCTTGGCCGCGGCGGCTTTCTTGCTGCCCGGCTTGGCCTTTGCAGCCACAGCGATTCCTTTTTCCGATCTGGTTTTTACCGGCGCCGCCTTTTTCGCGGCCTTGCCGGGAGCTTCCACAACGGCTGCCA
>NZ_JDSS02000041.1:31508-56599 GCF_000584955.1 Candidatus Accumulibacter vicinus
TGGGAGCCTCGGGTTCCGGCGGGGCGACCAGCGCAACGTCGGTGGCCACCAGACGCTCGGCGAGCGATTCATCCTCCTTCTTGAGACTGGCGCGCAAAGCAGTCTTGTTGTTGCTGGTAGTACGTGTGGGTGTAGTCATCAGTTTTCTCCCAATTGTTTAAGAACGGCTGCGATCAGCTTGCGAACTTCATCCTGAGCGGCATCGGCCCCAGAGGCCAGTTGAAAAACCGATGCACCGATCACTGCACTTTGCGCATAGGCATTGCGCTGGCAGAGCATGGCATCGAGAATGGGTAAGGTAAATTCATGCAGCAGTTCAAGCACATCCGTAGCCAGCGCGGTATTTTGTACACGGTTGGGGAGAATGCAGCCGTGCAGGCGATGGCTTTGCTCCATGCGATTGAGGATCAGCCGCTCGACTGCCAGCGTCGACCACAGGTCGGTCGGGCTCGGCACGGCCGGTACGATCGCCAGATGCGCCACCGCCAGCGCGGCCAGTGTAGACGGATGGTAGATCGACGGCGGCGTGTCGAGAACCACATAATCGGCCTCGGTCTGCAGTTCCGCGACCTTTTTGATCAGTTCCAGGCCAGACATCTTGCGAACATCGAGTTGCAGGTCCGAGTCGAGCAAGGGCGCCGACTCCGCCCAGCGCAGCGCGCTTTCCTGTGGATCCAGGTCGACCAGCAGCGCCGAAGCGCCGATGGCATGAAACCCTCCTCCGAGTTGTATGGCAACAGTCGTCTTGCCAGCGCCCCCCTTTTGCGAAACCACGGCGATCACCCGACCTAATGATGAAGACATTCATCGTACCTCTGAGAAAACTTTATTATGGGGATCCGCATAACCCACAATTATGCCATCGCGAGAAAAACGGACAAGCCGAAATGGGCCCGCAATGGGCCATGAAATGGGCCATTTTTGACAAATGGCGCATTCACCTTGATCAAGGTCAAGGTGAATGCGCTCACAACCAGCCATGGCCGGCAATCTGCATTTGCAAAACCTGATGACGGCCGTCTGCAGTCTGGCGAGGAAGCGATCAAGCGTCGGCAAGAAGGTTGAGCGTCCGGGCTTTGAAGACGGCTTCGCGACGGCTTGAGGCGCGCAGCTTGCGGTAGATGTTCTGGGTATGCCGCTTGACCGTCGCCCGTGAAATGCACAACTCCTCCGAAATCTCGATGTTGCTCAACCTGACAGCGAGCAGTTTGAGGATCTTCAGTTCACGGCGGGTAAGGTCTGCACCCACCTGCTGGCGTCCTGCATTGACCAGCCAGTCGTCGTTGAACGCGGCGAGAATCTGACCGACATAGCGGACGGCTGTGTTGCCGACAATGCCCTGGCCAGCTTGCAGTCTTTTCAGCGGTGGCACGAGTTCCTGCCCAAGATCGACGAACAGCCGGATGAACCCTCCGGGCTGCGCAAGCACGACGGCACGACCCAGCAGCTCGCAAGCGGCCGTCTCCTCACCCTGAAGATGCCGCAGCAGCGCCTTCAGCGCCAGGACCTCGATCAGGAAACGGACGTTGTGCCTGGCCATCAACTCCGTTTCCAGCAACTGCAGGAGGCGATCCGCCTGCTCGCGGCTCTCGGCACTTCCCTCGACGATCCACACGCGGGCCAGTGTCAGGTGGGGAGCGTTGCAGAAGCGGTAGACAAACTGGACCGGACCAGGATCGAAGTTGCGCGCCCACTCCCGAGCTGCATCAGTTCGCCCCTGGCGAAGCGCCAGGTTGGCCTGACAGGCCTGCGCACGAAACAAGGCGGGCGAATCGCCGCTGCGCTGCAGGTGCTCGCAAACCGTATCGACGATCTCGCGCGCCAGGTCGGTCTGGCCGAGCGCCTGATAGACCGCCGCCAGCACGAAGGAAACTTCGGTCCGGTAGCCGGAGCGCGGCGCCGGCTGCTGGGCGAGTGCCGGTAGCAGTATGGTCTCCGCCAGCGCCAGCTCGTTGCGCTGATACTGGACCAGGCCATGGAAGTAGCGCCAGAGTACCGGGCTGCCTGCGCCGACCAAACGATCCTCGCCGAGCGGGTAGTGCTGGTTGGCCGTCCACTGCAATGCCGACAGGTCGGCAGCCATCCAGTCGATGAAGCACAAGGTCGCCAGCAGCGACGCCTGGGAAACGTTGATCGGACCCGATGCCCGCGCCAGCGCCGCATGCAGACTCTGACGAGCACCGGCCAGATCGCCTTGCATTTGCCGGGATCCGGCGATCACTGCCTGGGCCAGCACACGGGCTTGCGCACAGTCCATCGGCAAGCACTGCTGCGCTTGCTCGGCAGTACGGATGGCCAGGTCCGCTCCCCCTTCGAGGTAGCGCTGTAGACTGCGCAGTGCCAACACGTTGCCACGCAGCGCGGCGGCAGCGGGCAGACCATCGGCAGCGCTTTCGAGCAGCACCTCGATCCGGTCGAGAACCGCCGGGGTCTCGACATGCCTCCCCTGGTAATACATCATCCAGGCCTTGAGCAGCAGCAGTTCGGGGTTTTCCTCGATGGTGTCGGGTGGTAACAGACGCAGACACCGTTCGAGCCGTTGTCGCTGCTCCTGTTGGAGAAGGAGCTGGGCATGGCGTGCCAGCAGCTGTCCTGCCGCGGCTGCGCCGGCTGCGGCCAGCGCTTGCGGAATCGCTTCTTCGAGCAGGCCTTGCGTTTCGAACCAGGCCGCCGCACGTCGATGCAGTTCGGAAATCTCGCTGGCCTGATACTGCAAGACGAGCTGCTGCTGCAGAAACTCCCGGAACAGACGCTGATGACGATACCACTTCAGGCGATCGTCGATGGCGACGCAGAGCAGCGCGCCGCTCGACACCCACTGCATGAAGGAATGCCCATCGCCACCTTCCCCGAGAACGGCGTAGCACAAGGGCGCACAGAAACGCTCGAGGATCGAGGTCCTGAGCAGACCGTCACGCGTGAGCACGCTCTGTTCAGCAAGCACTTCCTCGCAGAAATACTGCTCGACTTCACGCGTACTGCCGCTGAAGTGGTGCTCCAGCACATCGATTGCATCGCGCTGTTGACGCAGCGCCAGTGCCGCCAGACGAATACCAACCGGCCAGCCTTCGCAGCAGGCCTGTAGTCTGTCCAGAACTGCTGCCGATACGGCACGCCCGGTGCAGCGCTCGAGTAGAATCGCCGTTTCTCGCTCACCCAATTGCAGGTCACGCATCCGGATCTCGTTCACCTCCTCGCGGACGCGCAGCGCACCCAGAGACAAAGGGGGGTCGTGCCGAGCGATCACCAGCAGATGCAGAGCACTCGCCGGATGCGTCAGCAGGCGATCGAGCAGGACGTGTATCTGTGGCGAATCGATGCGGTGATAGTCGTCGAGCACCAGTACCAGCGGCATCGGCAGCGCTGTCAGATCGTTGCTCAGACTGCCAGCAAGCACTGCCAACGGCGCTGGTGGCTCGGCATCGAGATGCGCCAGCGTCTCGGCGCAGGCATCGGGAAGCGCTGTGCGTAGCGCGGCAGCAAAGTAGCGGATGAAAACGATCGGATCGCTGTCATCGCGGTCGAGCGAGAGCCAGGCAGCCAGACCGTCACGGCCAGCGAGCCAATGCGCGACGAGCGCCGTCTTGCCGTAACCCGCCGGCGCCACCAGCAAGGTCAGCGGCCGGCTGCTGCCCGCCTCGAGCAACGCCAACAACTCGCTGCGCGCAACGAAGTCGCCGCTCTTTTGGGGACGCTGCAGCTTGCTACGGACGATCTGGAGCGATGGCATCTCTGACCTGAGGCAAAAGAATAGAATACGATGATACGTCAGGCGATCGGTACTGCGGGAATTGGGCACTCATTTCGGAGCCAACGCGGGCGGCAGCCGCGGCCTAATGCGTGCGATGCCATGGGCAGGGCCGCGGTCAGTGGCCGGCGAACAGTCTTTCGATCTGTGCGTCCTTATCCTGCCAGATCTGCTGTATCCACTGCTGAAAGGCCTCGCGAATCGCCGGGTCATTGGCGTAGTCTCCGGTCGCCAGATGCCTTGGCACCGCGAGCTTTTGCACGCGAACCCGCACGCGCGGCATTTTGCCGCAGAGGAACTCCCAGAAATTCGGAGCCCCCTCAGGATAAACGATGGTCACATCGAGAATTGCGCGGAACTTGTCGCCCATCACATTCAAGGCCAGCGCAATTCCTCCGGCTTTCGGCTTCAGCAGGTGACGATACGGCGACTGCTGCCGCTGATGTTTGTCCCGCGTGAAGCGCGTTCCCTCGCAGAAATTCATCACGCTGGTCGGGATCAGCGAAAACTTCTCGCAGGCCAGGCGGGTCGTCTCCTGGTCCCTGGCGCGCAATTCCGGGTGCGCCTTGAGGGCTTCTTCCCCATGGCGGCGCATGAACGGAAAATCGAGTGCCCACCAGGCCAGGCCCATTATTGGCACCCAGAGCAGTTGCTGTTTGAGGAAGAATTTGAGCAAGGGAATGCGTCGCGTCAACAAATGTTGCAGGACGAGGATGTCGGCCCACGATTGATGATTGCAGTTGACCAGGTACCAGCCGCGCGGGTCGAGCCCTTCGATCCCCTGCACATCCCAGTGCGCTTTCTGGGTCAGCGCCATCCAGCCACTGTTGCATACGATCCAGGCTTCGGCAATACGCACCAGCACCGGGTCGAGGCGCAGGCGAACCGCCCGGAACGGCAGGAGCAGCTTGACGACGGCCAGGAACAACAGGATCGGCACCCAGAAGAACGAGTTGATTGCCAGCAGCGAGAAGGCAATCAGGCCGATCAACGGCGCCGGGAGGAAATTCAGCATCGCTCAAGCTGACGCGGCCGGCAACCCGTTGTCCGGCGCCGGCTGGGGGATCGCCGTCTGAGCCGGTGCAGCCGCCAGCATGGCGCTGCGTGTCGCCGGGGTCTCCAGGCTGATGCGGCCGAGCAGACCGTCCCGATAATCCTGCAGCAGCGTCTTCGCCGCCCTCTCGAGATCGGCTTCGCCGCCACGGACGCGCAGACCGCGGCGTCTGGCGATCTCGGCGATGACCGTCACGGCATCGAGGTGCTCGCTCGCATCGACCGGAAAACCGTAGCGCTTCGCCAGCAAGGCCGGGTAACGCGCCAGCAATAGCCCGGAGAGAAAGGTTGCCACTTCCTCGTCGATCATTGCATTGCGACCGACGGCATGGCTCGCGGCGAGCATCAGTCCATCGCTTGGATATTCGATTTTCGGCCACAGCAGTCCGGGCGTATCGGTAATCGAGTGCCGTACATCGAGCAGCGAGGTCTGCTGCGCGCGGGTCACTGCCGGTTCGTCGCCAACCTTGGCCAGTTTGCGCTTGAGAACGACATTCATCAGCGTCGATTTGCCGACATTCGGGATGCCCATGATCATCATCCGCAGCGGCTTGGTGTTTTCGCTGCGATGTGGTGCCAGTGCCTCGCACAGGCCGGGAAGTCGGGCCACTTCGCCGGGCTTCTTGCACGACAGCGCCACCGCACGCACGCCCTCCTGCCGATTATAATAGGCGATCCATGCCTGCGTCACCTGCGGGTCGGCAAGGTCGGCCTTGTTCAGGACCTTCAGGCACGGACGCTGGCGATGCAGGCGAAGCTCGCGGACCACTGGATTGGTGCTCGCCTCGGGCAGGCGCGCGTCGACCACCTCGATGACCACGTCGATCGACGCCATCGTTTCGGCCGCTTTCTTGCGCGCCGAGGTCATGTGACCGGGATACCACTGGATGGCCATGCGGGGTCCGATGATCTGAAAGATGGCCATTATCCCACCTGTTCGGCCAAGCTCGGCGCTGGTAGCAGCGTAAAGCGCTAAAATGCGGTTCTTTCCCATCCGGCGTCAGGAAACCGCTTGTCGGCGATCCCCGAAATCAGGCCCGGGCAGTCGATCGAACTGCTCAAGGCGTTGCACATCCTGACGCGCGACGGCAAACTCAACCAGGACAGCCGGCGCAAGCTCAAGCAGGTCCATCATCTCTGCCATTTCATCGAACCGCTGCTCGCCGAGATTGCCGCCAGTGGCAGCAGCCTGACGCTGGTCGATCACGGCGCAGGCAAATCCTACCTCGGCTTCCTCCTCTACGATCTGTTCTTCAGTCACCGCGACCAGGGTCACATTTACGGTGTCGAGTCCCGTGCAGAACTCGTCGAGCACGCGCGCAGTCTTGCCGGCCGACTTGCTTTCACGCGCATGTCCTTCCTGAACCTGCGCGTCGAGAACGCCATCGAGTCGCCTGATCTGCCCGCGCGGGTGGACATCGTCACCGCTCTGCACGCCTGCGATACCGCCACGGACGACGCGATCCGCTTCGCCCTCCACAAGCAGGCAAAGTTCATCGTTCTCGTTCCCTGCTGTCAGGCCGAAGTCGCCAGCGTGCTGCGCCGCAGGAAAGGCGAATCCCTGGCGCAGACGCCATTGTCGGAACTCTGGCGGCATCCCATCCACACCCGCGAATTCGGCAGCCAGCTGACCAACGCCCTGCGTTGCCTGCAGCTTGAAGCGCAGGGCTATCAGCTGACGGTGACTGAGCTCGTCGGCTGGGAACACTCGCTGAAGAACGAACTGATCATCGCCAGGCACACCGGTGTCACGCGCAGCAACGCCACGACGCGACTCGAACAGATCCTGCAGCAACTGAACCTCGACGAGTTGCGTGCGCGTTTCATCTACTGAGGAAAACAAACCGGCAGACAAGCGGCTACACGCCACGGCCACCACGCAAGGACTGTCAATGGAAAAATGGATCATCCGCAGCGTTGCCGCGATCTGCGCCGCCGGAAGTACCGCTCTGTTCTGGACTTTCGGCATCTTCCTCTCCGTACCCTGGCGGGAAAGCCGGATGCTCTCGCTCAACAGGGTCGAATTGCAGGTACTTGCGATCCCGCTGATCGTCGGCCTGGCCGTCGCCTGGGGTGCCCTGCATATTCTCGCGATGGCCGACCGTACCGGCAGCCCCAGACTGTACCGCGCGTTCTGCGTGACCCTGCTGATCGTGTCGCTGCTGGCGGTGTCCGGCGGCATGTCGTGGACCGCCGCGCGCGTCCCCTGACCCAGGCTGGCCGCTTCGCCCACGGCGACTGGCCTGCAGGGGAAAGAAATTCGATCAGTGTTCGGGGAAAAGGGCAGCATCCGGGGGGGTGAAAACGATAAAATGATGCGCTAACCATACCCAACCGGAGTTCATCATGACTAGGCTGGAAGTCGATTTGGTGGTACAGAAAGCGGTATTCCCGGTCGCGGGTCTCGGCACGCGCTTCCTGCCGGCCACCAAGGCCAGCCCAAAGGAAATGCTCGCTGTGGTGGACAAGCCACTGATTCAGTACGCGGTCGAAGAAGCCTACATGGCAGGGATTCGGCAAATGATCTTCGTCACCGGTCGCAACAAGCGCTCGATCGAGGACCACTTTGATACCGCCTACGAGCTGGAGGCAGAACTTGCCGCCACGGGCAAGGATGAGCTGATGGCGCTGGTGCACTCGATCAAGCCGGACGACATGGATTGTGTTTATGTGCGCCAGCCCCGGGCGTTGGGCCTGGGGCACGCGATACTCTGCGCCGAGCGCCTGGTGCAGGGGGAGGCCTTTGCCGTTCTGCTGGCCGATGACCTGATGATCGGCACGCCACCGATCATGCGACAGATGACCGAATTGTTCGCCGAACGCCAGTGCAGCATCCTCGCCGTGCAGGAGGTGCCTGAGGATCAGACCAACCGCTACGGGATCGTCAAGGGCGAACCCCTGTCGCCCGATCTGGTGAATATCAAGGGCCTGATCGAGAAACCGCACCCAAGCGCTGCCCCTTCCAATCTCGCGGTCGCGGGCCGATACATCCTGACCCCGGCGGTTTTTGACCTGATTCGCACGCAGCCACGTGGTGCGGGTGGCGAAATTCAGTTGACCGATGGTATTGCCGCACTGCTGTCCAGCGAGCAGGTACTGGCCTACCGCTACCACGGCCAGCGCTACGACTGTGGCAGCAAACTCGGCCTGATGCAGGCCAGCGTCGTTCTCGGGGAAACTCACCCGGAGCTCGGGCGTGAGTTCTCGGCCTGGCTGAAGAACCGGCAGCAATCGGCACCACTGCCGACGTTCTGAACCGAGGCCGCCTGGCTTGTCGTCGTATTTTCCCGTGCTATAGTTGCAGCCCTTGTTGGCAGGACAGACTCTCTTGGCGCTTCGCTTCGACGTTCTCATCATTGGCAGTGGTCTGGCTGGACAAGCTGCAGCACTCCGGCTGGCAGCGACCCACAGGGTCGCCCTGGTCAGCAAGCGCAGCCTCGAAGACAGCGCGTCGAGCTGGGCGCAGGGCGGCATTGCGGCCGTGCTCGATAACCGCGATTCGATCGAGGCGCACATTCGCGACACGATCACCGCCGGCGCCTTTCTCAATGACCCGCGAGCAACTCGCTTCGTCATCGAAAACGGTCGTCGCGCCGTCGACTGGCTGATTGCACAGGGCGTTCCCTTTACACGTGGTGATGACGGCTACCACCTGACTCGCGAGGGAGGTCATAGCGCACGGCGCGTGATTCACGTCGCTGACGCGACCGGCCTCGCGGTTCAGAATACGCTGACCAGCTTGCTTCGCCAGCAACCGAACATTACCGTTCTCGAACAGCACATCGCCATCGACCTGATTACCGGTGACAAGCTGCGACTCGGGGACCAGCGCTGCCATGGCGCCTATGTACTCGACAATGCCAGCGGTGAAGTCCTGACGCTGGGCGCAAGACACACCTTGATCGCTGCCGGTGGTGCCGGCAAAGTCTATCTCTACACGACCAATCCGGACACTTCGACCGGCGACGGCATCGCCATGGCCTGGCGTGCCGGCTGCCGTATCGCGAACATGGAGTTCATCCAGTTTCATCCCACCTGCCTCTACCATCCACAGGCCAAGTCCTTCCTGATCTCCGAGGCAGTGCGCGGCGAAGGCGGACGCCTGTTGCTGCCCGACGGCACCCGGTTCATGCCCTGGCACGATGCGCGCGCCGAACTTGCGCCCCGTGATGTGGTGGCCAGAGCGATCGATTTCGAGATGAAGAAGCGCGGCCTGGACTGCGTCTATCTGGACATCTCGCACAAATCAGCCGATTTTCTCGGCGAGCATTTCCCGAACATTCTGGCGCGCTGCCTTGACCTGGGAATCGACATTACCCGTCAGGCGATTCCGGTCGTTCCCGCCGCGCACTACACCTGTGGTGGCGTCGTCACCGATCTGCGGGCGCGCACCGACATCCCGGGCCTTTACGTCGCTGGCGAAGCTTCGTACTCCGGCCTGCACGGCGCCAATCGTCTGGCCAGCAATTCGCTGCTCGAATGCCTGGTATTTGCCGAAGCCGCGGCCAACGACATTCTCAAACAGCCTGCAAGAGATTTCCCGCCGCTTCCGCCCTGGGATGCCAGCCGCGTCAGCGATCCGGATGAAGAGATCGTGATTTCTCACAACTGGGATGAACTGCGCCGCTTCATGTGGGACTACGTCGGCATCGTCCGCACCACCAAGCGATTGCAGCGCGCACAGAACCGGATCCGCCTGCTGATGCGTGAAATCGACGATTTCTACTCGCACTTCCGGGTCAGTCACGATTTGATTGAACTGCGCAACCTCGTGGTCACCGCAGACCTGATCATCCGCTGCGCGCTGCGGCGCCACGAAAGCCGGGGGCTGCACTTCAGTCGCAATTATCCGGAGACACTGCCGCACGCGCGCAACACCGTGATCAGACGTCGCCTGCGGTCTGATCGCCAGGATTGACACGGACACGCCAACGCAACCACAAGCGCAGCAGGCGGAATTGCTCTGCCGGCATGCTGTCGGGCAGCAGGACCAAGCTAGGCAACCGACCGCGATCGTCATTCCGTATGCGCACGACGATCAACTGGCTGAACACGGTGGTGTCGGCTTGCGGCGAGACGAACATGGAATCGCCGTCGCCGGACAGTAGGGTCAGTGCACCGTCCTCACCGAGGCGCAAGCCGACGATTCTCGACGGTCGCAGCGCGTGCCATAGCGACAGCGCAATGATCAGCAGCAGCCAGTGGCGTGTTGTCGCCGCTGGCCAGGGCAGAACCCACAGACAAGCGCCTGCCAGAGCATGCAGCAAGACCATCAGAAAGGACAGGAAACGCGAGCGGCGCAGCTCGATATTGATCGGGAATTGCACGCTATCGCAGCAGCACGACCGCCCTATCCTGGGTGCCGCCCCGGGAGCGGTACCCAGGATCTAGAGGCGTTTGAAAGCAACGGTAGCGTTGGTACCACCAAATCCGAAGGAGTTCGAGATCCCGACGTCGATCTTCATCTGACGCGCCGTGTTGGCACAGTAATCCAGGTCGCAGGACTCATCCTGGTTGAAAATATTGATCGTCGGTGGCGAAACCTGATGGTAGATCGCCAGGATGGTAAACAGGGCCTCGATACCGCCTGCGGCACCCAACAGATGGCCAGTCATCGACTTGGTCGAATTGACTACCAACTTGCGCGCATGCTCGCCGAAAGCCCGCTTGACGGCAACGGTCTCGGCCTTGTCGCCGAGCGGTGTCGAAGTCCCGTGTGCATTGATATACTGCACTTGATCCACATTCAGTCCGGCATTTTGCAAGGTGTTTACCATGCAACGCGCTGCACCTTCTCCGTCTTCGCAGGGTGCGGTCATGTGGTGGGCATCTGAACTCATGCCGAAGCCCGCGAGTTCACAGTAAATCCGGGCGCCACGCGCTTTTGCATGCGCATACTCCTCGAGAACCACGACGCCGGCCCCTTCACCGAGCACAAAGCCGTCGCGGTCCCTGTCCCACGGCCGGCTTGCCGTCTGCGGATCGTCGTTGCGCGTCGAAAGGGCGCGCGGTGCACAGAAACCGCCCAAGCCGAGTTTCGAGATACAGCCTTCGGACCCGCCGGCAATCATGATGTCCGCATCACCGTATTCGATCAGACGACCAGCATCACCGATGCTGTGCGTGCCCGTCGCACAGGCACTGACCAGCGAGATGTTGGGGCCTTTGTAACCACACATGATCGACAGGTTACCGGAGATCATGTTGATGATCGAACCGGGAACAAAAAACGGCGAAATCTTGCGCACGCCGCCTGCAGCAAAGTCGTCACAGGTGTTTTCGATCATCGGCAGGCCGCCAATCCCCGAACCAATCGACACCCCAACCCGCTCCGGCGCCACAGGCTGCGCATCGAGGCCGGCATCCCGTATGGCTTGCAGTCCCGCCGCCATTCCATAATGGATGAAGACGTCCATCCGGCGCGCTTCTTTTGGCGAGAGATACTGGCCAACATCAAAATCACGCACCTCACCAGCAATGTGCACGGGGAAGCCGGTTACATCGAAACGGGTTACCCGGCCAATTCCCGAGCGTCCCGCAAGAATGTTCTGCCAGGCTTCTGCGACGGAATTACCAACCGGAGAAATGATGCCTAGGCCTGTGATGACGACTCTGCGACGTGCCAACTTGGACTCCGACGATCGATACATGTGGAAAAGGGGATTCCCTCTTCACTCATCCACCCTGCCGGACGCTGCCACTACAGGGAGCTGTCCGCAGGGATCCTGGTCGATTACTTCTTGTGAGCGGTCACATAGTCGATGGCCTGCTGCACAGTGGTGATTTTTTCAGCTTCATCGTCCGGAATCTCGCACTCGAACTCCTCTTCCAGCGCCATCACCAGTTCCACCGTGTCCAGCGAATCAGCACCAAGATCATCGACAAACGAAGATTCGTTCTTGATGTCCGCTTCATTGACACCGAGTTGTTCTGCGACGATCTTTTTGACACGCTGCTCAATATTTTCCATCAAAGTCTTCCTTCTCAAGGTTCAAATGTAAAACAAAACACACCATTCTAACAAAACGGCTGCAAGTTACCAATTACCAATGATCACGCCTAGGTCGCCCAGGGTTACTCAACCCATGAACATGCCACCGTTAACGTGCATGGTTGTACCGGTGACATAAGCCGCCCCCGCTGACGCCAGAAAAGCCACCGCTGCGGCTACTTCATGGGCCGCTCCGAAGCGACCGAGCGGAACATTCACGAGCAGTGCTGCCCTCTGCTTGTCGTCGAGTGCCCTCGTCATATCCGTATCGATCAGCCCGGGCGCCACGCAATTGACGGTAATATTGCGACTGGCGAGCTCTCGCGCCAGTGCCCGGCTCATGCCGGCGACGCCAGCCTTGGCGGCGCAGTAATTCGCCTGACCGGAATTGCCGGCATGACCGACGACCGAGGTGACGTTGATGATCCGCCCGTACCTGGCCTTGATCATGCCACGCATGACCGCCCTGGAAAGCCGGAAAACGGCTTTCAGGTCAGTCTCGAGGACGGTGTCCCACTCGTCGTCCTTGAGACGCAACGCGAGGTTGTCGCGAGTAATACCGGCGTTGTTGATCAGGATCGATACCGGGCCATAGGTCTTCTCGATATGGCCGACCAGGGCATCAACCTGTCCGGCATCGCGCACCTCCAGGAGCGCTCCCTCACCCTGGTGGCCGGCGTCGTTCAGGCATGCTGCGATTCTTGCCGCGCCTTCGGGGCTGGTTGCCGTCCCGATCACGGTCGCTCCCAGGCGACCCAGTTCCAGTGCGATTGCCTGACCGATACCCCGTGACGCGCCGGTCACCAGGGCCACTTGTCCTTCGAGCATGGTGCTTACTCCAGGTTGGTGACGGCAGCTTCCATCGCTGCCCGATCAGCCAGTGCGATACTCGTCAACTGGTCTGCACAGCGCTTGCTGAGGCCCGCCAGAACCTTGCCAGGTCCGCACTCGGCGACGGTCCTGATGTCCATGGCGGCCATTTTTCGGATCGTTTCGACCCAGCGCACCGGTGAGTACGCCTGCCGAACCAGAGCATCCTTGATCCGGTCGGGGTCCGATTCGATCGCCACATCCACATTGTTGATGACCGGGATCTGTGCTGTGGCGAAGTTCAACTCGGCCAGCCGGGTGGCCAGCCTGGCAGCTGCCGGCCGCATCAGCGAGGAGTGAAAGGGCGCGGAAACCGGCAGCAGCAGCGCGCGCTTGGCGCCACGCGCCTTGCATTCGGCGCAGGCACGTTCCACTGCCGCTTTGCTGCCGGCAATGACGGTCTGCCCGGGCCCATTGTAATTGACCGGTTCAACCACCTCGGCAGCGCTGCCTGCTGCCCTGGCTTCGGCACAGGCTTCGGCAATCTTGTCGTCATCGAGGCCAAGAACGGCGGCCATGGCCCCCTCGCCTGCAGGGACCGCTTCCTGCATTGCCGTTGCACGCAGGCGAACCAGGGGCACGGCATCCTTGAAGGCGATCACACCGGCAACCACCAGCGCGGTGTATTCGCCGAGGCTGTGCCCGGCAACGACTGTCGGCAGCTTGCCGCCCATGTCGAGCCACAGGCGATAGACCGCCACGCCGGCGCTCAGCATCACGGGCTGCGTATTAATGGTCTGGGCCAGGGCTTCTGCCGGGCCTTCGGCAAGCAATTGCCAGAGATCCTGGTCAAGCGCCGCCGATGCCTCGGCGAAAGTGGCACGTACCACCGCAGAGTCGCCATAGGCTGCCATCATTGCCACTGCCTGCGACCCCTGACCGGGAAAAACCAACGCGAAAGTCATGCAATACTTCCTTTAATTTGAAAGTCGCGTCAGCGACTCACGAATCTCCCCTCCCCACTTGCGGAGGAGGAGTCGGGGGAGAGGGAAACGGTCATGACTTTCATGATCGGGGGTGCCTGGACAAGTCATGACCGTCAGAGTTCAAGCAGAACTGCGCCCCAGGTAAAGCCACCGCCCACCCCTTCGAGCATGATCTTCTGTCCGGCCTCTATGCGTCGATCACGAATGGCTACATCCAGAGCCAGAGGAACCGAGGCGGCCGAGGTATTGCCATGCCGGTCAACGGTGACAATGACCTTGCTCATCGGCATTTTCATTCTTTTGGCCGTGGCTTCAAGGATGCGAATATTGGCCTGGTGCGGAATCAGCCAGTCGATCTCTGGCGAGGCAATGCCTGCCGCCTGACAGCACTCCTCGCCAACTTCCGCAAGGACACGCACGGCAAACTTGAACACCGCCTGCCCATCCATCCGCAGGAAAGGATCGCCCGTGACCCGGCCGCCGCTGACGCTACCCGGAACCGACAGGATGCCGTGGTGCGCGCCGTCGGCATGCAGGGCGGTTGCCAGGATTCCTGCTCGATCAGATGCCTCCAGTACCACTGCGCCGGCACCATCGCCGAATAACACGCAGGTGGTGCGATCAGACCAGTCGAGAATGTGCGAGAAGACCTCGGCTCCGACCACCAAAGCCCGTTGATGACTGCCTGAACGGATGAACTTGTCGGCAATCGCCAGCGCGTAGACGAAGCCGCTGCAAACCGCTTGCACGTCAAACGTCGTAGCACCATGGTTCCCCAGTTTGCCCTGTAGCAAGCAAGCGGTACTCGGAAAAATATAATCCGGGGTCGAGGTCGCCACAATGATCAGGTCCAGATCGGAGGCCTCAAGGCCTGCGGCAGTCAGCGCCCGATGGCTCGCCTCCAGGCCCAGATCACTGGAGGTCTCGCCGTTGTCCGCGAGATGACGGTACCGTATCCCGGTGCGACTGGTAATCCAGTCATCGTTGGTTTCGATGCCACGGCGCACGAGATCGTCGTTGCTGATGGGGAGGCCGGGCAGAAAACTGCCAGTCCCGGTAATGCGGGAGAACATGTTAGGCGGTCTCCTGAAGCGGTTGTTGCTGCGCAATGCGTTCGCTGATGCGAGCCAGAACGCCACTGCTGGCCTCTTCTGCGGCACGCTGCAGCGCACGCGTAAAAGCCAGGACATCAGCCGATCCATGGCTCTTGACGACGATACCCTTCAAGCCGAGCAGGGTGGCTCCGTTGTACTGGCGGTGGTCAACCCGTTTTTTGAACTTGTTGAGCACTGGCATGGCGACCACCGCCGCCAGCTTGGTAAACAGATTTCGCCGGAATTCCTGCCGCAGAAAAGTAGCCAGCAGTTGTGCCAGACCTTCCGACGCCTTCAGCGTGACATTGCCGACAAAGCCATCGCAAACAATGACGTCTGCCTCGCCTTTGTAGAGTCCGTCACCTTCGATATTGCCGACAAAATTCAAGCCCGACCCCCAGAGCAACTCGGCAGCCCGCTTCGCGACATCATTGCCCTTGATGTCTTCCTCGCCGATGTTGAGAATCCCGACTGTTGGTCGATCCCGATGCTCGATGGCAGAAACCAACGAGGCGCCCATGATGCCAAATTGCAGCAGATGCACGGGACTGCAATCCACATTGGCACCGAGATCAAGCACATGCGTATGCCCGGTGAGCGTCGGCAGCACTGCACAGATCGCCGGCCGATCGATACCAGGCAGCATCTTCAGGACGAATCGGGAAATGGCCATCAGCGCGCCGGTGTTTCCGGCCGAAACACAGGCATCCGCTTCCCCCTGTTTGACCAGGTTGATGGCGACACGCATCGACGAATCTTTCTTGGTACGCAGCGTCAGCGCCGGCGACTCATCCATCGTCACCACTTCCGTGGCATGGCGTACGGTAATCCGACCGGCCGCGGCGTCGCCCAGGAAAGGACGAATGCTCTCGGTCAGACCCACCAGAATGACGCGCACATCAGAATGATCGCGTACGAACTGGATTGCTGCCGGAACGGTCACGCGGGGACCATGGTCCCCTCCCATGCAGTCGATGGCAACGGTAATGGTCATGCGCTGGCCGATCAGGGCTGGCAACTCAAGATCACGGGAAGGAGCCCACCCAATCCCGAAGAATCATTCGCCGGCGCTTTTGATGACCTTCTTGCCCCGATAAAAACCCGTTGGGCTGACGTGGTGACGCAGATGGACCTCGCCCGTCGTCGGCTCGATGGCCAAGGGCATGCCGCTCAAGGAATCGTGCGCACGATGCATGCCACGCTTGGAAGGGGATTTCTTGTTCTGTTGCACAGCCATCACGAACTCCTAGAATCAAACTTACTCGGCCTTGTCCTGCAGGCCGGCCAATACTGAAAACGGCGACACTTTTGCCGACTCCCGAGCAGCTCCAGGCGGGAGACAATCGTCGTGACGCGGTGCGATCGGAAGAGCAAGCAGAATTTCATCCTCGATCAATACGGCAATATCGAGTTCCTTCTGATTGGGTAGAAAGTCCCTGGAGTCATCCTCCAGCTCATCCTGCGTCAGGTCGCCGTCGCTATCGATAAATTCAAGCAGGCTACGTACCGCGATCGGATGCTTAATCGCCTCAAGGCAGCGTTGACAGCACAATGACATGACGCCGTCAACCTCCACCAGAAACTGTGGGCGATTGTAAGGCCCCATTTGCCCCTTGACCCGGTACGTCAGAAAGCCATCGGAAGCAGCTAACAAATCGAGCAATCGAGTCAATGTTGCGACCGGCAGCTCGCCTTGCAACAAACCTCCTTCATTTGCAAAAACCTGGCTGTCAATCACCTCGATCACAACTCGTCGCGACACAAGGGGCGCATGATATTATCTTCGGCTTTTGAAGTCAAAGTGGCGACGCTGCAAATCGTGGCATTCGCCGGTTTTTCCGCCTTGCTCACGTCTCCGCGCTGAAGTTGATCCGCCGATGCCCAAGCCGCAACTGATTCTTGCCTCGACCTCCCCGTTTCGCCGTGTTCTGCTGACACGTCTCGGATTGCCGTTCGAGACTGCCAATCCGGCTGTTGACGAAACCCTGCTGGCAGGCGAAAGCCCTGAAGAAGGCGCACTGCGCCTGTCGGAAGCCAAGGCCCGCGCCGTCGCTAGCTCGTACCGCGACGCCCTGATCATTGGCAGCGACCAGGTGGCCTGCCTGGACGGCCAGATTTTCGGGAAACCGGGAACGCACGACAATGCGCTGCGCCAGTTGCAAGTCATGCGCGGCCGCCGCGTGAACTTTTTCACCGGTCTCTGCCTCCTGAATGCAAGAACTGGCAATGCCCATCGGCGTGGTGTCGCGACACTGGTCACCTTCAGGAACCTGACCGATCAGGAAATCGAAAGCTACCTGCACAAGGAAAAACCGTACAACTGTGCTGGCAGCGCCAAATCGGAGGGGTTGGGAATCGCCCTGATTGCCAGAATCGACGGCGAAGACCCGAATGCATTGATCGGATTGCCGCTGATCGCGCTCTGCGACCTGTTGCGAATCGAGAACGTCTCGGTATTCTGATCGTCAGCAGATCGTACGGAGGCAAATTTCATGAAAACAGGCCGGCTTTACCTGATCCCGGTGCCGCTTGGCCAAACGCCTGTGACGGACGTCCTGCCAGAACCCGTTCGGGCCTGTGCGCAAAGACTCGTCAATTTCGTCGCCGAGAACGCCAGGACGGCGCGCGCCTTCCTCAAGTCTTTGCCTGCCAGCACGCCGCTACAGCAAATCGAGATTCAGGAGCTCAACGAACATACCGCGGCCAGCGCACTACCCCGGCTTCTGGCACCGGCGCTGGCGGGCAACGACCTTGGGCTGATCTCCGAGGCCGGCTGCCCTGCGGTTGCCGACCCCGGTGCCGCATTGGTTGCGCTGGCTCATCAGCGAGGCGTACAGGTCGTTCCCATGACCGGCCCCTCGTCGATCCTGCTCGCCTTGATGGGTTCAGGACTGGGCGGCCAGAGCTTCGCGTTTCACGGCTACCTGCCAAGCGGCACCCAAGAACGCGAAAAACGCTTGCGCGAACTGGAAAAGGAGTCACGACAACAGCAGCGCACCCAGATCTTCATCGAAACTCCCTACCGTAACCTCCAGGTGCTTGCCGCACTCGTCAATACCTGTGCCCCGAGCACGCGCATCTGCATCGCGACCGACCTCACGCTTGCCGGGGAACAGATCACGACTCGACCGGTTTCCGAATGGCGGCGCCAGCAGTACCCTGAGATCAGTCGCCGGCCGACGGTATTCCTTTTGCTGGCCTAATGGTCATGACCTTTCCAGGCCCCTCCGATCATCAAGGTCATGCCGTTTCCCTCCCTTGCAGAGTGCATTCCGGCTGGCATGCTCGGGTCAATGAAACAGCGTCTGGCCGAAACCCAGCAGCGTGCCCGCCATACCCTGCGCCGCATCGGCACGCAGACGCTTGGCAAAGCGCTCGGCGATGTTTTCCTTGATGGTGAACTCGACGATCCGCTCTGCCTTGATCACGTCCCGGGCCACCGAGCCAACGGTGCCAAGCCCGTCGGCGAGGCCCAGGCTGATACTTTGATTGCCGGTCCACATCAGGCCACTGAACATTTCCGGTGTTTCCTTGAGTCGCGTGCCGCGTCCTCGTCTGACAACCTCGATGAATTGCTTGTGGATCTCGCGCAGCAACACGCGCGCATGTTCCTTCTGCTTCGCGTCCTGCGGCGAGAAGGGGTCGAGGAAGCCCTTGTTCTCCCCGGCGGTCAGCAGCCGACGTTCGACGCCGAGCTTGTCCATCGTCCCGGTGAAACCGAAACCGTCCATCAGCACGCCGATCGAACCGACGATGCTGGCCTTGTCGACGAAAATCTTGTCGGCTGCCACAGCAACGTAGTAGCCACCGGAAGCACAGAGATCCTCGACCACCGCGTAAAGCGGAATCTGCGGATGTTTGGTACGCAAGCGGCGAATTTCATCATGAACGATACCCGCCTGAACAGGGCTGCCACCCGGGCTGTTGACCCGCAGGATGACGCCCGCCGTACCCTTGTCCGCAAAAGCGGCTTCCAGTGCGTCGTTGACATTCTGTGCGCTGGCTTCGCCCTGGGCTTCGATCGTGCCATGCAGATGGATGACCGCCGTATGTCGGCCATCGGCAAGCTGCTCGGAACCCCCCCAATCAACGACCAGCACCAGGACGGCGATCAGGTAGGTCAAGCCGGCCAGCTTGAAAAAAATACCCCAGCGCCGCTTCGCCCGCTGCTCGTGCAGCGCCGCAAAGGCGATTTGCTCCAGCAACTGCCGTTCCCAAGGGGGGGGTTCGTTATCGGGGATACTCAAGATGTCTGCTCGCTGGGGATGAAATAGATCGCGCCATCACGCTCTTCGACGGGTAGCGGCGTTAACCCTCTGCCGTTACAACGGCCGCCCAGGCAGCGGCCGTCCGCCGGCGAGTAGAGCGCGCCATGCGTTGCGCAGATCAAGTATAACTTGGAATCATCGAAGAATTCGTTGGGCTGCCAGTCGAGCTCGATGGGAACATGCGCACAGCGATTATAGTAGGCAAAGGCACGTCCCTGAAAGCGCACCACAAATGCCGGCGCTTCGGCACCGTAGTGTTTGACCGTAAAGCGGACCCCTGGCCCGCCGTCCAGCAAATCACGGGAAAAACAGATCAGGCGGGCAGCCACACCATTCAAATGGATCCTCCCACGCCAACCTTTTCGCCATAATCCTGCGTTTCCTTCGCCGAAATGCTGTGCACGAAGCTCTGCAGCGCCGCCGGCAGCGCGGCTTCGACCATCAATTCCCTTTCCCCCAGCGGATGCGGCAGGCGCATCCGCGAGGCGTGCAGGAACATGCGCTTCAGCCCTTCCCGGGACAGCGCCTTGTTCAGCGCAAAGTCCCCATACTTCTCGTCGCCGGCGATCGGAAAGCCCAGATGCGCGAGATGCACGCGAATTTGATGCGTACGTCCGGTTTTCAGCTGGGCCTCCAGCAAGCTGAAGCGTTCCCAGCGTGCCACGAGGCGGAAAATGGTATGTGCGGTTTTGCCCTCTTCGGAGACGCGCACTCGTCGCTCGCCCGATGCCTGCAAATACTTGAGCAAGGGTAGCCGAACATTGCGCAGCGGATCCATCCAGCGACCGCAGACCAGGACCAGGTAACGTTTATCGGCACCTTGGCGGCCGCCGCCAAGAGCGCTGGTACGGAACATTTCCTGCAAAGCCAGGAGTACCGAGCGTTTCTTGCCCAGCAACAGGATTCCCGAGGTCTCGCGGTCAAGCCGGTGCGCAAGTTCGAGAAAATGCGCCTCCGGCCGCTGCCGCCGCAGGGCCTCGATGATCCCAAAGCTTTCGCCACTGCCGCCATGCACGGCGATACCGGCCGGCTTGTCGACGACCAACAGGCCTTCGTCTTCAAAAACAATGGGGAGATGCACCTTGAATTCGGCGCCAGCGACCACTTCCTGTTCAATTCTGGCGGTTCGCAACGGCGGGATACGCAGCACATCGCCACTCTGCAGTCGATAGGAAACCTCCACACGCCGACCGTTGACTCGTACCTGACCGCTACGCACGATGCTGTAAACATGGCTCTTGGGCACCCCTTTGCATTTTTTGAGCAGCAAGTTGTCGAGGCGCTGTCCGTGCTCATTCTCGGTAATCAGCGCTTGGGTAACAGAGTTTTTGCTAACTTCGGCCATTTTGAATATACTCGACCCGATTTGCGTTTTGGGTTGAAAGAGGCGCTGACCCGTCAGACCGTCGAGCGACGCCGATTGTATAGCCATTGCGACGCACTTTTCGGCAGGCTTCAGCCGCCTCTCTTGCGCCAACCTGCGCAATATTACTCAACGCCAATCACTTGGTTAAGTACGCTCACCACGAAGTAGCGATACTACTTGAACTGCGCGCGCCTGGCACCTGTGGAGCGGCCCTGGCAGATTCCCGAGTCCTTGACTTTCGAGGCCCGACGAGCCATCGAGTCGGCGAGATACCCTTATTAGTTGCACGATCGGGATGCTTCTCAAGCATCCCGCGCAACTAATCCGTTACAGGCCCCTGTCCCCGAGAAAGCGCGCGGGAGCCCAAATCATGAAACGCATGCTGTTTAACGCAACACAGGCCGAGGAACTCCGTGTTGCCATTGTCGACGGTCAGAAGCTCATTGACCTGGACATCGAATCGGCGAACAAGGAACAGAAAAAGAGCAACATTTATAAAGCAGTCATTACCCGCATCGAGCCCAGTCTCGAAGCGGCGTTTGTCGATTACGGATCGGAACGACACGGCTTTCTGCCCTTCAAGGAAGTTGCTCGCACCTTCTTCCTGCCCGGTGTCGAATCCGGTCGCGCCGGCATCAAGGAGGCGCTGCGCGAAGGCCAGGAACTGATCGTTCAGGTGGACAAGGACGAACGTGGCAACAAGGGTGCCGCGCTGACGACCTTTATCAGTCTCGCTGGACGATACCTGGTGCTGATGCCGAACAATCCGCGCGGCGGCGGTGTCTCGCGCCGCGTCGAAGGCGACGAGCGTACGGAACTGCGGGAAGTGATGGATCAGCTGCAGGTTGCGCCGGGAATGAGTCTTATCGCCCGTACCGCAGCGATCGGGCGCAATACCGAAGAACTGCAATGGGATCTCAATTATCTGCTGCAGTTGTGGAAAGCCATTGAAGCCGCCGCCCAGCAGCAGAGAGGGGCGTTCCTGATCTACCAGGAGGGCAGCCTGGTCATCCGCGCCATCCGTGACTACTTCCAGCCCGATATTGGCGAAATCCTGATCGATACCGATGAAGTCTTTGAGCAGGCGCAGAAGTTCATGGAACATGTGATGCCAGGGACCGTCAATCGCATCAAGCGCTATCGCGATGATGTCCCGCTGTTCTCGCGTTTCCAGATCGAACATCAGATCGAATCAGCCTACTCACGCCAGGTCACCCTGCCTTCGGGCGGTGCGATCGTCATCGACCATACCGAAGCACTGGTTTCCGTCGATGTGAACTCGGGCCGCTCGACACGCGGGGCCGACATCGAGGAGACGGCACTGAAGACCAACCTCGAGGCCGCAGAAGAGGTGGCCCGCCAACTGCGTCTGCGTGATCTCGGTGGTTTGATCATCATTGACTTCATCGACATGGAGAATCAGCGCAATCAACGCGAGGTCGAAAACCGCGTTCGCGAGGCGCTGCGTTTCGACCGAGCGCGCGTGCAGACCGGTAAGATCAGCCGTTTCGGCCTGTTCGAGCTGTCGCGCCAGCGCCTGCGCCCGGCACTGGCCGAAACCAGCTACATTCCCTGCCCGCGGTGTTCGGGAACCGGTCACATCCGCAGCACCGAATCCGCAGCTCTGCACATCCTGCGCATTCTCGAAGAGGAAGCGATGAAGGACAACACCGCCGCCGTGCAGGCGCAGGTTCCGGTCGATGTCGCCACCTTCCTGCTGAACGAAAAGCGGGCGGAAGTTCAGGCCATCGAACAGCGGCACAAGGTCACGGTCATGCTGATCCCCAATATCCACCTCGAAACGCCGCAGCACACGTTCGTACGCCTGCGCCAGGACGAAGCGGCTCCGGATCTGCTGCAACAAGCATCGTACCGGATGGTTGCGCTGCCGACAGAAGAGGACCACAAGAACGTTGCGTCAGCCGGCGAAACCAGAGCACCCCGAGCGGAAGCAGCGATCAAGGGGGTGACACCGTCACAACCGGCGCCGATCGTCGCCGACAGGGCATCGAGCGATGTCGAGAAACCCGTCACGGTAGGCAACCATTTCTGGAAGAAAATCATTTCCTGGTTTCGCCACAAGCCTGCTGCCGTTCCGGAACCATCACAACCGACGCGTGCCGGCGCGTCTGCGCGCGAATGGCCACGTGACAATCGCCGCAGTGGTGGGCGCGGACCTCGCCGTGACGAGACGCGCGATCTGCCCGAGACACGCGTCAATCGAGATGCCAAGGAAATGCCGCCACAGGCCCCCACACCGGCAACCGTACGCAGCGAAGCGCAGAGACCGCGCGAAACGCGTGCGCCGCACGAACCGAGCGTGGCACGCGAGCCGCGTCGCCAGCGCAGCGAACGCAAACCACCAGCCGCGGCATCCGTCACGGCAAGCACTGAGGTCATGCCGGTCGCGCCGCCTGCGCGTGCCGTTCCCGTGCCGGAGCAAGTTGGCGACGACCCTGGCAGCATGCCACGTCGCCGCGGTCGTCGTGGCGGACGCCGGGAGCGCAGCGAACGAATCGAGAACCCGGCCGAGGCTCAAGACCTGGCGCTCGCTGCAGCAAGTCCCGCAACGACCAACACGGTCATGGCCGGCCTAAGCGTCGAACCGGTCGCAGTGCTGCCTGGCGAGTCTGGTGCGGCGCTGGCTGCGCAAGACACCACTCAGCCAGCAACCGCCGTTGCCGGAATTTCTCGGGCCATTGCTGAAATCTTCCCGACTGCTGTGGCATCCAGCGAAGCACCCTGTCCCGTGGCAGTTCCCGCCGCCCTGGTGGTCGATGCCACCGATGCAGGCGATACTCCGGCAACGGTCGAAATCGCAGCGACCGCGGTGGACCTAAAAACAGCCGCGTTCGTCACCATCCCGCCAATGGCCGACATCCCATCGTCGGTCGTAGCGCCGCCCGGCGTCGAATCCCAGGCGGAGGTCTTGGCCGCTGCGGAGATCGATCCCTCTCCTCCCCTCCCGGAGGCTGTTGAGCCTGTCGAACCGCCTGTCACCCTCCCAATTGCACCCTCCATCCAGCAAGTGATTGCAGGGAGTGGTCTGATCATGATCGAGACCAGAAGAGACCAGGTTCAAGCGTCGTCGCCGGAAAGCGACCCCATTGCAACACCCAGACCACCACGCCGCAGACGGGTCAGCGTGGTCATTCCCGATGAGCCGCTGGTGATGATCGAAACGCGGAAGTAGAAGAAGACCAGCCACCAGTTTTGCGGGAGGGCCGGGGATTGCCATATCGAGCGCGCGACCGGGCGTGTCGATCAGTCCCGGCCCTGGCGGTTTCCCCGCGATCGTCTGCCAACGACAGCGGGAGACTTTACGATACTACCGCTCGAGACCAGCCTTTGCACCAGACCGATGACGCTGGTCAATGAGCGGGTCAAAACTGGTTCCCGCGGTTCCTCGCGGCGACTGCCAGAATCCTCTCGCTGAAGCCAGTCCGTGACCGCAGTGGCCACGCAATTGCGCCAAGCCGTCGATGAAAAGGTATGGTCAGCGTCGTCAATGGCGACAAACGTCGCATGGCCGCGCTGCAATGATGCCTGCCAGGCGCGATCGGTTTTCAAGGCCTCGGCAAATTCCCGCGCAGTGAAATCGTTGCCGCTGAGGATCACCAATGCCGAACCCCGAAATCGCTCAAGGCCACGTGCCATCCTCTTCTGGAATGGGAGCGGTTGATCGTCACTTGACAAGGTACTGGTCTGACGCGCCGCCCGGATGCTGGCAATGAATCCCGTGAGCGATCGACCCAATGCCAGGTTTCCCGTGAGCAATTTACGCCAGAAGTCCGCCTGCAGAAGCCGTTGACCGTAGTGATGCTTGAGGTGGGCTTTCGCCAGACCTGCTTCGGTACGGACCCAGGGGTTGAGCATCACCATTCCGGTCACTCGATGGTCCTGGGTGGCATCCCAATACAGCAGATTGGCCGATGCTGCATCGCATAAGCCACAGAGGACGATCTGCTGCAGGTGCGGGCAGGACGCCATGAATGCATTGATGGCAGCGGCAATATCCGCATTGATGTGTTCGAAATTGCGAATCTCCCCGGTGCTGTCACCCATGCCCCGGTAGTCGAAACGCATTGCCGGGTAGCCTGCTTCCGCCAGCGTACGCGACAAAAGGACGAACTGACGATGACTGCCTGCGCGATATTGCGGTCCCCCAACAATGATCAGCACCCCTTTCCGTGCCGCCTTCCCGGAGGGGGAGACAACGATGCCAAGCAGGTTTTCTCCGGCACACGGGAAGACAAAGGCCTGTTCTGTGAATTTCATTGCCAGGACTCCAGTACCGCCAGGGTTGCCGTAATCAATGCGGGAGCGTCTTCGATCTCGCTGGTCTGCCAGAAACCTGGGCCATTCACCATCCGGGCATCCAACTTGTAGGCCGCAGCTTCCCAATGTCCGATGCATTGTGTGGAAACCGGAGAGAGTGTGGCACCCTCACGAGTCGACAACTCCAGCCATGCAGCCCGTTCGCCAATAGCGCCGGGGGGTTTGAGTTCGGCCGCCTCCAGGCTCTCGACAAGCGCTGGAGAAAAGGTGTAGCCAGCGATTTCAACAGCCTGGCCAGTCGATAATTGCTGCCGCAATTGGTCGGAAACGGTTTTCGCCTGCCCTGAGGCCAGCACCGAGGCCATCTTCAGGCGCATGAACTGTTGCCAATGTTGTTTTCCGGAGACGACCGGCTGCCAGAAGATGAAATTGGCGGGATCCTTGAGCCTGGCCGCAGCGCTGGCTGCCAGCAGGCAGCCAGCGCGCAAGCCCCAGAG
>NZ_JDSS02000041.1:56937-59491 GCF_000584955.1 Candidatus Accumulibacter vicinus
GCATCGCTGCGGGCGCGAAGCCAGCGATGGGCCAGATGAACATCGTCCTCCCAGTCTTGCCAGCGCGCTTCTGCGAAGTCGCCTGAACTGTCTCCACAGCCCAACAGGTCGATCTGCAGGACATCGTAGCCAATCCTGGCCATGGCCCTCGCCTGCAGGGCAGCCATGCGGCGAGATTTGTTCATTTCCTCGGCAAATGGATGCAGATAAATGATCGCGCCACGTGTCCTACCATCGACTGCTGGGTGATAGAGGCAGAAACGAGTCCCTCTCTCTGCCGGAATAAAAAATGGTTGCAAGGCTAATCGCCCCCAAGGCTAATATGGTTACCGCAACGGCACAGTCCCGATCAAGCGATGCGTCACCCATGGCCAAATGCGCAAGAATACCACCTGCTTCATCGCAGTGACTCAGGGCCTTGACCGCGTAGCGAGATCCGCACACTGGGGCGACCAGCACCATTCCAGCTGAAGTTGATGAATGGTTTGCAGGACATCAGAGCCACCTGCAGCGATCCGATGCAAATGAAAGTCAAGGTTTCAAGCACACTGATGCCCAGGCGTCGATGGGACTGAAGGGATTGTCGATTGAACGCCGATATCCGCGAACAACTCCAGTCCACACCCAGGGCCGCCAGACGCTCGTTTGCCGCATCCCAAAGGCGCGCGAAGGTTCTTCCCATCCTGAAACGCGGCTCGACGTGCACATCGTAGTCCCAGACGGTCGAGTCTGGTTCACTCAGGACGAAACGACAATGAACCTCATCCTCCTCGTAATGGTCTCGGGCATACCACAGAAAGCCGGCGAAGACTCCCTTGTTAACCGCCGCCAAGCAGACATGCCCCCTTGCAAAGCGGTATTTCAGAACTTCCGGTGGGCGTGGAAACGCCTCGATAATCGCTGCGTGTGCTGCGATCTCGATCACCTTTTCCGTTGCGGAGGGCCGGCAGACCGGGACGAACTCGCGGGAAACGGGTTGGGCGACGATATGGTAGCGGATCAGGCGGCTACGCCCGCCGCTGAGAGCCTGCATTACCCGGCCAAGAAGATAGAGCATCCCGTTGATGAAGCCAAGGTCGCCAATCGCCGATTTCAAAGAACTGAACATCTAACGTGTTCCCCTTGTTCTGTTTTGTGTGTCCAAACCTGGCCCCTGACGGCCAGAGTCGTTCAATCGACCCCTACTATAGAACGAAGGCTACGCTTTGGGCCGTGACGTATATCCCACATCAGCGCAAGCACGTATTCGATCATCCATGGATCGCCTATACCGGGCACATGCGCCACATTGTTGCAGCGCAACTTTCATAAATGCCTGGCGTTGCCTATAGTGATCATTCCAGTCGCGGTCGGCGGTGCGACGTCATTCAACAGGATCATCGACACTCAACGGAGGAGACGACGTCATGCAGAAGTCCTTGCACATCGATCCGGGCAAATGCACCGGTTGCTTGCAGTGCGAAATGGCCTGCTCTTACGAGCACACCGGGATCTTCAATCCGTCCAAATCGCGAATCAAGGTTTTCGACTTCCACCACGAAGGCCGCAAGGTGCCCTATACCTGTACGCAGTGCGCGGAAGCTTGGTGTCTCAATGCCTGTCCGGTCGAGGCGATCAAGATCGACAGTGGCAGCGGTGCCAAGGTGGTCCTCGAAGCGGTATGCGTGGGCTGCAAGGTGTGCACGATTGCCTGTCCGTTCGGGACGATCAATTACAACCATGACTCGGGAAAGGTCCAGAAGTGCGACCTCTGTGGTGGTGACCCGGCCTGCGCCACGGCTTGCCCGACCGGCGCCATCACCTACATTGATGCGGACTGGACGGGTTTGCAACGGATGCGTCAGTGGGCACAGAAAACCGATAGTGCGGCACGCCTTTGAGGAGGAACGATCATGGCCTGGACACGCAAGATTCTTCGCGTCAACCTGACCCAGGGGACCTGCAGCAGTGAACCGCTGAACATGGCCTGGGCAGCACAGTATCTCGGCCAGCGCGGGCTGGCCAGCAAATACCTGGTCAGCGAGATCGACCCGAAGGTCGACCCGCTGTCCCCGGACAACAAGCTGATCTACGCGACCGGCCCGCTGACCGGCACGATGGCGTCGACCGGCGGCCGCTATTCGGTGATTACCAAAGGACCCCTGACCGGCGCGATTGCTTGCTCGAATTCGGGAGGCTATTTTGGGGCCGAGCTGAAATCGGCAGGCTGGGACATGATCATCTTCGAGGGCAAGTCGCCGCAACCGGTCTATCTGCACATTGAAAACGAGCAAGCGACCCTGCTGCCCGCAATCGACCTGTGGGGAAAGACCGTCTGGAACACCGAAGGCACCCTCAAGAAGCGTCATCAGGATTCGCTGCTGCGGGTATCGAGCATCGGTCGCGCCGGAGAAAACCAGGTCCTGTTCGCAGCAATCGTCAATGACCTGCACCGCGCCGCCGGTCGCTCCGGCGTCGGCGCAGTGATGGGGTCAAAGAATCTCAAGGCGGTTGCCGTGCGCGGTACGCTCGGTGTGGGCAATATCGCCAATCCCAAGGCTTTCATGGCGGCCGT
>NZ_JDSS02000041.1:59834-61305 GCF_000584955.1 Candidatus Accumulibacter vicinus
GTCTGCCGACCTATGGCACGCAGGTGCTGATGAACGTCATCAACGAAATGGGCGCTTCGCCAACGCGCAACCACCGCGATGTACAGTTCGAAGGGGCACGCAAGATTTCGGCCGAAGCGATGCACGAAAAACGCGCCACCGACGGCAGGACACATCTGGTCACCAATCAGGCCTGCTTTGGCTGCACCATCGCCTGCGGCCGGATTTCGCGGATCGACGAAACACACTTCTCGGTGCAGACCAAACCGGAATACTGGGGTGCCAACGGGGGCCTCGAATATGAAAGCGCCTGGGCGCTGGGCAATGCCAACGGCGTCGACGATCTGGAGGCCCTGCAATACGCCAACCTGCTGTGCAACGAAGACGGCATGGATCCGATCTCGTTCGGGGCGACGGTCGGTGCGGTCATGGAGCTTTACGAACTGGGTATCCTGACCAGGGAAGAGATCGGCCTCGACGCGCCCTTCGGTTCCGCCGCAGCCTTGTGCAGACTGGCGGAAATGACAGTGTGCGGCGAAGGCTTCGGCAAGATCGTCGGGCAGGGATCGAAGCGTTTGTGTACCCAATACGGCCGGCCGGAGTTGTCGATGACTGTCAAGGGACAGGAGTTTCCGGCCTACGACGGGCGCGCGCTGCAGGGCATGGGTCTGGCCTATGCGACCTCGAACCGCGGTGCCTGCCATCTGCGTGGCTACGTGGTTTCCAGCGAGGTATTCGGGATTCCGGTCAAGACCGACCCCAGGGACACCGACGGCAAGCCCGAACTCCTGAAAGCTTTTCAGGATGCCACAGCGATCGTCGATTCGAGCGGTCTGTGCGTGTTCACCACCTTTGCGTGGACCCTGAACGATATTCAGCCTCAGATTCAGGCGGCTTGTCCGGGCGACTGGTCGCTCGAATCGCTGCTGGCGATGGGCGAGCGAATCTGGAACCTCGAACGCGACTTCAACCTGGCGGCGGGCCTCACCGGCAAGGACGATACCCTGCCGCCGCGCCTGCTCACCGAACCGTGCAAGACCGGTGCTTCGAAGGGCATGGTGGCCGAACTCGGGAAAATGCTGCCAGAGTATTACCGCCTGCGCGGCTGGACCCCGGACGGCGTCCCGACGGCGGCTACGCGCACGCGTCTGGGTCTCTGAGGTGACCCGCCATGTCATTATCGGCAACGGCCCGGCTGGAGTTGTTGCTGCCGAGACCCTGCGGCGTGCCGATGCAGAGGCCGGAATTACACTGATTGGCGATGAAGCCGAGCCGCCGTATTCCCGGATGGCGATTCCCTACCTGCTGATGGGGAAGATCGACGAAGCGGGCACTTATCTGCGCAAGGATGCAGATCATTTCGAGCGTTTGCGAATCCGCATGCTGCTTGGCCGGGTCGCCTCCATCAATAGCGGCGCACGCACGCTCAGCCTGGCGGATGGCGGCGTGCTTCCCTACGATCGCCTGTTGATCGCCAGCGGTGCGCAGCCGG
>NZ_JDSS02000041.1:61330-72884 GCF_000584955.1 Candidatus Accumulibacter vicinus
CAGATGGGCGCCGGTTTCATCGGTTGCATCATCATGGAGTCGCTGGCGGCGCGCGACCCGCAACTGACGGTCGTCGAGATGGGCGACCGGATGGTGCCGCGGATGCTTGATGCCGTGGCTGGGGCGATGCTTCGCCGCTGGTGCGAGGCGCGAGGGGTGCGCGTCCTGACCGGCCGGCGGGTAGTGGCGATTGCTGCGGCAGGCGAAGCGCTGCGGGTCCAGCTCGACGATGGCCAAACCCTGGAGGTCGACGCGCTGCTCAATGCGACGGGAGTCAGGCCGAACATCGCATTCCTCGATGGCAGCGGTGTCGCGGTCGATGCCGGAGTGCTCGTCGACGCGTCAATGCAGACCAGCGTCGCCGGTATCTACGCAGCCGGCGACGTCGCGGAAGCGGTCGAATTCGGAACCGGTCTGCGCGTCGTCAATGCCATTCAGCCCGATGCCGTCGAGCAGGCGCGCATCGCGGCACTCAATATGGCCGGTCAGCCGGCAGTCTTGCCCGGCACCTTCGTTTTCAACGTTCTCGACACTCTGGGGCTGATTTCCGCGTCCTTTGGCCAATGGCAGGGCGTTGCCGGTGGCGAAACCGCGCAACTCCTCGACGAAACCCGGTTTCGTTACCTGCGTCTGGCGTTTGCGGGTGATCGGCTGGTCGGCGCCAATTGCATCGGCCATACCGAGCACATCGGAGTACTGCGTGGACTGATTCAGGGACGGGTGCGTCTCGGAGAGTGGAAAGATCGTCTGCTCGCCAGCCCCCTGCAACTCGGCGAAGCCTATCTCGCCAGGGGACTGGCCATGGCGCACTGATGGAAATCACCTTGAAGCTGTTCGCTTCGCTTTCCGATTACCTGCCCGTGACGGCCCGGCGGACCAATGCCCTATCACTCGACGTTGCCGACGGGTGCAGCGTCGCCTCGGTCATTGATTCCTGGGCGCTGCCGCCGCGTCTGGTGCATCTGGTCCTGGTCAATGGCGAATTCATTCCGCCGCAGTTACGCGCCGAGCGCTGCCTGGCGCCAGACGACGTTCTGGCGATCTGGCCACCGATTGCTGGCGGTTAAGCCGTGGCCCATTTCACGATGACCTTGACGCTTCGTGAATTCGAGCGCCAATTGCAGCCGCTGTTGACCGGCTGGACAGCCGAACCACAAGCGCATGGTTGGCACCTCAGGCGTCCAGAGCGCAGCGTAATCATTTCCTGCTCGCAGCGACCGGCGCTGCGGCTTGGCGTACTGCTGCTGCCGCGTCTCGATGTGTCAATTGCCTTCAGCGGCAACGCCGACCAGGAAGCCGATTTCATCGAAGACTTCCTGCGCTATTTCCGGCGCGGCGGCGGCTGATGTGGTAGCATCTCAAGTGGCGGGTCTCCCCGCATCGCAGGATGGTGAACCTGGTCAGGTCCGGAAGGAAGCAGCCACAGCCGTCTGATGTGAGTGCCGGGGGTAAGGCTCGCCACCCTCCGCTTCCCTTCTGCTGCCGACTTTTGCCCAGATTTGCCCCGACCCCCCCGTGGTCAACAACTTCAGTGGGACCGGTAACGCCATCTGCTAGAATTCCCGCCCATGAGTTACCAAGTC
This sequence comes from Candidatus Accumulibacter vicinus, assembly GCF_000584955.1. Taxonomy (NCBI): domain Bacteria; kingdom Pseudomonadati; phylum Pseudomonadota; class Betaproteobacteria; genus Candidatus Accumulibacter; species Candidatus Accumulibacter vicinus. The sequence continues at coordinate 62,914 of NZ_JDSS02000041.1, forward strand.
TTGGCGCGCAAATGGCGCCCGCGAACGTTTGCCAGCCTGGTCGGGCAGGAACACGTCGTCCGGGCATTGACGCATGCGCTGACCGAACAACGTCTGCATCATGCCTATCTGTTTACCGGTACGCGCGGAGTTGGAAAAACCACGCTGGCGCGCATTCTTGCCAAAGCGCTGAATTGCGAAAGTGGCGTCACGGCGACTCCCTGTGGCGTCTGTTCGGCCTGTCGGGAAATCGACTCCGGGCGTTTCGTCGATCTGCTCGAAGTGGACGCAGCGACCAATACCAAGGTCGACGAAATGCGGCAGCTCCTCGAGAACGCGGTCTATGCGCCAACGCGTGGCCGCTTCAAGGTCTATGTGATCGACGAAGTCCATATGCTCTCGAACTCGGCCTTCAACGCCATGCTGAAGACCCTCGAAGAACCTCCGGAGCACGTCAAATTCATTCTTGCAACCACCGATCCGCAGAAGATTCCGATAACCGTGCTGTCACGCTGCCTGCAGTTCAATCTCAAGCAGATGACACAGCCGCTGATTGCCGGTCATCTCAAACACATTCTCGAAGTCGAGTCGATCAGCGCCGAAGCAGCTGCCCTGCAACTGCTGGCGCGCTCGGCAGCAGGCAGCATGCGTGATGCGCTGTCGCTGCTCGACCAGGCGATTGCGCATGGTTCGGGCAAGATCGAGGAAGCACAGGTACGCGAGATGCTCGGTGCGGTTGATCTTGACCACCTGTTCTTGATAGCCGATGCCCTGCTCGCCGGAGATGCGGCAGCCATGCTCCAGGTGGCCGATGACATGGCCACGCGCAGCCTGTCCTTTGACTCAGCATTGCAGGAGATGGCCAGTCTGTTCACCCGTTTGCAGATTGCCCAGCTCGCCCCCCAGGCGATCGCCGACGATTTCCCGGAGCGTCCGCGCCTTCTCGAAATCTCGGCCAGACTCGATCCGGAGTTCGTTCAGCTCGCTTACCAGATTGCCGTGCATGGCCGTCAGGAATTACCCTTGGCACCTGATGAACAGGCCGGTTTCATCATGACGCTGCTGCGCCTGTATGCTTTTCGTCCCGCGCTCGACGATCAATCTGGCGGACGACAGCGAGGCGCCGCTCCGGCGGGTGACCCGCTGCCAGCGTCCTCATCGACGCTGGCGCCTGCAGAAGCCGGCTCCGGGGTTGGCTGGCATGGCATTCTCGCCGCCCTCAAGCTCAGCGGTATGGCGCGGGAACTGGCGCAGCACTGTGAATTGCGCGAACTTGGGAAGGCACGGATGGTCCTCAGTCTTTCTCCGACGCACCGCCATTTGCTGATGAAACCTGCACAGGACAAGCTGCAGCAATCGCTCGCCGAGCATTTTGGCCATCCGCTGCAACTGGCGATCGAACTTGAAGAAGGCTCAGGGGATACTCCCGCCGCTGCCGCACAACGCGACCACCGTGAACGCATGGATCGCGCCATCGCTTCAGTCGAGCAGGATGGCTTCGTGCGGCAGCTCATCGAGACGTTCGACGCTACCCTGATCGAATCTTCCATAAAACCCATTTAATCGTTCACAGCGAGGCAAGCAAGATGATGAAAGGCGGAATCGCCGGCCTGATGAAGCAGGCTCAGCAGATGCAAGAAAACATGAAGAAAGCCCAGGAAGAGCTCGCGCAGCTTGAAGTCGAGGGACAATCCGGTGCCGGCGTGGTCAGGGTACTGATGACCTGTGGCCATAGTATTAGAAGGGTTATAATTGACCCTTCGGTGATGGACGACAGGGAGATGCTCGAGGATCTCGTGGCAGCCGCCCTGAACGACGCCATGCGGCGCGCCGAAGAGGTCTCCCAGCAACGGATGGCCGGTTTTTCCGCGGGACTCAATCTGCCACCCGGGTTCAAAATGCCGTTCTAATGAATACACCGTCGAGCCTCGAATCATTGATCGAGGCTTTGCGTTGTCTGCCGGGCGTGGGCCCAAAATCGGCACAGCGCATGGCTTACCATCTGTTGCAGCACAACCGCATGGGTGCCCAGCGTCTGGCTGACTCGCTGCAACTGGCTCTCGGCGCACTCCGTCACTGCCAGCGCTGCAACACCTTTACCGAGTCCGAAATCTGTGCCCGCTGCCTCTCGCACAAGCGTGACCCCAAGCTGCTCTGCGTTGTCGAAACGCCGGTGGACATGAACATGCTTGAGCAGACGCACGCCTATTCCGGCTTGTACTACGTGTTGATGGGTCGCGTTTCACCGCTCGATGGGATCGGCCCTGGCGAATTGCATCTCGAGCGTTTGCTGGCTCGTGCCTGCGATGGCGTGGTGCGAGAAGTGATCATCGCCACCAACTACACCAATGAGGGTGAAGCAACTGCGCACTACCTCTCCGAATTGCTTAAAAGTCGTGGCGTCAGCGTATCGCGCATCGCACGCGGCGTGCCGGTCGGCGGCGAACTCGAATATGTCGATGCAGGAACACTGGCGCAAGCCCTACGCGAGCGTCGACCGCTTGCTGGTTAAGCCGTTTCGGGTCTTCTCGATTCAATTCGAATCGAATTGGACGTATAATGGGGCAATTTAGTTCGTACCAACTTTTCATTACGTTCTAGGGATCAGCGCTATGAGCAATGAGAGCAAAGTGGACTGCGGCAGGCGGCGACTGGTCGTCGCGACTGCTGCGGTCGGCGGGGTGGGGGCGCTAGCCGCGCTCGTGCCTTTCCTGTCTAGCATGCTGCCATCCGAGCGTGCCAAGGCGGCCGGCGCACCGGTCGAAGTCGACATCGGCAGTCTCGAGCCTGGCCAGATGATCACTGTTGAATGGCGAGGCAAACCGGTGTGGATCTTCAATCGCAACCCATCCATGCTCGAAACATTGCCCAAGCTCAATGACTCGGTGGCCGATCCGAAGTCCGAGAAAAATATGCAGCCGGCCTATTGCAAGAACGAAACGCGCTCGATCAAGCCGGAAATTCTGGTTGCGGTGGGCATCTGCACACATTTGGGGTGCTCGCCTTCGACCAAGTTCAAGAAGGGTGCCGACGAAGGCATGGACAGCAATTGGCTGGGCGGTTTCCTGTGTCCCTGCCACGGTTCCACTTTCGACTTCGCCGGCCGTGTCTTCAAGAGCAAGCCGGCGCCGGACAATCTGGAAGTGCCGCCGCACATGTACCTGTCCGATAAGCGGATTCTCATCGGCGAAGACAAGAAGGGGGCTTAAGCAATGGCATCGAATACCAATTTCGAAAAGTACAAGTCTGACGGTTCCCTGCAGGGAAATCTGCTTGAGTGGTTTGATGCCCGTTTCCCGGCCACCTCGATGTGGCGCGGGCACCTTTCCGAGTACTATGCGCCGAAGAATTTCAATTTCTGGTACTTCTTCGGCTCGCTGGCGATGATGGTACTGGTCATCCAGATCCTGACCGGCATCTTCCTGGTGATGCACTACAAGCCCGATGCCTCGCTCAACGCCAATGGCATTCCAGTGGCCTTCGCCAGCGTCGAATACATCATGCGCGATGTGCCCTGGGGCTGGCTGATTCGCTACATGCACTCGACCGGCGCTTCGGCGTTCTTCATCGTGGTGTACCTGCACATGTTTCGTGGCATGCTGTACGGCTCGTACCGGCAGCCGCGCGAACTAATCTGGGTCTTTGGTACGCTGCTCTTCCTGTGTCTGATGGCCGAGGCCTTCATGGGCTATCTGCTGCCCTGGGGACAGATGTCCTTCTGGGGTGCGCAGGTGATCGTCAACCTGTTTTCCGCCATTCCGCTGATCGGTGAGCCCCTGTCGATCTGGATTCGTGGCGACTTTGTCGTCGGCGATGCCACGCTCAACCGCTTTTTCTCGTTTCACGTCATCGCTGTGCCGCTGGTGCTGCTCGGCCTCGTCGCCGCGCACATCCTGGCACTGCACGAAGTCGGCTCGAACAACCCGGACGGTGTCGAGATCAAGAAGCGCAAGGATGTTCACGGCAATCCGCTCGACGGCATTCCCTTTCACCCGTACTATACGGTCAAGGACATCGTCGGCGTGGTGGTGTTCCTGATGGTCTTCTCAATCATCGTTTTCTTCGCCCCCGAAGGCGGCGGCTACTTCCTCGAGTACAACAACTTTTTGCCGGCCGATCCGCTCAAAACCCCGCCGCACATCGCGCCAGTCTGGTATTTCACTCCCTACTACTCGCTGCTACGCGCCATGGTCTGGCCGCTGTTCGGGATCGACGCCAAGTTCTGGGGGGTGGTGGCGATGGGTGCCGGTGTCGTCATTCTTGCCTTCCTGCCCTGGCTCGATCGCAGTCCGGTCAAATCGATCCGCTACCGCGGCCCGATCTTCAAGACCCTGCTGACCTTGTTCGTGATCTCCTTTGCCATCCTGGGTTTCCTCGGCACGAAACCGCCGTCCTACGCTTTCTTCGGCGTCATCCCCGGTGCACCTGTGGCGCAGGTGCTCAGCGCTTTCTACTTTCTCTATTTTCTGACCATGCCCTGGTGGTCAAGGATCGACAAGTACAAGCCGGAACCCGATCGCGTGACGATGTAAAGGACTGCACAAAATGAAAAAACTGCTTATGGCATTGCTCTTTACCCCGGTCATCGCCCTCGCCAGCGGCGCTAGCGTACATCTTGACAAAGCGCCGGACGTGCAGGGCGACAAGGCGGCCCTGCAAAGCGGCGCGCGGACTTTCGTGAACTATTGCCTGAACTGCCACGGCACAAGTTTTGTCCGCTACAACCGCCTGACCGATCTCGGTCTCACCGAGCAGCAGGTCAAGGAAAACCTGATGTTTACTGCAGTCAAGACCGGCGAGACGATGCGCATTGCCGCTCGCCCCGATGAGCAGAAAGTATGGTTCGGCGCAGCACCTCCGGACCTCTCGCTGGTGGCACGCGCACGCGCGTCGGAAGATGGTAGCGGCGCCGACTGGTTGTACACTTATCTGCGTTCTTTCTATATGGACGAAAACCGCCCGACCGGCTGGAACAACACCCTGTTCGCAAATGTTGGTATGCCGCACGTCCTATGGCAGTTGCAGGGTCAGCAAGTGCTGAACAAGGAACAGCACTTGGAACTGGCTATACCCGGCACGCTGACACCTGCCGAGTACGACAAGCAGATCGGTGATCTGGTTGGTTTCCTGGTTTGGCTTGCCGAGCCCGATGCAGGGTTCCGCAGGAAGATCGGCTTCGGCGTCCTGGCCTTTCTGGTGGTGCTTTTCGCCTTCGCCTATCCGCTGAAGAAAGCGTACTGGAAAGACGTCAAGTAAGCAGCAGCGCCGGGGTTTCACCGCGGCATCGCCGGCGAGGACGCGACAAGCGCCCGTAGCCACCGCGATGCCGATTCGTTTTTGAGGGTATTGATCATGATGAATCTCTATTCGGGAACCACCTGCCCCTTCAGTCACCGCTGCCGTATCGTCCTTTATGAAAAAGGTATGGATTTTCAGGTGATCGATGTCGATCTTTTCGCCAAGGCCGAAGAGATTGCCATCATCAATCCTTACGGGCGGGTGCCGGTACTCGTGGAACGCGACCTCATCCTCTATGAGCCGAACATCATCAATGAATACATTGACGAGCGCTTCCCGCATCCGCAGCTGATGCCGGCCGATCCGATCATGCGCGCGCGCGCGCGCCAGCTCCTGATCACCATGGAGCGAGAGGTCTTCGCCTACATCGAGCCACTCGAAAAGAACAACAAGGCTGCCGAACGCTCGCGTCAGCAGATTCGTGATCGCCTTACCGAAATGGCACCGGTGTTCGTCAAGCAAAAGCACATGCTCGGGGAAGACTTCTCGATGCTCGATGTCGCCATTGCGCCCCTGCTCTGGCGGCTCGACCATTACGGGATCGAGCTGTCGAGGGTGGCCGCACCATTGATGAAGTACGGCGAACGGATTTTCAGCCGTCAGGGCTTCATCGATGCGCTGACGCCATCCGAAAAAGCGATGCGCAAATAGCCGCCGGCGATGACCTGCACCAGCATCTCCCGGCTTCCCTACCCCAATACCCCTTGAGGAAGTGTGAACGTGGACCTGCCGTCGACCAAACCCTACCTGATCCGCGCCATCCACCAATGGTGCTGTGACAACGGCTTCACCCCCTATCTGGTCGTCGCCGTCGATGCTCGCACGCGCGTACCGCTCGAGCATGTCCGCGACGGCCAGATCGTCCTCAATGTTGGCTATGATGCCACCGCGCATCTCAGCATGAATAACGACAGCATCTGGTTTCAGGCTCGTTTTGGTGGCGTGGCCCGCGACATCGCGATCCCGATTGGCAACGTATCTGCAATCTATGCCCGTGAAAACGGCGCCGGCATGGCTTTTGAACCCGAAGACGAAACCGTTTCCGAAGACACGGCCAGCAGCGAACCCCACCGGGACAGTCCACCGGATCCACCGCCGCCGCCAGTCAGCCGTGCCAAGTTGCAGCGCGTCAAGTGAGTGACGCCTGGCAGCTTGTCGGACTTCAACGCGCTTGATGCAAATCAAATAAGCAAAGCGATTCCAGGGGCAGTTCAATCATGAAGAACTCCCCCTTGGGGCTGAATTTTCAGAAGGAAATCGGCTGCCGTAAGGATCTCCTCACCAACATGGCCGAGGCCAAAGCCAAAATTGAACTCCGTGCGAAGAGGCGCGAGGCGCACGAGCGCGCTGAGTACGAGGAGAAAAAAACGGGAGCAGGTACGAACAAGCCTGTTCAGACAGAGCGCGAGTAAGCAAGTACAAGACCGGGGGGGCCGGCCATGCCTCCTGCCCCGCCGCCAGACAGCGTCGCAGTCAACTGGAAGCCTGAAGGACTGCCCAGCCGCGTTTCGCCTGTAGCTACTCACTGATGCTAAACTGCAGTCATTTCGATGTCACTGGAAAGCCTATGCCGACCCTCACTGTGCGCGATGTGCCTGCCGATCTGCACCAGTGGTTGAAGGAACAGGCAGAGGCCCACCGCCGTTCACTCAACCAGGAAGTCATCAGTCAACTCGATGCGTTGCGGAGCTTTCCTGCCAGCCGGTCTGATGCCGACCTGCGGCTGGCCCGTATCCGCGCGATTGCCAGACGCAGCGCTCGCCTTCCCGTGCTCGATGAGCGCCCCGAGGCCGAGATCCTTGGGCTGGGAGCGGACGGACTGCCGCGCTGACGATGGTCGTCGACAGCTCGGCATTGGTCGCCATCCTGCTGGGTGAGCCGGAAGGCGACGCGTTGGCTCTCGCGCTCGCCGGCGCGGAAATGCCGGTGATCTGTGCACCCAACTGGCTGGAGGCGGCCTCGATCATCGTTCCGGCCGCCCCCGCTACGCCGCCACCTGCATCAGATAGGGCTGCTTGGGTGGTCGAGGTCGTCGGCGCGACGGATGTGATAGTTGTGTACGGCGGTGAGCGCCGCGAGCTTGCGGTCGCTCAGGCGATGTCGGCCATGGTGATGCAGGGCCAGTTGGCCGTTGCGGCCTTCCACCCCGGAGCTGCTGCGCTGGAAGCGATCGGCGCATTCGCCGGCCACCTGTTCCAGGCGCGCGATCTCGGTGGATGGTAAGGCCTAGATCGGATGCGCGCCGTGACGCAGCGGTTCGAGCAACTGGCGGCTCAGAGGCTGTGAATTTTTCACTTCCGCACCGCGTTGGGCACAATTAGGCGGCTGGCGCCCGCCTGGGCCAAATTATGCTTAATGCATGTCGTGGCTAGCCTTTTGGCCTGGATCTACCCCTTTTCCGCGCTTTTCTCGCGATTACCCTGCCATTTGCGGTACGGCGGACGTTCCTGTCCCTAGGCCGACCAGTTCGGGTGCGAGCGTAGCGGCGCGCATGAGGTTGTGCGCCAGTGCGAACAGCAACGCGACGCCCTTGACTTTCTTCAGCCCGCGAACTAGTAAGCACTTCAGGCCGCGGTTGCGTGCCAGCGCATTCACACATTCGGCCGTCGCCGCGCGATCCTTGTAGAGAGCCTTGGCCTCATCGCTTCCCATACGTTCCCGCCATTGGGCTACCGCCGGGCTGTCCTTTGCCTTCGCTTGGTGAACGTCGACTGTCGGGTCTTTGGTCTTCGGCACGGGCGCATAGACGGGGGTCTCCTCGGCCACCGCGTCGAGTTGCCCATGCCCAGGATAGCCGCCATCGACCAGCCAACTCTCCGGGGTCTGACCACAGCGTTCGCTGACCTGCTCAACCATCGGTGACATCTGTCCCGGGTCGCTGCCGGCGGTCACCACCTCCACCCCGATGATCACCTGACTTTCGGTGTCGGTGGCGTACTGAAAGTTGAACGCCGGCCGAAATCCCCCATCCCCCCTCTTCATGACCGTTGCGTCAGCATCGGTGGTCGAGGCACGCGCTTCCTTCGGGTCCTTTCCTTGGCCCTTCTTGATCGCCGCCAGCTCGGGCAGCCGAGCCAAGGCGGCTTCGATGCGCGCTTCCCGTTCCGCCGCCGCACGCCGCTGTGCGGCTTGCTTGCGCGCTGTTTCGCCGACCGGGTCGTCATCCCCTTGCGCCTTGAGGCGGCTCACCTGCTCCCGCGCCGCTTCGAGGGACGCTTTGAGCTTCTCTTCTCGCCGGAACGAGGCGGCTCCGGCACTCGCTCGTACTCGCATCCCGTCCTGCGCCGCCGCCTTGAGCTTGACGGCTCCCGCGGCCATCAGACTCGCGACGTTGTCGGTCAACAGATCGTCCAAGGCGTCCCCTGGGTGGCTGCGAAAATCGGCCCAGGTGTGGTCATTGACTTGCACGCCACCACAGATCCACCGGTAGGCGTCATGAGCCTGCGTCAGTCTGGCCAGCGCACGAGCACCACCGACTCCTTCCAGGGTGGCGTCAAGCCACAGGGCGTACAGAATCTCCGGCTCAATTGCCGCTCGTCCTACTCCGCCCTCAACCACTTTGATTCCGGCATACAGCCCTTCCAGGTTCTGCCGCTCAACATACCCCCAGACGATCCTGGCTCGGTGCCCAGGCGGTAGCAGCGATTCCAGGTCACTCGCCCGCCATTCCAGCTGATTGCGGTTCGGCATCAGTACGCGCGCCGCCGCCTTCGGTGACGATGCCTTCGCACAACTCTGGCTCGTCGGCTTCGCTGGCGTCGTCGGCTCGTCGGGAAAAAGCAGGGAAGTCTCGATCATGCTCGTAGCCTGACAATATCAATGACCCCAGCATTATACCTGCTCCGCCGTGCCCGGGCCGACTCGCGGGATATTTTCACAGCCTCTCAGCGCGCGTAGTCGGTGACGCGGCTCGGCGAGAGTGCTGCGCGCGGCGACGCGCTCCAGATACAGAGCGGGAATCAGTTCTTCGACGAGGGCGCGCTCTAGGTCGGGGGGCAGCGCGAGGGCCTCGACCTGCCCCTGCAGGGTGGCGAAAAAGAAGGTGAGGGTGGCCAGCAGTTGGGTGGTCAAACGTTGCGCTTTGGCCAAGCGTTCACGGGTGCGCGTCGGCAGGTTAGCGGCCTGGGCGATACGCTCGAGCTGCGCCCAGACGCCGTTGAAGCGCTGCGCGACCTGTTCGACCGGTTGTGCCTGTCCGCGCTCCAGGTCATACGGGTGATACAGGATGCCCAGCTCACGCACCCGTTCGCGGGCCTCGCACTGACGCGCCTGCGCCTGGGTGTGCGCGATTTCGGCCTGCACCACCTCGCTCATGGCGGCCTGGAGGCGGGTGGCGAACGCGGGCGGACGACCGCAGGGACGAGGCGACAGGTCTTCGTATGCCTGCTGGGCCGCCCGCTCAATCGCCCAGCGCGTCTGGGCGGCCACCACGGTCGCGGCGGACTGTCGGACCTGGCGGGCCAGGTGCAGACTGGTGGCCTTCGACACCTCGTGCTGGCCATGGAAGAGGTCCGGCGAATGATGAGCGCCCAGGTCCACCTCGACATGCCGATGCAACGCCGTGGCCTCGTCGCTGGTGCCTTGGATCACGGTGACGTTCAACCCGACCAAGGCCGACTGGAGTGCCTGCGTCCAAGTTGCCGCCTTGCGATCCGCCGCGTACTGTTCCAGAAGAAGAAAGCCCGACACCGGCT
>NZ_JDSS02000041.1:72894-73202 GCF_000584955.1 Candidatus Accumulibacter vicinus
CGCCCAAGCCTGCTGAGCGGCCACCACCGTCGCGGCGGCCTGCCGAACCTGGCGGGCCAGGGAGAGACTGGTGGCCTTCGAAACCTCATGCTGACCAGGGAAGAGGTCCGGCGAATGATGCGCATCCAGGTCCACCTCGACCTGCCGATGCAACGCCGTGGCCTCGTCGCTGGTGCCTTGGATCACGGCAACATTCAACCCGACCAGGGCCGCCTGGAGCGCCTGCGTCCAGGTCGCCGCCTTGCGATCCGCCGCGTACTGCTCCAGAAGAAGAAAGCCCGACACCGGCTCCAGCGCCACCAAACCCA
>NZ_JDSS02000041.1:73212-73453 GCF_000584955.1 Candidatus Accumulibacter vicinus
CCGGCCTCGTCGCTGGTGCCCTGAATCACGGCGACATCCAAGCCGACCAGGGCTTCCTGGAGCGCCTGCGTCCAGGTCGCCGCCTGACGATCCGCCGCGTACTGTTCCAGAAGAAGAAAGCCCGACACCGGCTCCAGCGCCACCAGACCCATCTGTGGATGGAAAGTCTCATCCTCACACACCGTGAGATCCCGATGCGGCATGCCCCGCGCCAGCGCCGCGCGCTGCTCCTCCGCGACGG
>NZ_JDSS02000041.1:73463-73557 GCF_000584955.1 Candidatus Accumulibacter vicinus
GTGCGACAGCGACCAGCGCCTCCTCCAGGGCCGCATTGAGGCCCTGGTGGGTGCCGTAGCTGGCACCGACGAATGCCGACAGCCCGCTCAACTC
>NZ_JDSS02000041.1:73567-92886 GCF_000584955.1 Candidatus Accumulibacter vicinus
CGACCAGCGCCTCCTCCAGCGCCGCATTGAGGCCTTGCTGGGTGCCGTAGCTGGCGCCGACGAAGGCCGACAGCCCGCTCAACTCAAGGAATTGGCACACCACCCGAATGCCGGCAGCGCCCTGCAGGGTGATGCTGAAATGCGCCGCCAACACCAATTGATGCAGCCACCGCACGCCCTCCGGCGTCTCCATCCACGCCGCCAGGGCCGCGGGAGCCACGCCAACCGCCTCCGGCTTGCGCCAATCCTGCAGGGTACTGCGTGCCAGTCCGAGGTCGGCGGCTACCTGCCGTTGCGTCTGCCCCGCCGCCAGGCGCACGGTGGCCGCCCCAAGCTGCTCCGCCCGCTCCAGGCGCGAGCGACGTATCACGACCAACCATCCATCGACGCCCGTGCCGCGCGCAGTGGCACTCGCCTCGTGTCTGGGTTAAAGTCCATCCCGGCAGGACCCTTGAGCATCTTCCTTCTCCCTCGGTTAGTTCGCACTTCCAAGGGTACGAGATTTCGAGGGTTCTGCCACTTTCCCGCAGGACTTTCATCAAGCGCAACGGACGGTTGTGGCCGGAACGATGATCAAGGCCCGTCAACATTAGCACAAGCCGTGCCAGGATCCTGCTGAGTAGTTACTTTGCGGCATGAATTAGCGAAGGAGGTAACCTAAATGCGTATCAATCAAATCGGCCGGTTGGCGATAGCGGGGGCTCTCATCCTCACGAACGTGCCGGCGTCCGCAGCATTGATTACTCAAACCCGGAGTTTGGGACCGTCTACGACGCTCCCAAATACGTCGTTCACATTCGATCAAATCGACAACACCGGCTGTTTCTGCCACGGGCCGTTGGGCGGTGTAACGATTACGGTAAGGGTGAATGAGAAACTCGGATCGATGGCCGAGAACCTTGCGCTCTCTCCATCGGTTGTGACGTCGTTGTTCCATTACGATTTCAATGTGTCTATCCCATCTTACGCGGCCTCGACGCTGCTGACTGTGAGCCAGGGTGTGAGCATCGTTGATAATTTGGGTGCATTCGATGGTGTTGTGGATTTTGGCGGAATTTCCGGTGCAACACATGTGACTGTGCTGCCGCCTGGTACCACCTCCCTTAGTCTTTCGGCGCCATTCGGTTTCTTCGAAGGAACCGGAACGTTCAACGTCAATGTCGGGGCTGATCTATTTTTTAGTCCGGGCAGCAGCGACAAGCTGACGGCCGGGTTCTTGAGCGAGAGCCTTATTGAAGTGACCATTGTTTATGCTACGGCGGTTCCCGAGCCTGCAAGCATCGTATTGCTGGGGTCCGGACTGCTTGGCATCGGGGCGGCACGCCGCCGTAAACGCGGGCCTATCTGATTTGCCGGACATCGATTTCCTGACCGGCGGGACCCGAGGGGAACGCACTATACTGTGCATATAAACAGCTCACATGCGGGACCGGCCTCCGGCAAAGCGACATAGCCGTCGAACGATCTCAGGGAGGCGTCCTCGCGTCCTACTGCCCACGCGATCCAGCGAAAACCGTTCTTTACCGGGTCGTCCAAGGATAGGATATCCAACGCCACAACTGCCAGTGTTCCAAGCTCTGATCGGTCTTGGCGGCACTCGTGATTCGGGGAAAGCGTGCCGACGGCGCCTGAAAACCTCGTCAGAACCGCAGCACCAGGACCAGGATAGCCATGATGGTGCAAGCGGTCCCTGACGAGCCGGGAAAAAGGGGGACAGACCACGTTTTCTGCTATAGTCGGTCTTCGTTGGTTGTGCAGTGAGAAAGTGAGGCGAAGATGCCGAGGCGAGCACGGATTGTTGCTGCAGATACCCCCTTTCATGTGATCCAGCGGGGGATCGATCGGGGCGCGTGCTTTTTTTCAGAGGACGACTTCCGGTTCTATCTCGAGGCCCTTGCCACTGCCGCGTCCTCGGAAAACGTCGCGGTCCACGCGTATGTTCTGATGACCAACCACGTTCACCTGCTCGTCACCGGCGAGGCGCCCGATGGCATCTCCAACTTGATGAAGAGGTTGGGGCAATGCTACGTTCAGCGTGTCAACCGGACGTATGGTCGTACGGGTTCGCTGTGGGAGGGCCGTTTTCGTTCGTGTCTCGTCCAGGCCGACAACTACCTTTTGGCTTGCCAGCGTTACATTGAGCTGAATCCTGTACGAGCGGGCATGGTCAATAAACCGGGGGACTACCGGTGGTCGAGTTTCCACGCCAACACGGGCCAGGCCATTGACCGGCTGCTGACGCCGCACGCCGTCTTTCTTGACCTGGGCGTAAGCGCCGAGCGTCGGCATGCGGTGTATCGCGAGTTGTTTGACGAGCACCTCGAACCCGCGCTAGTCGCTCGAATACGCGAATCGGCAAACGGGGGCTTCGTGTTGGGCAGCGAGCGCTTTCAGCGCGAGATAGCCTTCATGTTGGGGCGGCGCACGTGGAAGGGCTCGCCGGGCCGACCGGTGAAGCAGACAGTCGACGATACCCAGCAGCAGCTTGCCCTTTGACGCGGCATGGCCCTTTATTTTCAATGGGATGAAGCAAAGGCGCGCAGCAACGAACAGAAGCATGGTGTTTCCTTCGCCGAAGCTGCTGAGCTGTTTGCTGATGACCATTCTTCGTGCGTCCATGACCCGGACCATTCACATCATGAGGAGCGATACCTGCTTTTTGGTGTTTCATCGAGCGGGAGTTTTCTCGTCGTGGCGTATACCGAGCGGTCAGAGACGATTCGTATCATTTCCGCACGCCGCATGACCAGCCAGGAGCGTAAAGCCTATGAACGATGAAGACACCTTGCGGCCGGAGTACCCGGCCGACCTGATCAAGTCCGGTGAGCGCGGGAAGTACGCCCGGCGCTATCGGGAAGGCACCAACCTGATCCTCATCGAAGCTGACTTGCAGAGGCTGTTCCCGGATTCCGAGGCAGTCAATCGTGCTCTTCGCACCTATGCCGAAGAGCACCATATGACGCCGCCCTGAGCATTCAAAATGTCGGAAACAGGATGGATCACCGCCTGCGAATCAAAGCGCGAACTCGGGGAGTCCGGAACTCGGGGGGCATGTCTCGTTTCTGAACTACCTCGATCCTGAGTTCCTGTATGGCACGCCCCCTCAAATCGAATGGGTGCGGCTCTTTTCGGCCACGGTTTCGCGACCCTCTGTCGGGCAATTTGATCCCCCTAATTCGTCCGCCGCCGCCTGAATTGGTCGCCTTTGAGCTAGGAAACGGGTACCCGCCAGGTTACGTACCGCTCCCGAGAGATTCTGACCAGTCATTGATGAGCTAACTATTTGATCTGTCTAAGAGTCTTCGTGGCCGAAAAGAGCCGCACCCAAATGATTCCCGTCGCGCACGCCGTCCCGGAACCTTGGCCAACTCTGCCACAGAACCAATGCTCGAAAAAACCTACACTTGTAACCCCCCTCCAAACATCACCCTATTTGATCATTTACGCCGCGAGTTCCATCACGAAGGTGGACCGTGCTCACCCAACAGCCCAAAACGACAACGCGCGGTCAAGGACCTGTGATCGGTTGGGCTTCGTCCCTCAGCTCAACCTACGCCACTGACACCCGCCGGAGTCAGCGAAGGATGGGGAATCCAGCGGCACCGACGAGACTATATGAACCCTCATCAAACAGTGCCCATTTGATCTCCGGCGAGCGGGAAGTCCGGCATGGCCGGACCGGGAGGTTTTGTTCACACCGCTGAGCGAACCGGAACGAGCGCGAAAACAGGCCGCCAGCCCATGACCGAACTGCCCCCGCGCCGCCTTTGCTCCCTCCATGGCCTTTCGACGACGATGGACTCCATGCCGAAACCGGGCGCGGACCGATCTTCCCGCACCCATGGCGGGGCAGTAGCCCCTTCGATCGAAGATCGCTTGTCAGGAGAAATCACATCATGTCACCACGGATCAAGGAAATCGTCGAATCGATTCGCCATACCTTGGGTCTCGCAGCAGCCCGCGTAGCCCCCGGCGCCGCCCGCTGCGGCAGAGCCCTCCAGCATCGTGGCGTCGGCCTGATGGCGCTGGCAATGCTCGCGGCCGGCGGCTACACGCTCTACGCACATCCGCCATTGCAGAGCATCGGACGTGGCGAAATTGGCCTGCGCGTAAACCAGTTCACCGGCGGCTCGACCGAGGTGCGTGCAGGCGCGGTGCTGATCATTCCGCATCTGCACGAGTTGCGCCGCTTCTCGTTGCGCGACCAGGTTTATCGTCCGAGCGGCGGCATCAGTGCCGGCGGCCCGGCGGCTTTTCAGTCGGTGGAAGGCCTCTCGCTCGGGGTGGACATTTCGGTACGCTACTCGCTCGACCCGCAGCAGATTTCGGTGATGGCCAGAACCCTGCCCCAGGACATCAACGGGGAAATCGTCGAACCGGTTGTGCAGGGCGTGCTCTACAAGACGCTCGCTCGTTATACGGTGCGCGAGATCTTCTCCAGCAAACGCCAGGAGATCCAGCAAGCCATCGAAGTCGAGTTGAAACCCCGCCTGGCTGCCGACGGGATCACGCTGGAATCGGTGACCATCGGCAAAGTGGACCTGCCTTCCGATTACAAGGCTGGGATGGAAAATCTGCTCGCCGAAGAACTGGCAACCGAGAAGATGCGCTACACGCTGGAACTCAAGGACAAACAGGTGAAACAGAGCGAACTCGAAGCGCAAGCCGAGAAGGTCCGCCGGGAGAAAGCCGCCGAGGCTGCGGGCGAAGAGCAGATCATTGCCGCCCGGGCGCAGGCGGAAGCGATGAAGCATGTGCTGCCATTCAAGCAGAAGCAGATCGAGCAGCGCGGGCTGGAAGCCGAGGCCGACAAGCTGGCGCGCATCAAGGCGGCCGAAGCGAGCGCACAGGCGCGTCGCATCGAGGCGGCCGGCGAGGCCGATTCGCGCCAGAAACTGGCCGACGCCGAAGCCTATCGCCAGGAGCGCATCGGCAGGATCGCCAGCGAGCAACTGGCACGCGATGGCGCGCTGATCTCGAAGAATCCCTTGCTGATCCAGAAGACGCTGGCCGACAAGCTCTCCGACAAGATCTCGGTCATCATTGCGCCGCCCCCCACTGACGGCGGCTTCATCGGCGCCACCCTGCTCGGCAGCGGCAGGAACGGGCGTGCCCAGGCAGCGAGCCAGGCGGCGTCAGACGCCCAGGGCGCTGAAGAAAGCGGCGAGGGTGGACAATGAGCCTGCTCGCCACCGCGCTCACCGTCGTTGCCATCGTCACCCAGGACCAGGCCGCCCTGCGCGCCGCGCCCAGGGAATCGGCCGTCCAGCAGGCCGTCCTGTGGCAGGGTGACTCCCTCGAAATTCGCGCCACCAAGGGCGATTACCTGCAGGTCTATGATCATCGCCGGGAGCGTGCCGGTTACATCCGCGCGAGCCAGGTTCGCCAGCAGACACTGCAACCGGAAAATGCTCCCGAGCTGCTGGCGGTCGTCCGCTTCCTGCGCGACACGCCGGGGGCGGAGGCGCTGGGAATCGGCTATGCCGCCGCCTATCTCAAGGCGGCGCCAGCCGATGCGATCAACGCAGAGGTCTTCGACGCGCTCGGGACTTTCGCCGAACGTCTGGCCAAACGCGCCACCGTTCGCCAGGGGAAAACCCCCGATACCAGCGTCGCTGCGCACCTCGA
Source organism: Candidatus Accumulibacter vicinus (assembly GCF_000584955.1). Lineage (NCBI taxonomy): Bacteria > Pseudomonadati > Pseudomonadota > Betaproteobacteria > Candidatus Accumulibacter > Candidatus Accumulibacter vicinus. The sequence goes on from NZ_JDSS02000041.1 coordinate 79,196, forward strand.
AGTCGCCGCGGCCTATGGTGTGCGCATGCTCAGTTTCGAGCGCGACGAGCAGCTTCAGCTTTGCTATAACGGTGACGCTTTCCGGCGCGTTCTCGCGTTGCCGGCGAGCGACCAGCAGAAGGCCCAGGCCGCGCTGGCACTGACCCGTCACGATTGCGTTGCGCCGGCGCTGACCCCAACGGAGCGCCTGGCGGTCGACCACTGGCGTGCCGAAGTGCTCGATCGGGTCGAAACCACTCGCCTGCCAGAGGTTCTCAAGAACCGCCTGCACCTGCGCCGGGCCGGCGTATGGGCCAGTCTCGCCTGGCAACGGGCGAGGCGCTCGGAAGCGGGCGCCGGGCCAGTCACTGCGGCGGGCAAGCGTGCGGTCGACGAACTCGCGGCGATCAACCGGAGCGAGCTGGCTGAGACGGATGCGGCCACTTACAGCGACGCCGCGATTCGCGTCGGCGCTTCGCGCTGGGCCGCCGAACCGCCGGCAGGCACCATGCCTTCGGCGACAGCCCCCAGCAGCCTCGGGATCGCCACCAGCCCCGGCCAGCCTGGGGAAACCTGTGTACATCTCGTCGATTCCCGGCACGATGCCAAGCACGCCCTGCTGACGCGTTGTACCTACGGCATCGTCTGGACCGCGTCGGCCGCCGCGCACCCGCAGGGAACGGCTCTGGCGCTGGCCGTACAGCCGCTCGATGGCTGGCGCGAGATGTGGGTTTTTCGTCAGGAACCGACTGGTTGGAAGGTCGATGTCGTTCCGCCGGCGACGGTGCAACCGACCCTCGGCTACGTCGAATTCGCCGGCTGGGTGCCCGGCAGCGGACAGATGCTCACCGCTCGAGAGGCGAAAGTGGACGGCCGCTACAAGCTCAGTTTCGAGCTGCTCAACCCGTCCACCCTCGAGATCGATCGCTGGGCCGACAAACCGGCTTCGCTGTCTGCCTTCCAGCGCTGGCAGGCGCCAGCATGGAAGGCGCGGACGGTGAGCATTCGCTGATGACGGGTGAAGTTCCGATGGCGCCGTCCGGTGGACTTGCTCATTTTCACCACTCGATCGCTTGGCCATCGCGGAAGAAACCGCCGCTCGGGCCGTCGTCCGGCAGCAGTGCCGCCCAGACGATTCCTTGGGCGCCTTCCTCGGCACTGCGGGTGGCGTTCTCGCCACCCATGCCGGTACGGCACCAGCCGGGGCAGACCGAGTTGATCTTGATCGGAGTGCCTTCCAGCTCCTTGGCCGTGAGGCGGGTCAGCGCGTTCAGCGCCGCTTTCGACATCCGGTAACCCGGCCAGTAGCCACCCATCTGGGCCAGTTGTCCCATGCCGGACGAGACGTTTACAATTCGCCCCCAGCGATTCTCGCGCATCAGGGGAACGATGACCTGAATCAGGCGCAGCGGTGCGAGTGCGTTGCAGGCGTGCGTCGCCGCCACCAGATCCGGATCGACCACCACCACGCTGGCCGCCTGCGGAGCCAGAAAATCCGGCGCTTCGAGAAAAACGCCGGCATTGTTCACCAGAATGTCGGCGCGGCCGAACTCGCGGCGCAGGCGGGCGCCCAGGGCGGCAACGGCGCTGGCGTCGGTGACATCGGCCACATGCGGCATCACCTCGTGCCCGCTCGCGCGCAGTTGTCGGGCGGCGTCCTCGATCGCTTCGGCGCCGCGCCCGACCATCAGCACCATGCACCCGGCGGCCGCCAGATCGCGCGCCACGGCGAGGCCGATGCCGCGCGCGGCACCGGTCACGACGGCAAGTTTCTGAGCTAGCATGCTTGTCTCCTGTTATTTGAACGTGGAGCCCTCATCATGCAATGGTCTGACGCGCTCGGCAAGCCGCACGCTTGCTTTCCCGGCATACCGCGCATCGTCTCGCTGGTGCCCAGTCTGACCGAGTTGCTGGTCGACCTCGACCTCGGCGAGCGGCTGGTCGGCCGCACCGGTTTCTGCATTCATCCGCGGCAGGTCGTCCGGCGGGTGCCGAAACTCGGCGGCACCAAGGGTTTCGACATCGACAAACTGCGTGCGCTGCAGGCAACGCATGTGCTGGTCAACATCGACGAAAACCGTCGCGAAGAAGTCGAAGCCCTGGCCGATTTCGTTCCGCACCTGATCGTCACCCACCCGCTGACTGCCCGCGACAACCTCGAACTCTACCGCCTGCTGGGCGGGATTTTCGGGCGCGAAAAAGAGGCCGAGGCCCTCTGCGCCGACTTCGAGCGCGCCTGGGCGGCGCTCGGCACGCTGGCCAATGGGCGACCGCGGCAGCGAGTGCTCTACCTGATCTGGCGCGAACCCTGGCTCAGCGTCGCCCGCGACACCTACATCTCGCACATGTTGGCCGCCGCCGGCTGGGATACGCTGCCGCAGGCAAGCGCGGTCCGCTATCCGGAGGTCGATTTGCCGGGGCTGGCGCGGGCAGCCGAGATCGTATTTCTTTCCAGCGAACCCTACCCCTTCCGTGCCAGCCATCTGCGTCAGTTGACAGAACGACTGCCGGGCATCCGCGCGGCGCTGATCGACGGCGAAATGGTTTCCTGGTACGGCAGTCGGGCGATCCGCGGGCTCGCCTATCTGCGCGAGCTGCGTGCCAGTCTTGACGAGTGCTGACGGTGCTTCAGGACTCGTCGGAGGGGTCCCCCTCGTCATCCCGCGCCCAGCCCCGGCAGCGCTCGACCGCCCGGTGCCAGCGCCGGAACAGGCGTTGGCGCCTGCTCTCGTCGAGGTGCGGCGTATAGCGGTTGTCGAGCTGCCACTTCTCGGCCAGTTCCACGCGACTGCTCCAGAAACCGGTGGCCAGCCCGGCCAGATAGGCGGCACCCAGGGCGGTGGTCTCGACAATTCGCGGCACCTCCACCGGCACCCCGAGAATGTCGGCCTGAAACTGCATCAGCAGACGGTTGACCGAGGCGCCGCCATCGCAGCGCAATTCCTTCAGGGTGATTCCGGAATCGCGCTGCATCGCCTCGATCACGTCGCGCGTCTGGTAGGCCATGCTCTCGAGCACTGCCCGTACGAGGTGGCCCCGGGTGGTACCGCGGGTGATGCCGATCAGCAGGCCACGGGCGTAGGGATCCCAGTGCGGCGCACCCAGACCGACCAGCGCCGGCACGAAATAGACGCCTTCGTTGTCCGGCACCGACCGCGCCAGCGCCTCGACTTCGGTCGCCGACCGGATGATTCCGAGACCGTCGCGCAGCCACTGCACGGCTGCGCCGGTGATGAAGATGGCGCCTTCCAGGGCATATTCGACAGGCTCGTCGCCGATTCCCCAGGCGATGGTGGTCAGCAGTTTCTCCTTGCTGAGGACCCGCTGGGTACCGGTGTTCATCAGCACGAACGAGCCGGTGCCGTAGGTGTTCTTGGCGAGACCCGCGCCGTGGCAGGCTTGCCCGAACAAGGCCGCCTGCTGGTCGCCGGCGACGCCCGCGACGGGGATACCGTGCGTCCCGAAGAACATCTCCGGATCGGTCGACCCGAAAATGCACGCAGACGGCCTGACTGCGGGGAGGATTGCCTTGGGGATGTCGAGCAGTTCGAGAATTTCTTCGTCCCAGCACAGTTCCTCAATGTTGTACAGCAGCGTGCGCGAGGCGTTGGAGTAGTCGGTGGCATGCGCCTTGCCGCCGGTCAACTGCCAGACCAGCCAGCAATCGATGGTGCCAAACGCGATTTCGCCGCGCCCGGCGCGTTCGCGCAGACCGTCGACCTGGTCCAGCAGCCACTTCACCTTGGTTCCGGAGAAATACGGGTCGATCACCAGGCCGGTCTTGTGGCGGATCATTTCCTCCAGGCCCCGCGCCTTCAGTTCGTCGCAATAGCGGGCCGTTCGACGATCCTGCCAGACGATCGCCCGGGCTACCGGTTTGCCAGTGGTTCGCTCCCAGAGCACGGTCGTTTCCCGCTGGTTGGTGATCCCGATGGCGTGCAGATCGCTGGCCCGGACACGCGCGCTGCGCAGGGCTTCGCCGATGACCTTGAGCGTCACCTGCCAGATTTCCTCGGCGTCGTGCTCGACCCAGCCCGGTCTGGGATAGTGCTGGGTGAACTCGGAATAGGCCCGACCCTTGACCTGACCGTCGTGGTCGAAAATCAGCACCGTCGAACCGGTGGTGCCCTGGTCGATCGATAGAACGTAGCTTGCCCTCATGGTTCGAGAGTCTAGGCAAGAGTTGACAGCCAGGTCAAGCGCCATCCGGCCTTGTGCAGTGCGATCCGCTGGCACGGCACAGCGCTGTTAGAATCTGGAATTCAACCATTTCCTTTGCCAGGTGCAGGTATGCAGATCACCCTTACCCGTCCCGATGACTGGCACCTCCATCTGCGCGATGGTGCGGCGCTGGCCACCGTCCTGCCGCACACCGCGCGCCAGTTTGCGCGCGCCATCGTGATGCCCAATCTGCGCCCGCCAATCACGACCGTCGCCGCTGCCGAGGCGTATCGTGCGCGCATCCTGGCGGCGCTGCCGCCGGGTGTGACGTTCGAACCGCTGCTGACCCTTTACCTGACCGACCATACCCCCGCCGATGAAATCCGACGGGCCGTCGATAGCGACTGCGTGCACGCCGTCAAGCTTTACCCGGCCGGCGCGACAACCCACTCCGACGCGGGCGTGACGGAGATCGCCCGATGCGCGCCCGCGCTGGAGGCAATGGCCGAGCTGGGGATGCCGTTGCTGGTGCACGGCGAAGCGACTGACCCGGCGGTTGACGTATTCGACCGCGAGCGGGTGTTCATCGAGTGCGTGCTGCGACCTCTGCTGGCGCGGCACCCACAGCTCCGGGTCGTTTTCGAGCATATCACGACCGCTGACGCCGCCGACTTCGTAGCCGCTTGCGGGCCGAATGTTGCGGCAACGATCACCGCTCACCACCTGCTTTACAACCGCAACGCCATTTTTGCCGGCGGGGTGCGTCCGCATTATTACTGCCTGCCGGTCCTCAAACGCGAGCGGCATCGCCAGGCCCTGCTGCGCGCAGCCACTTCCGGCAACCCGAAATTCTTTCTCGGGACCGATTCTGCGCCACATGCGCGCGCCAGCAAGGAAGCTGCCTGCGGTTGTGCCGGTTGTTATACGGCGCATGCGGCACTCGAACTCTACGCGACCGCCTTCGAGTCGGCCGGCGCGCTCGACCGGCTGGAGGCCTTCGCCAGTTTTCATGGCCCCGACTTCTACGGCTTGCCGCGCAATGGCGGTCAGGTGACACTCGCACGGCGGGACTGGCGAGTCCCCAAGACCTTCGCCTACACTGATGACGATCGGCTGGTCCCTCTGGGGGCTGGCGAGTGGCTGCACTGGCGGATGCTCGACTGAGTTTGCCGGCCTTTTTCCGAATTCACTGGAGGAAATTCCCTTGTCACTGAAAAGGCTGTTCCCTTGCTTGCTGCTGCCGCTGCTGGTGGCCTGCTCGGATCAGCGCGCGTCTTTCGAGATCGCCTCGCGCCAGCATTCGCTGACGCTGATTCGTGTGCAGAACTTCTTCTGGGAAAAGACCGCCAGGTACGCGATCGTCGCAGCACGCATGCCCGATTGCATGCGTCGGCACGAGATGGGACCGGGAGGCACTGAAAGCAAGGTCGAGGTCTATGCGCCGGGAAACGATGCCTGGATTCTCAAGCAGGGCAAGCGCATGTTTGTCGTCGAGACGCGCAGTTGCGAAGGCTTTGCGAAGCTTGACGGCGAACCCGAAGGTGGCATGGGCCCCCTGCAGGGAACGTTCCAGATGCGCAGCGGAACCCTGGCCTTTGTCGCCGCTCCGCGCGATGCTCCTGCAGCGCAGTAACGCAGTGAGCGGCACGCGCCTGGACCGGAGGGCTTCGCCGCCGCTCAGCAGGCGTCTGCCAGTACCTTGTTCAGCCAGGCCTCGATGTCACGCAGTTCCTCGAGGCACACCGTATGCTCGGCGTCGTAGCCATGCCACTGCACCGGGTAGTCCGCGGCCTTGAGCAGTTTGGCGGCACGTTTGCCGAGGTCGTAGGGAATGACCGGGTCGGCACGCCCATGTGCCATGAAGATCGGCACGTCGCGGTTGGCCTGTTGCGCTTCTTCAGCCAGCGTCTCGGCGAGCGGCAGATAGCACGACAGCGCCAGAATCCCGGCCAGGCGCCGCGGGTGACGCAGACCGGTGTGCAAGGCGATGACTCCGCCCTGCGAGAAACCAGCCAGCACGATGCGCGCATCCGCGATGCCCCGTGCATTCTCCCGGTCAAGCAGGGCTTCGATCTGTTGCGCGGATGTCCGCACGCCCTCCGCCTCCTCGCGTCCCGGCGCAAAATCGACTGAGACGATGTCGTACCAGGCGCGCATCACGTAGCCTGCATTGATGGTCACCGCCCGCATGGGCGCGTGCGGAAAGACAAAACGCAGCGCCGGCAACCGATCAAAATCGAATTCGTCTACGATCGGCTCGAAGTCATGCCCGTCGGCACCCAGGCCGTGCAGCCAGATGATCGCGCACTTGGGGGGCTCGCCGGTCTGCCGCTCGACGGTGGGCAACAACAGGCTGGCAGCGGTGGCGGGGGGTGGCTTGACGGTCATGGTAGGGATCCTTGTTCTTGTGGGGGTGCCATTGTAGCAGTCACCCCGCCTGCGGCCGCATGCACCAGCACGACGCGACAGGACCGCGCATGAAGGTTTGCCGTAGTGATCAGACCTTGCGAATCTGGGCCATGATCGCTTTGGCAATGGCTGCCGTGCCGTCCTGGCCGCGGAATTCGATTGGGCAGACCACGGTCAGCGCCTTTTCAACCGCCCGTTCCAGAATGCGTGCGCCATGTGCCAGCCGGGGTTCGCCGTGCTGGTCGGCCAGCCAGTCCAGCATCAATGCCGCCGAAAGGATCTGGGCAACCGGATTGGCGATACCCTGACCGGCCATGTGCGGTGCACTACCGTGCGCAGGCTGAAAAACCGCGTGCTTTTCCCCGATGTCGGCCGACGGCGCCAGACCGAGGCTGCCCACAACACCGGCTGCCAGGTCGGAAAGGATGCTTCCGAAAGCGTTCTCGGTCACCAGCACGTCGAAGTCCCACGGCGCCTTGACCAGGTTCATGGCCGTCGCGTCCACGTATGCGTACTCCGACTTGATCTCAGGGTGTTTGGCGGACACCTCGGCGAAGACCTTGCGGAAGAAGGCCATCGAAGAGAGTACATTGGCCTTGTCGACGCAGGTGACTTTGCCCGTACGCCGCCGGCTCTTGGCGCGTCGTGAGGCGATACGGAAAGCAAACTCGGAAATCCGGCGGCTGCCGTGGCGCGAGATCTTCATCGTCTCCCAGGCGAGTTGGTCCTCCTCCACCGTCCCTCGCCCGCGCGAGTAGAAAAACCCTTCGCTCTGCTCACGAACGATCACCAGATCGATCAGCGCTGCACGCTTGTCAGCCAGTACGCGCGGCAGGCCAGGATAACTGCGGATTGGGCGCAGACCGGCGTACAGATCCATTTCAACCCGCAAATCGAACTGCGTGGAAATTTCCGTCCCATCGGGGTAACGGACCTCCGGCAGGCCAAAGGCGCCCAATAGAACGGCATCGGCTTTCTTGCACACGGCCATGCTTTCATCGGAGAAGGCGGTGCCGGTTTTCTGGTAGAAACCCGCACCACCCTCAAGTTTGCGGTAGTCGAAACCGATGCCACCCAGGCGCTCCTGCAGAATGTCAAGCACTTGCAGGCAGGCAGCCACGATTTCAGGGCCAATGCCGTCGCCGGGAATGACAGCGATGTGAAAGCGCGAATCTCTTTTCATGGGTTCGGTTGTCCTGGAGGTGCAGCAATGCGGATGCGGTGATCGACAAATACATCAGGCTGGTGCTTGGCCAAACAAGGAGCCAGCCCTGCGTCAACCGCAGAGGTCATGCCCGCCTCCTCGCTGTCCACAACCATGCACACTTTAATTAAACACGCCGCGCGGTCAAGGGCTTTTTGCTGCCGGCATCAGATTTCATGGCCTCGGGTACCAAGCGTCGGCCCCGAAGCATGCATCTCGGGAGCGCTACTCGATCCCGCACGGGCATTCCTGCCGGGGCGCGTGGGGGTTGCCCTCGTTGCGCCTGGCCTACAGCACATGTTAGGGTTGTTTCCTCAATCATCCGTCGGAGGGCAATCCCATGGCATTCAATCCCGCATCGCGAGTCCAGGATTATCTGGTGTTCGGTGAGTTCGGGGATGTCAATCCGTCGATCACCGACTCCTCCACCTATACATTCCTGAGCCCGGAACGAATGGCGGAGTTGTTCGAGCACGAGATCGAAGGCTGCTTCCTCTACTCGCGCCACTTCAACCCGACCAACAAGTACCTGGCCAGTGCGCTGGAAAGGATGGAGGACGGTGAGGCGGCGCAGGTCATGGCCTCCGGGATGGGGGCGATCAGCACCACCTTGATGACCCTGTGCGGGGCCGGCGACGAGATCGTCTGCGGCCGCAGCATATACGGCGGCACCTATGCGTTGCTGAAGAACCTGCTGCCGCGCTTCGGCGTCAACACGCGCTTCGTCGACCTCTGCAATCACGACGCCGTCCGTGCCGCGATGACGCCGCACACGCGCGTCCTCTACTGCGAGTCGCTCAGCAACCCTCTGCTCGAAGTCAGTGACCTGCCGGCACTAGCCACCATCGCGCACGAGAACGGTGCCCGCCTGGTGGTGGACAACACCTTCACGCCGATGATCCTGTCGCCGCTACGCCACGGCGCCGACGTCGTGGTGCACAGCCTGACCAAGTTCGTCAATGGCACCAGCGACTGTGTTGCCGGCTGTGTCGTCTCGTCGCGAGACTTCATTGCCCGGCTCAACGACATCAATGCCGGACCGAGCATGCTCCTGGGGCCGGTGCTCGACAGCACGCGCGCGGCGAGCATCCTCAAGAACCTGCACAGTCTGCACATCCGCCTGCGCCAGCACGGCAACAACGCGCTGTACCTGGCCAACCGGCTCGAAACGATGGGTTATACGGTGCATTACCCCGGCCTCGCCGGCCATCCGCAGCATCGGCTGCTGGCCCGGCTGATGAATCCCGGTTATGGCTGGGGGGGAATGCTGACCTTCGACGCTGGCGATCACGCCGCCGCCAATCGCCTGATGACGCTGATGCAACGCGACAAGGTCGGCTACCTGGCGGTCAGCCTCGGCTACTTCAAGACCCTGTTCACGACTCCTGGCCATAGCACATCGTCCGAGATCCCGATTGAGGAACGCGAGGCCGCCGGCCTGCACGACGGGCTGATCCGCTTTTCGATCGGACTTGACGAAGATATCTCGGAGACGATGGCGCGCATCGAACGCTGCCTTGGTGAAGCCGGCATCAAACCCGGCAGATGACATCGCCCAACCCGGCGACGGCCTTCCTCCGGGGAAAGGCGACGGCCATGCCCCAGAAAAAAATTTTTTCCGCCGCCGATGCGCCGCAAGCCGGTGATTTCACGGCTTTTCCAGAAGCCTGCAGGGTTGTCGGAGAATAACTACATCTAGTCTTGTGGTTGTCTTTCACCACTACATGCAGTAGCTTTACGTCTGTCCCGCCCTGCAGCCAGCGGCTTTGCCGAACCTGGATCTGCACGTTCAGGCACGCCCATCAGCCGCACCGCGTCGATCAGACCGGTGCCGGCAAGCCGCACCCATTTCTTTGCCATCCATCCTATGGAGGACGACCCATGAGCCAGCTCGTACATCAGCTTCCCCTGTCCGAAGTCGCCGAAGCTCCCGCGATCGTGCCACTTGCCGAACAGGAAATCGCCGCCGAAGTACTCGTCGAAAAATATGCCAAGGGTCATGAACTCTCGGTTCACGACGTGCGCCGCCGCGTCGCCCGCGCCCTTGCCGCCGCCGAGGAAGAGAAGCAGCGCGCGCATTGGGAAGCGCGCTTCCTGTGGGCGCAGGAGAATGGCTTCGTGCCGGCCGGACGCATCAACTCGGCCGCCGGGACAACTCTCGCGGCGACGCTGATCAACTGCTTCGTGCAGCCGATCGGCGATTCGGTGGTTGAAATCGTCGATGACAAGCCCGGCATCTACAGTGCCCTGGCCGAAGCCGCCGAAACCATGCGGCGGGGCGGTGGCGTCGGTTACGACTTCTCGTCGATCCGCCCGATCGGCGCGCTGGTCAAGGGCACGCAGTCGCGCGCATCCGGTCCGGTATCCTATATGCGCGTTTTCGACCGCTCGTGCGAGACCGTCGAATCCGCTGGCGCCCGCCGTGGTGCGCAGATGGGCGTGCTGCGCTGCGACCACCCGGATATCGAGGTCTTCATCCACGCCAAGGATCACGGCGACCTCTCCAACTTCAACGTCTCGATCGCCGTCACCGACGCTTTCATGCGGGCCGTCGAAACCGATGGCGAAGTCGAACTGATGCACCGCGCCGAGCCCAGCCTGGACATGAAGCGTGACGGCGCCTTCCAGCGCGAAGACGGCGTCTGGGTGTACCGCCGCGTGCGCGCCCGCGACCTCTGGGACCAGGTGATGAAATCCACCTACGACCACGCCGAACCGGGAATCCTCTTCCTGGACCGCATGAACAAGGACAACAACCTCTACTACTGCGAAGTCATCGAGGCCACCAACCCCTGCGCCGAACAACCGCTTCCGCCCTACGGCTGCTGCTGCCTGGGATCGATCAACCTGACCCTGTTCGTCCGGGACGCCTTCAGCGCGCTCGCCGAGTTCGACTTCGAGGCCTTCGGCGAAGTCATCAAGGTGTCGACGCGCATGCTCGACAACGTCCTCGACGTCACTGCCTGGCCGCTTGCCCGCCAGCGCGAGGAGGCCGCCAACAAGCGCCGCGTCGGGCTCGGCTTCACCGGCCTCGGCGACACTCTGTGCATGCTGCGCTTGCGCTACGACCGCCCGGAAGCGACCGCGATGGGCGCGCGCATTTCCGAATTCATGCGCGACACCGCGTACCGCGCGTCGGTCGAACTGGCGAAGGAACGCGGCGCCTTTCCGCTGTTCAACGCCGAACTCTACCTCTCGGGCGGCAATTTCGCGTCGCGCCTGCCGGCCGACATCAAGAGCGAAATCCGCAAGCATGGCCTGCGCAACTCGCACCTCTTGTCGATCGCACCGACCGGAACCATCTCGCTGGCCTTTGCCGACAACGCCTCGAATGGTATCGAACCACCATTCTCCTGGACCTACAGCCGCAAGAAGCGCATGGCCGACGGCACGCTCAAGGAATACATCGTCGAGGATTACGCCTGGCGTCTCTACAAGCACTGCGGCGGCGATGTCGAAAAGCTCCCCGACTATTTCGTCACCGCCCTTGAAATCTCGGCACAAGCGCACAAGAACATGGTTGCCGCGGTGGCCCCGTACATCGACACCTCGATCTCCAAGACGGTCAATGTGCCTGCCGATTACCCCTATGAAGACTTCCAGGATCTTTACCTGAGCGCCTGGAAATCCGGCCTCAAGGGGCTGGCCACCTACCGCCCGAATACCGTTCTCGGGTCGGTGCTGTCGGTCGGGTCACAATCCATCGCGCAGAAACAGGCCGAAGACAAAAAGCAGCCGCAGGATTTCGTCACCGGCGACGCCAACCGCCGCCTGACCATCAAGACCCTGCCGGCACCGGTACTCGCCAGCCTGCGCTGGCCGAACCGCCCACACCTGCCGGAGGGCAATATGGCCTGGACCTACATGATCGAGCACACGCACGGCAAATTCGCACTCTTCGTCGGCCAGGTCGATCAGGACGAGCGCCGCTGGCCCTTCGAAGTCTGGGTCAATGGCCCGGAACAGCCGCGCGGTCTCGGCGCCGTCGCCAAGACGCTGTCGATGGACATGCGCGCCAACGACCACGGCTGGCTGGCGCTGAAACTTGAATCGCTGGCCAAGACCGCCAGCGACGAGAGTTTCGAGATGCCTTTTCCGCCGCATGGCGAACGCAAGCGCATGCCCTCGGTGGTCGCCGCGATGGCCCGACTGATCCAGTTCCATGTCGAACGCCTCGGCGCTTTCGAGTACGAAGGCACGACACCGGTGCTCGACGCGATGTTCAGCCTCAAGGAACCGAAGACCGGCACCGATGGGACGTTGTCGTGGACCGTCGATGTCTATAACCCGGCGACCAGTGAAGACTTCGTCCTCGGCCTCAAGGAAATCACCCTGCCCGACGGCGTCACCCGCCCCTACTCGGTATGGCTCTCCGGCAACTACCCGCGCGCCCTTGACGGCCTGACCAAGCTCCTTTCGCTCGACATGCGCGTCATCGACCCGGCGTGGATCGGCATGAAGCTTCGGAAACTCCTCGACTACCCCGAACCGCTCGGCGACTTCATGGCCTTCATTCCCGGCACCCGCCGTCAGACCACTTACCCCTCGACGGTGGCCTACCTCGCGCAACTGATCATCCACCGCTACGCGATGCTCGGCATTCTCGACGAGAGCGGCCTGCCCAGGCAGCAGATGGGGATTCTGCAGACGCCGGCAGGCAGCACGGCCACGCAGCCGACACCCGGAAAACTATGTAGTGAGTGCGGGAATCTGACGGTGATCCGGAAAGACGGATGCGATTTCTGTACGGCTTGCGGGGCAGTGGGGAGTTGTGGGTGAAGGGGTGCGGATGGGGGAATCAATCCTGACCCCCTCGTTGTTCGCCTCTTGCGCCCATCGTCTGAAGATGCGCTCCCAGACCCCCGGCTTGCTCCAGCGAGAGCGTCGGGTGTGTGCACCACGCGAAAGTCCCCGAAACGCTCGGGCAGATCGCGCCAGGGGATACCTGTTCGATACCGGTAGAGCACCGCCTCCACAAAAACCCGCGATTGTCTCGGGCGGTGGCTCCAACATGCCCAACCCGCCCGGGCAGGAGATCCCTGATGCGTTCCCATGGGTCGTCTCTCAGTGCGTGCCGCTGCTTCATCGGTTCGCCAGCATCCAACGCGCATGAGCCCGCAATTGATGACACGCCCTAGCTCCATCAGGGAAGCTTTCGGCCAAACCCCGAGGATGTTCTTGCCCCCGCCAAAATGGCTGCGGAGGGCTTCGGCTGGCTGAATGAGATTCTGGTCAGTATCCGGCGAGAAGCCGAAGGCAAGAACTGCGCGCCACGCATCGTCAAGCTTGCTGCTGCCGGGGCTTACCTCGCTGACGACCTGAAGAGCTCTTGCGGCAGCGAGCACGAAAGCATGTTGCGGAAGCTGCAGGGGGTCGGGATTCTTCCGCCAGATCGAAGGCCGATTGATTGAGGCCAGAACCAGACCCGGCCAAGCGCCGGGTTTTTCCTGCCTGACGTTGATCCGGATGGCTGGATTTTGCTTACCATCAACGTCAGTTCGGGATAACGAAGCCAAAAATGTGGCGCTAACCCATTGATGAGAAACGGATGATCGTCAATGTTGTCTTGATTCATTGAGTGCATGACCTGATCAACCACGTACACGGAGGCCTCATCATGGACGATCTAACCGAGACTTATTGCCGGATGGACGACTTTTACAAAGCGTTCGAACCTCAACTCAACGCCCGGCTGCTGACCGATGGCAAGCGCCATCGGTCGAGGAAAGGCAGCCTATCCGTGCCGGAGTTGATGACGCTGGTCGTGCTGTTCCACCAGATTCGCTACCGACAGTTTAAATCCTTCTATCTGAACCCTGTTTGTCGATACCTGCGTAGCGAGTTTCCCCGACTACCCACCTATCAGCGATGTGTCGAGTTGCTGCCACGCTGCGCGATCGCCCTGGCCGCCCTGTTCGAGGAGCTCACGGGCAAGTGC
>NZ_JDSS02000041.1:93259-93509 GCF_000584955.1 Candidatus Accumulibacter vicinus
TCTGCAAGAACTTGCGGATTCCGCGTCACCGGGTGTTCCAGGGCATGGCGGCGCGCGGCAAGAGTTCGACCGGCTGGTTTTTCGGTTTCAAACTTCATTTAGTCATCAATCACTTGGGCGAACTGCTTGGCGTCAAGCTGACCCCAGGCAATGTCGATGACCGCAAGCCCTTGTGCGACTTTGCCGATCGCCTCTTTGGCAAGCTGTATGCGGACAAGGGCTATATCGCTCAGTGGCTGACCACCTTTCT
>NZ_JDSS02000042.1:0-1257 GCF_000584955.1 Candidatus Accumulibacter vicinus
GGCCGCGGCGGACCTACGCAGCCACCTTCAAATTCGGAGGCATGACCTTGCCGGCTTCGTCATGGTCGGCCAACTTGCGCGGGCCATGCAGGATCGCCAGTGTGTGGTCAGTACGGCGCAGCACCGCCACCTGGGCCTTGACGTAGTGGCAGCGATGACGATCGGCGGGAATCTGCAACTTCATTCCCTCGAAGCTGACGCAGTGGTCATTGCCGACGGTGCGCTCGAACCGCTCGCATAGGATGCCGTCGAGCGGGCCACCGATCCAGCCGACGAAGGCACTGCCTTCTTCCATCGCCGGCTGCATGAACTCGGCATTGAAGGCGGGCCGGTAGACTTCGGTCAGGTAGCGGTTGGCTGCCGCCAGGTCGGTGATCCCGGCCAGCGCCAGTTCCCGTGGCAGGCGGTCCTGATGCGTGCAAAACATGCGCTCCGAGCGCCCACGCGCTTCCGGCGAGTAGGCGGCGATCATCTCGATGCCCAGGCGCTTCATGGCCTGCCCGAATGGCGTCAGGTGTTGCTTGTCCACCTTGCCCTCGGCCTCCGGCGTAGGCCAGTAGTGGCTCCCTCGGTCGGAGTAGAAGGTCGAGAAGAGGCCCCGCGATTCAATCACTTCCCGAACACCTTGCCGGCGGCTCCTCGTGCCCTCTTCCTCCACGAAGAACATCGAGTAGTGCTCGTTCGTCGCGTCGTCCATGGTCACGATCAAATCCCATTTCTGCCCAGCGATCCATTCGTGCCGGCTCCCGTCCTGGTGAATCATCAACCCCGGCCACGGCGAGCGCTCCCGGCGCTTCCGGTGCGCCCCCCGGGCCTTGGCCTGGCGAACCCGCGCCGCTTCCTGCAGCCGACTCTTCACCCCGGTGTAGCTGCGGGCGCCACCGTCCTTCCGAGACCACGCGTCAAAGTGCTTCGCGCTCCAGCCTTCGTGCCGCCGCCGGTACGTCGACATCAGCTCCATCACTTCGTCTACCGGCGCCTTTCGATGCGAGACCTGTTCCAGGCGCCGATCCCCCAACGCTTCCAGACCATCGGCTTCATACCGCACCAGGTACCGTCGGAACGTCCGATCGCATACCCCCAGCAACCTCGCCGCCTCCGCTTGCGTCAACCGACCCGTCTCCCATGCCTCATACGCTTCTTCAAACCTCATCTTCCTGATCTCCTGTAGCCACTCCGTCCGCCTCATCTCGCTCCTCCTTGGGAGCAACATAAACCGCACAGATCATTTGCTACAAACCCGGACAGATTACTTGT
>NZ_JDSS02000042.1:1267-3614 GCF_000584955.1 Candidatus Accumulibacter vicinus
GGGTCGCGTTAGCGACCCTGTTTAGCCGCTTTGAGCGGCTCACATATTGAAAGCCCCCGGCTCTGCCGGGGGATGGTTACCTCCGCAACATAAACCCACCGGCTTTAGCCGGTGGTTGTTTAGGTCAAGGCATAAGGAGCGTTTGTGCACCTTGTTTGTGATTCCCTGACGCGATGTGCAACTTTTAGACCGTGACCAAGCCTTCAAACTCCAGCAGTGGCCGGCCCAAGGACTTGTTGATAAGGACGCCCAAGGTATGCGCGGCCACCTTCCTGTAGATGCGAGAAACCAATGGCCAGAGTTTTCGCGCACCGTTACGTTCCATGGAAAAGCGTTCTGCCAGTTGTCCGATGACCGTTTCGATACGGCGGCGCACCGAGACGATTTGCGCCACGAACGATTTCGGACGCGAATCCCTCATGTTGTCGCGCAAAGGCGTATGGAGCGCGATACCCATTCCGGACAGATCCTCGGTCAGGACGGGACGTATGAAGCCCTTGTCGCCGAGCAAGGCACCGCGAATGCGCTCCAGGGGCAGGTCGAAGACGGAATCGCGTTCATCCATACTGGCCGCGGTCAGGGTGACGCCCGCAATGACGCCTTCCGCCGTCGTGAGCAGCATGGCGTGGAAGCCGAAGTAATACTGGTCTTTGGAGGCGCAGAATCCCCAATCCGCTTCCCCGCGGAAGACCGTGTGGCGACTCACCCGTTTTGGGTGGCACACGGGGACAGGGAACCCGTCTACCAGATGCACGGGAGCCTCGAACGCACCCAGCGTCCCGGCCCAGTGTTGATGCAGGAGGGCTTTGATCTGCCAAAGGTTGGCCAGTTGCCGGACGAAGGTCGAACGGTCGCCCAAGTGGGGAAACCAGGGGGCCCAGTGTCGGCGCCAGTACTCCCAGATAGCCTTGTCACTGTGATACCCGAGAAACGCGCCGACAAACTCCATCGTCAGCGCCTCCGCATCGGATAACTTGGGCGGAAATCCCCGACTGCGGGGATTTCCGCCAGGCACAACGACCTCAAGAGCCGTGCAGAGATGGCAATAGATGGTGATGATGAAGGTTTCGAGGGACATGGCTGGCTCCGGGTGTGTAAAACTCAGTAGTCATGGCGACTCGTCAAAAAGTTGCACATCGCGTTTCCCTGGGTGTCGCGGGGATCAACGGGCTGGCCTTCGGGGGCGCGTTCGGCACCATGCTGTTAAAGGTGGCATCCTGGCGCATGGCTTCGCCCGTGCCCGCTGCGGACCATCCGCGGATCGGCCCCATCCGACGTTTGCACGCGCCGCCGGCGGCCGGATTCTAGTCCGACCCTCGCCGACAGCAGCGCCGGCAAAGGGCGATATAGACGATCGCATTCAGCAGCAGCACCCCGGCGCCGATGGCGACTTGGGTTTCGCGCGTCAGCCAGTCCGGGTAGATCAGCGGCACCAGCATCCGGGCGAGGAAATCGCCCTCGCTGACGCCCTGTCCTGCCAGCGCGCCGAAACGGACCTCGAGTTCGGTGAGCGGGCAGGTCCAGCCGAACAGCTCGACCGCACCACCCCAGACGACGGCCGGCACGTGCAGCCAGGCGAGGGGCGGCGAACGCCAGACCAGCGCGCCACCGAAGACGACGAAGCAGACGAAGGCGAAATGGGCGGACACGACAAGGTCGCCGAGCAGGCGCCAGTGCGTCTCGCCCATGTTCAAAGCGCCTTGAGGAAACGGCCGATGCGCGGGTCGCCGAGATAGGCCACGTTGAAGCGCAGGTAGGGCGTCGCCTGCAATTGCGGCCGGAACAGGTTGCCCGGCGCGAGGACAATGCCGTTTCCGGCCGCGTCGCGCGCCAGTTCGACCGGATCGTGATCGGGACGCGCGGCCCAGACAAACATGCCGCCGTTCGGCTCGGCGAACGGGCGAAAGCCGGCACGGTCGAGCAGCTCCAATCCGTCGTCCATCGCCTGTGCGAGGCGGCCGCGCAGACGCTCGATCGTCTTGCGGTAATGCCCCTCGATCAGCATGTCGTGGATCAGCCGCTCTGCGAACTCGGAACTGCCGACCGATGTGAACAGCTTGACGTCGGTGAAGGTACGCACGAGGTCAGGCCGCGCCGCGAGGAAGCCGACGCGCAGGTTGGCCGACAGGGTTTTCGAGAAGCTGCCGACGTAGATCACGCGATCGAGCCCGTCGAGCGCGGCGAGACGGTGCGCGTGGCCCGGATGGTAGTCGCCGTAGGTATCGTCCTCGACGATCGGCAGGTCGTGCCGCGCGGCCAGTTGCAGCACGCGGTGCGCGACCGTCGCCGACAGGTTGCCCGAGGTCGGGTTGTGCAGCACCGAATGGGTGATGAAGACGCGCGGCTT
>NZ_JDSS02000042.1:3954-7275 GCF_000584955.1 Candidatus Accumulibacter vicinus
CTACGAGCAGGGCTTCGAGCGCCGCCACGTCCGGCCCTTCGGGCGTGCGCGGCACGCCGACGAGTTGCACGCCGAGCAGGCGCAGCGAGGCGAACAGGTTCCAGTAGCCGGGGTCGTCGACGAAGGCGCAGTCGCCGGGACGCAGCAGCGTGCGGGCGACGATGTCGAGCGCCTGTGTGGCGCCGTGCGTGAGCACGATCTGTTCGGGCGGCGCATGGAAACCGAACTGCTCGAAGCGCACGCGCAGTTGCTCGCGCAAGGGCTGGTAGCCCTGCGCCTCGCCGTAGCAGACCAGGCGCTGGCCTTCGCGCCCGGCCAGAACGCGCAGGCGGCGGCGCAGACCTTCCTCGTCGAGCCAGCCGGCCGGCAGCCATCCGGTACCGACCTTCACCGTCGATGGATCGTCGGCCAGGGCCTCGCGCATCACATCAGCGTTGTCGAAGGCGCGCTCGATGGTGCGTTCGACGATCTCCGGCGCCGGTACGGCCGCCTTGCGCACGCCGCGCGGCGCGCCCGCCTGGACGTAAAAACCGGAACCGCGGCGCGACACGACGGCGCCGCTGGCGACCAGGCGGTCGTAGGCCTCGACGACGGTGAAGCGGCTGACGCCCAGCGCCCCGGCCATGCCGCGGATCGGCGGCAGGCGCATGCCGTGGCGCAGCACGCGGTCGTCGATGCGCTGGCGGACGCCGCCGACGATCTGGTCGGCCAGCGAGCGCGGGTTCTCGGGGTCGATGAGAATGCCGAGCATGGAACCTCCTGCGACGCATCCGGTCGGGCGAAGGGGTCGCCCGACCGGAGAAATTCTGGCGTACCGGTCGTCCGACCGGTACAGGCGGGTCGGACAGCACGCAAAGTGTCACTGTCTGACCTGAAAAGTGTCCGGTATTGTACCGGTCACGCCCGATTTTGCAAGGAGACTCCCGATGACTGCCGCCGCGCTTGGACAAACCGATCCGCACTCGCTTCCGGTACCGCCGAGCGTTGCCGTTGCCGGCCACGAGGCCGGCCGTCGAGCCGGGTCATCCGCCGACTGGCATTTCGCGCCGGCCGCTGCGGCGCTGGAAGGTTCGGCGATCCGCGAGATCCTCCAGGTCACCGAGCAGGCAGCGGTCCTGTCGTTCGCCGGCGGCCTGCCCAACCCCGCCGCCTTCCCGGTCGAAGCGCTGCGTGCGGCGACGGCGCGCGTGCTCGCCGACGACGCGAGCGCCGCACTGCAGTACGGCCCGACCGAAGGCTACGGCCCGCTGCGCGAGCTGGTCGCGGCGCGCCTCTCGGCGGCCGGACAGCCCACGACGCCGGCCGAGGTGTTGATCACCACCGGATCGCAGCAGGCGCTCGACCTGATCGGCAAGGCCTTCCTCGCGCCCGGCGGTGCGTTGCTGGCGCGCAACCCGACCTACCTCGGCGCGCTGCAGGCCTTCGCTTTGCAGACGCCACGCGTGCTCGACCTCGAGGCGTGGATCGACGCCGGCATTCGTCGCGCCCCGCAGCCTGGCGGCGGGCCCGCGTTCTGCTACCTGACGCCCAATTTCGCCAATCCAGACGGCGCGACGATGCCGACCGACGCCCGGCGCGCCTTGCTCGCGCGGCTCGACAACGCGGGTGTGCCGCTGGTCGAGGACGACCCCTACGGCGAACTCTGGTCCGATGCGCCGCCTCCGCCGGCCTGCCGTGCGCTCGTGCCGCAGCGCACGCTCTACCTCGGGTCGTTCTCCAAGGTGCTGGCGCCGGGTCTGCGGGTCGGTTACGTCGCCGGGCCGCGGCCGGCGGTCGAACTCCTGACCCGGCTCAAGCAGGCGGCCGATCTGCACACGCCCAGCCTCAACCAGCGCATCGTCGCGGCGCTGATCGAGGACGGCACGCTGGACCGCCACCTGCCGGCCGTGCGCGCGATCTACCGGACGCAACGCGTTGCGCTGCTGGCGGCGAGGACCGCCACCTTTCCCGGTTCGCGACCTGGGAGGCGACAAAGGGCGGCGTGTTCGCCTGGGCGACGCTACGTCCCGATTCCGGACTCGAGCAGGACGGTGTCGCTCAAGGCCTCGACGACACTCCATTTGCCCGACTCGAAGCTTGCACCGGCGCGCGGGAAGACGTCGCGCGAGTCGTCCTTGTGGGTCAGCCAGAGATGGCCGGAAACGACCGTCCAGCGCCGCCACGGCGCCAGGGTCAGTGCCTTGCCGGCCTGGATCGTGCGCATCCGGCCGCCGCAGTCCGATGCACGTGGCGAATCAATCCGGGGTGCCGGAACAGCCGCGTCCGTACGCTGCTTGAATGCGATGCGAAAACCGCCTAGAGTTCCTGTTGCGCTCATGATGTACTCCTTTCCGTAGTGGGTGTGCTCACTATGAGCGATGAAAGCCCGCCGGACAAACGGTCAATTCTCATGGGATTGATGCATTGGATGAATGAATCCCTGCACAACCTGCACGCCCTGCGCGGCTTCCTGCTGGCGGCCCGCCACGGCAGCTTCACGCGTGCCGCCGCCGAGCTGCACGTCACGCAGTCGGCCCTGTCGCGCCAAGTCCAGGGCCTCGAGGAGGAGCTGGAAACGCCGCTCTTCGTGCGCACGACGCGCAAGGTGAGCCTGACGCCGGCCGGGCAGCGCCTGGCCGACGTGGCGGCGCGGGCGCTCGCCGAGATCGACACGGTGGCGCAGGAACTGCGACCGCATTCAGGGCTTCGCCCGATCACGGTGACGACCTTCACGTCCTTCGCGACGCTCTGGCTGATTCCCCGCCTCGACCGCTTCGCGCGCATCCAGCCGGACATCGACGTGCATTGCATGGCGACCGACCGGGTGGTCGACATCGACGCCGAGGGCCTCGACATCGCCTTCCGGGGCATGTCCGGCCGCAAGGCACCTCCGGGAGCGATCATGCTGTTTGCCGAGCGCACCTCGCCGGTCGCCAGCCCGACCCTTCTGGCACGCCTGCCGGTGGAAACGCCGACCGACCTGGCGAAGCACACTCTGCTCGGCTGGGAACCGCAGTACGAGGCACGCTTTCCGAAGTTCGGGTGGGCCTACTGGTTCGAGCAGGCAGGCGTCGAGCCGGTGCGGCCGAAGAACACGCTGCGCTTTTCCAACCACGACCAGATCATTCAGGCCGCGCTGGCCGGTCAGGGCGTCGCGCTCGCCCGCACGGCGCTGGTCGCCGAGATGCTGCGCGACAAGCAGCTGATCCCCATCCTGGGTGGCGCGCTCGACGAAGCCCTCATCTACTGCCTCGTGGTCGCCGAACGGGCGCGGGCGCGGCCCGAGGTGATCGCCTTCATCGACTGGGCGAAGTCCGAAGCCGCGCTGACCACGCGCATGAC
>NZ_JDSS02000042.1:7632-17181 GCF_000584955.1 Candidatus Accumulibacter vicinus
TCCGGCGGTCGGCGATGAGCGCCGCCGCGACCGGGTCCGGAACAACGGCCGTCGAGGATCAACGGGCCGCTCGCCGCGGCCTTTGGCTGGGCGTGCCCGGCGTCTCGATCCCGATTGGGGCTTGCCGTGCGCCATGTCGGGGCAACGCATGCGTCGGTCATCGCCGGCATCCTGCTGCTCGCCACCGCGGCCATCGCAGCCTTCGTCCATCGGCAACGTCCGTCATGCGGCTTCTCGATCGTCGCCGTCACCGGCACCGGGCGGGTGGTCGTGTTCGCGTCGCTGCTACGATACGCTCCCTTCCGGATCAAGCTCCCATGTCCTTGCTCGAACGTCACCTCTCCCCCGACTTCCGCGCCGGCGCGCGCGAAGGTTTCGTCCTCTTCCTGCCGCTCTCGGTGGGCCTCGTGCCCTGGGCCATCGTCACTGGCGTCGCGATGACCAGCGCCGGCCTGTCGCCCCTGCAGGCGATGGGCATGAACATCATCGTCTTCGCCGGCGCCGCGCAGCTCGGAACGCTGCCGTTGATCGCCGCCGGGGCACCCGTCTGGCTGATGGTCGCCGTCGCGCTGGCGATCAACCTGCGCTTCGTGATCTTTTCGGCGGCCATTGCGCAGGGATTCCGCGGCGTCGGCATCCGGGGGCGCTGGGTCTGCGGGCACCTGCTCACCGACGGCGTCTTCGCGGTGACGCTCGACAAGATGCTGCACACCGAGAGTCGCGACTGGCGCCTCGGTTACTTCCTCGCGCCTTCGCTGTGGAGCTGGGTGCTGTGGCAGGGCTTTGCGCTGGTCGGCATCGGCTTCGCCGGGCAGATTCCGAAAAGCTGGTCGCTCGAGTTCATGGCGACGATCGCGCTGATGGTGCTGATGATCCCGATGGCGAAGGCCCGGCCGATGCTCGTCTCGGTGCTGGTCGGCGGCGGCACGGCGGTCGCGCTGTCGGCACTGCCGCTGCGGCTCGGGCTCTTCGTCGGCATCGTCGCCGGCATCCTGGCCGGCTTCGCGGCCGAACGTTGGCACGCGTGGAGGGCCGGACAATGAACGGGCCCTACGACTGGACGCTCTGGCTGATGCTGCTCGCCATCGGTCTCGCGACCACGCTGCCGCGCGCGAGCTTCATCGTCCTGGGGAGCCGCGTCACGCTGCCGCCGGTCGTCCAGCGCGCGCTGCGCTATGCACCGGCCGCAGCACTGGCCGCCATCGTTGCGCCCGACCTGCTGCTGGTGCAGGGACAGATTGCGCCCTTGAACCCGAAGCTGTTGGCGATGATTGCGGTGGTGGCGGTGGCAACGCGCTGGAAGAATCCCTGGCTGCCCTTCATCGTCGGCATGGGGGCACTGCACGGCCTCTTCGCGTTGCTCGGCAGGTAGACCGTAGACCGGATTCTTCGAAGCCCGCTGCGCTGCGCCCGGTCGCGGGAATTCGTCCGTCGAGGAGCCTTTTCTCGCGCTTTGCGTGGCCTGAGGCGTGAAGTGGGCGAGCACCGACGGCGCTGGTTCACGCCCGGCTAGCAACCGCAGCCAGCCCCGCGCCCTTGTCAAAGTCTGTGAGCGCATGCTGGGGAGTCGATGCCGCGCTGGCAGCGGCTTGCACACTCGGCACGTAGTCGAAGTCGGCAACCAGGATGTGATTGTAGAACCAGCCGTTGATCAGGAACTTCACTTCTTCGGCGATTTCGTCGAGGGTCATCCGTTTGGCGTTCTCCAGCAGATCAAAAAGCATCCGGCGAAACTCCCGGTGTAACTTCCGATGCGCCTCAAGGCCTGGGTAGTGGCAGGCCATCATCAACTGCTCTTCTTCGTGCAGATGCACTTTGACGTATTCGGTCAGAAGTGCCAGTGTTTTCAACACCCTGATCTGGTCACCATCGCCACCGAAGGTGGCGGCCAGATCGAACAGTTGTCGATGCTGTGCATCGATTGCCGGTACGCCCACCTCGATCTTCGATGACCACTCTGCCAACTCAAAATTCATTCTTTGCTCCAACGGTTGTGAAGGGTATGACCAACCGTCTCACGAAGGTACCGAGGGTGTTGCCCGATCGATCTGTTCTGAAAGGGTCAGCCATTGCTCTTCCAAAGCAGACAACTCCAGCGCGATCTGGTTCAGTCGGCGGCCGCTGTCGGCCAGTTCCTGTGCCGAGAGCGGAGTCGACAAACGTGCTTCGAGGGCGTGCTGCGCCTGCTGGAGGTCGAGCAGGCGCTTTTCAATGTGTCCCTGCTCGCGCTGCAGGGTTTTCAGCTTGCCCGGCGCACCGCTATCGCCGCCGGAGCGCGGCAAACGCCTGGGCGGCCCGTTTTCGCTCTTCAGTGATTCCCGGAGGCTTTCCCGGTTGCGTTTCGCCTCGTCGAGCAGATAGCGCTGGTAGTCGTCAAGGTCGCCGGTGAAGTCCTCCATGCCGCCGCGGGTGACCAACCAGAATTCGTCACACACCGAACGGAGCAGAGATCGGTCGTGGCTGACCAGCATCACGGTTCCCTCGAACTCGTTGAGCGCCATCGCCAGGGCCTCGCGCGTGGCGAGGTCGAGATGATTGGTGGGCTCGTCGAGCAACAACAGGTTGGGGCGTTGCCAGACGATCATGCACAGTACCAGACGGGCCTTTTCTCCGCCGCTCATGGTGCCGACCGTCTGCTTGACCATCTCGCCACTGAAATTGAAGGTGCCGAGGAAGCTGCGCAGATCCTGTTCCCGGTCGCTTTGTCCAGTGGGCAGGCCTTCCTTGGCCAGGCGCAGCAGGTGTTGCAGGGGGGTTTCGTGCGGGCGCAGGACATCGAGTTCCTGCTGCGCGAAGTAGCCGATGTTGAGGCCTTTGCCTTCACGGATGGTCCCGCTGCTGCAGGGCAGGACGCGGGCAATGGTCTTGACCAGCGTCGACTTGCCCTGGCCGTTGGCGCCGAGGATGCCGATGCGCTGCCCGGCCATGACCGATCGGTTGACCCGGCGGACGATCACGGTCGGTGGCGTGCCGGCAGGTGCATCGACCGGCGGTGGGTAGCCGAAGCAGGCATTGCTCATGACCAGCATCGGGTTGGGCAGGTTGGCGGGTTCCTTGAACTCGAAGGTGAAGTCGGCGCTGGTCAGCACCGGCGCCAGACGCTCCATTCTTTCCAGCGCCTTGACCCGGCTTTGCGCCTGCTTGGCTTTGGTCGCCTTGGCCTTGAAACGAGTGATGAAGCTCTGCAGATGGGCGATCTTCTCCTGCTGCTTGAGGTAGGCATTTTGCTGCAGATCGATCTGCTGGGCGCGGGTTTCCTCGAAGGTGCTGTAGTTGCCGCCGTAGCGCGTCAGCCTGCCGTTCTCGAGGTGCAGGGTCACGGTGGTCACTGCGTCAAGAAACTCCCGGTCGTGACTGATCACCACCATGGTTCCTGTGTAGCGTTTGAGCCAGCTCTCCAGCCAGACCAGCGCATCCAGGTCGAGGTGGTTGGTCGGTTCGTCGAGCAACAAGAGATCCGAAGGGCACATCAGCGCCCGCGCCAGTTGCAGGCGCATTCGCCACCCCCCCGAGAAGCTGTCGACCGGATTGTTCAGTTCGGTGGTCTTGAAACCCAGGCCGAGGATCAGCGCCTGGGCACGCGCCTGCGCATCGTGTGCGCCGGCGTCGTGCAGAGCCAGGTAAGCGTTCGCCAGGCGTTCGCCATCGCCCCCTTCGCTTTCGGCGAGTTGTACCTGCCGCTGGGCGGCCAGCAGCGCCTGGTCGCCCTCGATCACGAACTCGGTGGCGCTCAGGCTGCTTGACGGCATCTCCTGTACGACCTGCGCCAGGCGCCAGGCGGCGGGTCGCGAGAATTCGCCGGCGTCCTCGTGCAGGCTGCCATCGAGCAGCGCGAAGAGGGTGGTTTTGCCAGCACCGTTGCGACCGACAAGGCCGACCCGTTCGCCGGGGTTCAAGGTTGCCGTCGTCTGGTCAAGCAGGATCCTGGCGCCGCGACGCAGGCTGACGCTCTTGAGTGTGATCATGCCGTCGACGCTCCGGTGCTGGGGGCGCCGCCAGGTACCCGGCCAGCGGCAGCCAGGTTCACCGGAAGATCACGGTCTTGTTGGCATGCACCAGCACCCGGTCCTCGAGGTGATAGCGCAGCCCGCGTGCGAGGACTGCCTTTTCGATGTCCTTGCCATAGCGCACCATGTCTTCGATCGAATCCGAATGGTCGATGCGGATCACGTCCTGCTCGATGATCGGTCCCTGGTCGAGTTCCCTGGTGACGTAGTGGCAGGTGGCACCAATCAGCTTGACGCCGCGCCGAAAGGCCTGGTGGTAGGGCCGGGCGCCGACGAAGCTGGGCAGGAAGGAATGGTGAATGTTGATCATCTGTCCGGGGTAGCTGTCGCACAGATCGGCGGGCAGAATCTGCATGTAGCGCGCAAGCACCATCGTGTCCCCCTTGACTTCCTCGTAGATGCGTCTGATCTCGGCGTGCGCTGCCGCCTTGTTGTCGGGGTCTACGGGGACATGGTGGAAGGGGATGCCATGCCACTCGACCAGTGCCTTGAAAGTGTCGTGATTCGAAATGACGCAGGGAATCTCGATGTCGAGTTCCTTCGCCTGCCAGCGTGACAGCAGATCGTAGAGGCAGTGTTCCTGCTTGCTGACCATGATCACGACGCGCCGTTTCACGGCCGAATCACTGATTTTCCAGTCCATCGACAACTCGTCGGCAAGCGGGCGGAAACGCTCGCGAAACTCGGCCAGATGAAAAGGCAGCGACTCGGCTTTCACCTCCATGCGCATGAAATAGCGCCCGTCCTGTTCACCGTTGCCGTCGTCGGCATGATAGCTCGATTCGAGAATCCAGCCGCGGTGCTGGGCAATGAAGCCGGCAACGCGCGCGATGATGCCGATCTGATCCGGGCAGGATCCGGAGAGGGTATAGAAACGCTGCGAATGCATGCTGCGTAACCTTTCTAGGCGGGCGTGACCGCGACGAAGGCCTGGTCGATCGCTGCGCGCAGCTCGGCGTAGGATTGCGTGACCGGGAACTGCGGGAATGCCCGGATGACCTGCTCGGGCGGGTGAAAAAGGATGCCGGCGTGCGCTTCGCCGAGCATCGCCGTATCGTTGTAAGAATCGCCGGCGGCCACCACCGTGAACCGGAGCTCCCTGAGGCGGCGCACCGCCTCGCGCTTCTGATCGGGCATGCGCAGGCGGTAGCGCACCAGCATCCCGTCGGCGTCGGCTTCGAGGCTGTGGCAGAATAGCGTCGGCCAGCCGAGTTGCCGCATCAGCGGGTGCGCGAACTCGTAGAAGGTGTCGGACAGGATGATCAACTGATAGTCCTCGCGCAGTTCATCGATGAAGGCTCGGGCACCTTCGAGCGGTCCCATTTCGGCGATGACCTTCTGGATGTCTGTCAGACCGAGCTTGTGTTCGGCCAGGATGGCGAGGCGGGACTGCATCAGCTTGTCGTAGTCCGGCTCGTCGCGGGTAGTACGGCGAAGCTCCGGAATGCCGGTGCGTGTGGCGAATTCGATCCAGATTTCAGGGACGAGGACGCCTTCGAGGTCGAGGCAGACGATTTGCACGGCAAGCTCCCAGAGGATGAGGTTTGAAGTAAGCGCGTGATTCTACCAAATCCCCGCAGCGGCACAGCAGCGCTATAGCGGCCGCATCGCAGTATGATGATAGGTCTGCGGCCCTTCAGTAAGAAAAGAGGAAATGATGATTACGCCCAATATTCTTGCGTTGGTCCTGGCAGGCGGCGAAGGCACCCGTCTACATCCGCTGACCCAGCATCGTTCGAAGCCTTCCGTGCCTTTCGGCGGCCGTTTTCGCATCGTCGACTTCGTTCTCTCGAACCTGGTCAACTCGAAGATATTCTCCATTTACCTGTTGGTCCAATACAAGTCGCAGTCCTTGATCGAGCACATCCGCCGTTCCTGGTTGCTGGCGCCAATCTTCCCCGAGCAGTTCATCGCCGTGGTTCCGCCGCAGATGCGCGAGGGGCCGGAATGGTTCCAGGGTACTGCCGACGCCGTTTATCAGAACCTGGGGCTGATCGAAAAGCGTGCACCGGACCTGGTTGTGGTGTTTGGTGCCGACCACATCTATCGGATGGACGTCCGTCAGATGGTTCACTTTCACCTGCTCAGCCAAGCCGACGTCACCATCGCCGCCTTGCCTGTTCCCATTGGAGAGGCCTCGGCATTCGGCATCATTGATACCGCCGACAACGGCCGCGTGCGCAGCTTCCGAGAGAAGCCGATCCAGCCGTCGCCGATGGCCGGTGACCCGACGCACGCCTTCGCCTCGATGGGGAACTACATCTTTACGACCGAGGTACTGATCAAGGCGCTACGGGAAGGGCATCGCCTGGGAGAAAAGGATTTTGGCAAGGATCTGCTGCCGCGCTTGATCCAGACGCAACGGGTATTTGCCTACGATTTCTGTGGGAATCGCATCCCCGGCATACGCACCTCCGAGGAGCCGGCCTACTGGCGCGACGTGGGTACCATCGATGCCTATTTTGCCGCCCACCAGGACCTTCTGGGTAGCGAACCGAAGCTCGATCTATTCAATCCCAAGTGGCGGATCGGCTCCAGCAATTATCAGGGGCCGTCGCCGAAATTCTTCCACGCCGAGCTGGATAACAGCATCATCAGTGCCGGCGGGCTGATCAAGGGGGCTCGCATCCGCAATTCAATCGTTCGCCGCGAAGTGCTCATGGAGGAGGATGTCGAACTCGATGAATGCATCATCATGGACTACGCGGTACTGCGCAAGGGCGTCAGGCTCAGGCGCGTGATCGTCGACCGTTACAACATAATCGAGGCCGGTGATCGTATCGGTTACGATGCGGACGCCGACCGTCACCGATTTACCGTGACCGAATCAGGCATCGTGGTCGTTCCCCGAGGCCAGGGCACGGATACCTATGCGGATGCGCGGATGTTCCACTACCTCTGATCGGTGGCGGACAATCGCCGGGGCCAGAACTTCGCGCCGATCGCGCCGAAACTGGTCGCCTGAACTCAGGCAATTGAGGGGGGGCTGAGTTTGCCAGCCATAAGCGTAGGGGTATGGACGATGCTGACAAAATTATCCGTCAGGAATTTCAAGCGTTTTGATTTTGCTGAAATAGACTTGGGGAAATCGGTCGTGCTTGTTGGACCGAACAATTCGGGCAAGACAACGGCCCTTCAGGCGCTGGCCCTATGGGAACTGGGGCTACGTCGCTGGTCAGAAAAAAGAAATGGAAAATCGACCGCCATTCAACGACAAGGAGTGGCAGTCAATCGTCGGGATTTGCTTGCGCTTCCCGTGCCTAGCGCCAATCTTCTCTGGCGAGACCTGCATGTTCGCAATGTCGAACGTCAAGCCGGAAAACAGAAAACACGAAACATCCGCGTCGATATTCTCGTCGATGGCGTGAGCGATGACCAAAGCTGGTCGTGCGGGCTTGAATTCGATTATGCAAACGAGGAATCATTCTACTGCCGCCCCCTCCGGCTCGATGACCAAAGTCGGCCGGAACGCATGCCGATTCCGGAGTTGGCTACCCGTACAAGGATCGCTTTCCTGCCGCCCATGTCCGGTCTGAGCGACCGTGAATTCATCAAACAGCCCGGTGAGATTGGCGTCCTGATCGGTCAAGGCCAAACCGCACAGGTGTTGCGCAACCTTTGCTATCGTGTCTGTTGGCCAGGGGGGGAGGGCGATGCTCCACCGTCCAGCGACTGGACGACCCTGGTCGGGCAATTGCAGCGGCTTTTTGGCGTGAAGTTGCTCGGTCCCAGATTCATTGCCGAGCGTAGTGAAATCGTCATGGAGTACGAAGAAGTATCCGGGATTCGTCTCGACCTCTCATCTTCTGGCCGCGGCCTGCAGCAGACCTTGCTCATCCTGGTCCACCTCTATATGAACCCGCGCACCGTACTGCTACTGGATGAGCCGGACGCGCACCTCGAAGTCTTGCGACAGCGCCAGATCTATCAACTGATCAACGACCTTGCCGAAGAGAAGGGTTCGCAGATCATTGCCGCCAGCCATTCGGAAGTGGTGCTTGCGGAAGCTGCCAACCGTGGCACGGTCGTGGCGTTTGTCGGCAAACCTCATTTGTTGAACGACCGCGGCAGCCAGGTCATGAAGGCACTCACCGATCTGGGATGGGATCAATACTATCAGGCGGAACAGATGGGCTGGGTGCTCTATGTCGAGGACTCGACCGATCTGGCGATTCTCAAGGTATTCGCCAGAATCCTGCAGCATCCCGCGCAAACGCTGCTGGACGCGCCTTTCGTTCACTACGTCGCGACCAATCTGCCGCAAAAATCACGCGATCACTTCAACGGGCTGCGCGAGGCCAAGCCCGACCTGGTGGGCATTGCCTTGTTCGATCACCTGGATCGTCCGCTGCAGCCCAGCGAAAGCCTGAATGAACTCATGTGGGATAAGCGTGAAATCGAGAATTATTTCTGTACCCCGGAAGTCCTGCTTGCCTGGGCGACACATGAGGTGACCGACGACCTCTTTGGCCTGGCCGAACGCGAAAAGAGGCAGGCAGCAATGAGAAAGGTCATTGCTGAAGTCACTCATCTCTTGGAAGTCGATGAAAAATCGCCCTGGTCTGCCGATGTCAAAGCCACTGACGAAGTCCTGGACCGGGTATTCCGTCTCTTTTTCAAGGAAATCGGTCTGCCGCTGTCGTTCCGGAAACGTGATTACCACCAGTTGGCGGGTTTTTTATCGAAAGCGCAGATCGTCCCGGAGATCGTGGAAAAACTGGACGCTATTGGCAAAACGGCTGAGCGTGCCAAACCGTTGGGCAGGTAGGAGGTGATCCACCCGCCGGGATGGGAACGCATCGAGGAATTCACGGACACCTCGTGGAGTGGGGACATCCGCCGCCCTTCCAATGGGCGTAGGTGGCGAACACCTCTCCAAACGGTCATGACTTTCCTGCTGTTCACCGAGATTGTTTTACGAAGTGCTTCCAACCTAAAATAGCGCTTGCCGCTATTTTAGGTTCCCGCCCCCACCGATGAAGCGCTCTTTGCAAGGCCGTTATCTCCAGGTTGCCACCGCTGGAGAGTCGTTCCAGGCCTTCGTCCCGGCGCCGTTGCCGCCGCGGCCCGCAATCGACTGGACGCCGGCGCTGCGCGGCCGCTTCGACACGAGCTGCTGAACGCGGTGCGCCTGACGGGCGACTGGGAGACCTGGCTCGAGTTCTTCGCCGATGCCGTGCTGGCGAGCGCCACCCAGGCCGCGACATCGGCTAGGGGTCTGCTGGAACTGGCTGCCGCCGGTGGGCAGCGGATCGCTGCGCTGGGGCGCGCTGCGGCGTCGGCACTGGCCATTCACCAGGCCTTGCAGCGCCAACCGATCGCCACCGCCGCGTCGCTCGCGGCGACGACCGGACTGACGCCAGCCACCGTGAACAAGGCACTGGCTCATCTGGAGCGCTTCGGCGTCGTCGCCGAACTGACGCGCAAGCAACGCGGCCGGGTGTTCAGCTACGCGCGCCATGTCGAGATCCTCAACGAGGGCATGGCCCTGCCGGACGGGCGACGATGAGCCAATTCCTCTTCCTGGAACGTGAGTGGCCCG
>NZ_JDSS02000042.1:17535-22006 GCF_000584955.1 Candidatus Accumulibacter vicinus
CCGAGACGGCGGCCGCCGACCCGCGCAGCGCCTGCTTCTACGCGCGCCGGGCGCTGGAACTGGCGGTCGCCTGGGCGTACAAACACGACGCGGCGCTCAAGCTGCCGTATCAGGACAATCTCTCGGCGCTGATCCACGAGCCGAGTTTCAAGCAGGCGGCGGGCGAGGCGGTGTTCGGCAAGGCACGCGTCATCAACACGCTCGGCAACCGCGCCGTGCACGGCCAGCGCGCGATCCCGTACGCCGACGCACTGGTCACGGTACGCGAGCTGTTTTATGCGACAGCTTCGCGGCGAGGGACAAGGCGCCGCACATCGCCATCTCAGTGGACATGCTCGATACCGGAATCGACATTCCCGAGGTCGTGAATCTGGTCTTCTTCAAGCTGGTACGCTCGAAAACCAAGTTCTGGCAGATGCTCGGTCGCGGCACGCGCCCCTGCCTGGACCTGTTCGGGCCGGACCAGCAAAAGACGTTCTTCTATGTCTTCGACTACTGCCAGAGCCTGGAGTACTTCAGCCAGGACATTGCGGCCAGCGAGGGCGCGCTCGGCGAAGCGCTCGGCAAACAGCTATTCAACGCGCGGCTGGAGTTGATCGGCGAACTGGATGCGGATGAACAAGTCCTTGACGGCGGCCGACCTGGCCGAGCTGGAGCGGATGCTTGCCGAAAGCGGAGCCGGAGGGGCGGATGCGATCGAATTGGCCAGGACGACGTGTCACGGGCTCGGGCTCTTTGTGCGCTCGCTGGTCGGCATGGACCGTGAAGCCGCCAAAGAGGCGTTCACCGGCTTCCTTGCCGGCAAGACGCTGAATCGGATCCAAGGTTGACGCCATGCATCGAGGCTCATATGCTTCCCAGCCTGCGCTGGATTTCCCATCCTTCGCTGCAATGCGCCATGGAGCGGGGCAGGATATGGAATTGCCCAAGCCTTGACGGATCTCGACAGGAGGATGAGATGGCTCATCGTAACAGTATCGGTAGATCGGTTTCTGCAATCGTGTTGGGCTGCGGTTTGCTTCTGGAATGCAGCCTCGCATCCGCCGGGCGGATCACCCTGCTCAGGGATAATTTTAACGATACTACTGGGCTCAATTCGCCAGGGGACGTGCGCACCGTCGCCGACATTCTGGCCAATGACCCGGGACAATTGCCAGCGGGTACAACAATCCTCCTCGGCTCCCCGAACGTGCGCCGGGTCGACGACCCAATCAACACGCTGGCTACGGTTCCATGATCTCGCAACCGGCGTAGCCTGATGGAAAGCAAACGCATCATGCGGCAGTTGGTGCGCTGGCGTCGCTCGCTGCACCAGTGCCCGGAAATTGGCTATGAAGAACGGAAAACCGCCCGCTTTGTGATCGGCGAACTCCAGCGTCTGGGGATACCCTACGAGTATGGCGGTGTGGGTGGCGGCATCGTTGCCCGACTGCGTGGAGTGCGCGCAGAAGGACCACGGGTCGCGCTCCGCGCTGAACTCGATGCCTTGCCGATTGCTGAGCAGACCGGCCTGCCGTTTGCATCTCGCCACCGTGGCAAGATGCACGCCTGCGGGCATGACGGACACATGGCCATGGTGTTGGGCGCCGCGGCGCTGTTGCAGGATTCGCTCCCGCAGGGTGACGTGGTGCTGATCTTCCAGCCTGCCGAGGAAGGTGGTCTAGGCGCGCAGGTGATGATCGATGCCGGCGCCCTCGCCGGGGTGGCCATGATCTTCGGAGGGCACCTGACCAATCTCTACCCCACTGGGCAGATCATGGCTGTACCGGGGCCGGTTTGCGCCCAGGCCGACAGCTTCCGTATCCGTGTATTCGGCCGCGGCGGTCACGGCGCCAGGCCGCACGAGGCGACCGACGCATTGGTCGCCAGTGCCGCGCTGGTCGGCGGGCTGCAGACTCTCGTGTCGCGCGAGGCCAACCCGCTCGATCCATCGGTGGTCACCATCGGCACGCTGCAAGCGGGCACTGCCCGCAACGTGATCGCGCACGAGGCTCTGCTGGAGGGGACGATCCGTACGACGCAAAGCGGGACCCGGTTACGATTGATTGCCGGGATGGAACGAATGTGTCGCGCCCTGGGGGAGGCATACCATACCCGGATCGAACTCGAGCTGTCGGAACCGTATCCGCCGGTGATCAATACGCCGCGCGAAACCGAACTCGCTCGCCGCGCGGCCGCGCGTGTCGTCGGCGCCGGGCGAGTGTTGAGCTACGAGTTGCCGAGCATGGGTGCAGAGGACTTTTCGCTTTACCTCAACGAGGTCCCCGGCTGCTTCGTGCGCTTTGGAGCGCGGGCTCCGAACGCGGCGAACGTGCCGCTGCACAGCCCACAGTTCGATTTCGACGAAGCCGCCCTGCTTGTCGGAGCACGTTACTTCGAAGCGGTCGTGCGCCTTGCTCTGGCCGAGGACCTGTCGGCTACGCAGGTGCTGCCGGACGATCCCACCCTCGTCGGCACCAGCACGGCACGCGCGATCTGCTGCGGATCGGAAGGGTAGCGAACGCTGACGCCGAAGCGTTCGCGCCCCTCGACGGTAGTGGTCTTCGGCCTCCGGCCGGCTCCTGCCTGGATGAAAGTCATGGACAACCACGGACACGGCAGCAACAACCCGCGCATTCCGCCGATCACCGGCCTGATGGCCTTCGAATCGGTCGCCCGCCACGGCAGTTTCTCCCGGGCCGCCGACGAACTCTCGATCACGCAGAGCGCCGTCAGCCACCGCATCAGCCAGCTCGAATCGCTGGTCGGCGCCTCGTTGCTGATCCGCATCGGCCACTCGGTCAGCCTGGCGCCGGCGGGCAAGGAACTGCTGCCCTACGTCCGCGAAGGGCTGGGTTGCCTGCGCGCCGGGCTGGCCAAAATCTCGACCGAGGGCAAGCCGATCCTCAAGCTCAGCCTCGCCCCGGCCATCGCCTCCAACTGGCTGATCCAGCGCCTGTCCGCCTTCCACCGCAAGCATCCGGACATCAACCTGGAAATCAACGTCTCGTCCAGGAACATCAACCTGCGGACCGGCGAGGCCGATGTCGCGATCCGCTGCGGCGAGGGTCGCTGGGATGGCCTCGACGCCATCGAACTCATCCCCCTCAAGGAAATTGCCGTGTGCAGCCCGGCTTACAAGAAAGCGCATCCCTGGTTGCGATGTCTCGAAGACCTGGAGCGCGCCACCCTCCTGCGCCACCCCCTCGTTTCCTGGAAGCGCTGGTTCTCCAGCCTGGGCGTGGAACTGCGCACGCCCCCCTCCGGCATGTCGTTCAGTGAGATCTCACTGCTGATCACCGCCGCCGAATGTTCGCAGGGCATTGCCCTGGTCTTCGACGTGCTGGTCGAGCGCCAGCGGCAGGACGGTACCCTCGTTCAGCCGGTCCCGCAAAGCGTCGTCTCGGAGCGCTCGTACTACATCGTCACGCCGACCGGCGCTCCCCGCAACGAGCCGAAGCAGGCCTTCATCGACTGGCTGCTCACCCTGCAACCCGAGCAGAAGGCGCGCTGACACGAGGCCGTCGGCCCTCCATGAAGGATTTCGATCCGGTTCATGAGTAACTCGCATGGCGCGCCGTTTCCTCGCCCCTATGATGGCCTGACCACGGCACAATCTGCGAGGAAAACCCATGGAAGCACTCGGCTTTATCGGAACAGGCGTCATGGGTTTTCCCATGGCCCGGAATCTGGCACGGCATTTCGGCAATCTCGTCGTCTGGAACCGCTCGCCCGAGAAAGCGGCGGCGCTCGTGCCTTTTGCTGCGCAGGTGGCGGCCACCCCAAGCGAACTCCTTGACCGCTGCCGCATCGTGATCATGATCTTCCTGATCACGATGGTCAGCGGCCTGGTCGAGTCCCACCACTTCGCCCGCGAACTCGGGCTCGATACCGCCCTGCACCGCGCCATCCTCGATGCCGGCCCGATGGCCAGCGCCGTCTCGAAAATGAAGCTGGAAAAGCTGGTCGCCGGCGACTTCTCCGTCCAGGCCTCGATTGCCGACGTGCAGAAGAACAGCCGCCTGGTCGCCGAGGAAGCCCGGCGCGGCGGCATCACCAGCCCGCTGATCGAAGAGTGCGACCAGTTGTTTACCGAAACCCTCAACGGCGGACACGGCGCGCTGGACATGGTCGGCGTCCTGCGCGCCATCGAAGGGCGCCACCGCTGAACTTCTCCCACCGTCCCCCTTCGGCAACCGCGTCGAAGCAGTCTGCCATCGTGCGGAATGATTGACCCCTCAAAAGAAAGGTAAAACATGCGCCACTCCCTATTCGCCCTCTGTACCGTCGCGCTCCTGTCCCCCGGGCTGGCGGCAGAACCGTTCGCCCTGAAGAGCGCCGACTTCGCGCACCAGGGATCGCTCTCCGACAAGCATGTCCTCAACGGCTTCGGCTGTACCGGTGGCAATCTTTCTCCAGCGCTCGAATGGGCCAATCCGCCGGACGGAACGAAGAGTTTCGCGCTGCTGGTACACGATCCCGATGCGCCGAC
>NZ_JDSS02000042.1:22368-22470 GCF_000584955.1 Candidatus Accumulibacter vicinus
CAGTGGCTGGTGGCACTGGGTGGTCATCGACATTCCCGCCAGCAGCCGGCAATTGCCTGCGGGAGCCGGCAAACCGGAAGGCACAGGCCTGCCGACCGGAGC
>NZ_JDSS02000042.1:22845-33472 GCF_000584955.1 Candidatus Accumulibacter vicinus
CCGGCTGGGGCGGCCCCTGCCCGCCGGTCGGCAACCGTCCGCACCCCTATCACTTCACGCTGCACGCCCTCAAGGTCGAGAAAATCGAGCTGCCCGCCAACAGCAGCACAGCCCTGGTCGGCTACCTGGTCAATGCCAACAGCCTCGGCAAGGCAAAGCTGACCGGCACCTACGGTCGGTAGGCGCCGCGCCGGGCGGCTATCGGCGACACTCGCCCCTTCGGGGGGGGGGCTTCTCGCCTCGGGCACCCGCTCATCCCTCGCATGGAATCAGAGGTCGCCAACCCATCCGGCGTGCTGAGCTGCCTCTCGCGCCCGCTGGATCGGGTCAAGGCCGACCCGCGCATCGCCGCCGCGATCATCACCGGCGTCGACCTGCTCGGCCAGCAGGCTTTCGTCGACAAGACCAGGCCGGTCTAGCGACAACACCAGGAGGTACCCATGACAGAGAAAGCCCAAGCCCGCGACTTCCTGGCGATTGCTGCTGACCACTGCCCGCTCGGCGCCACCGAATGGCGCCACGGCGGCGACACCCGCGGGCGCAACGTCGTCATCATCGTGCCCGCCACCTCGGTCAAGGCGCGCTACTACCACCGCTTCGCCGAATACCTCTTCGCCAGCGGCTGCGATGTCCTCACCTTCGACTACCGGGGCATCGGCGCCTCGCGGCCAGCCGACATGCGGGCCATCGACGCCAGCTATGTCGAGTGGGGCAGGCACGATGTCGAGGCCATCCTGAAGCATGTTGTCGCCCGCTACCCCGGCCAGCCCATCGATGTCGTCGCCCACAGCATCGGTGGCTTCACCCTCGGGATCGCCCCGTCGAGCCATCGCGTGCGCCGCATGCTTACCGTCGGCGCCCAGATCGCCTACTGGCCAGACTACGTCCTCCGCAAGCGCTTGCAGATGATGCTTCGCTGGCATCTCTTCATGCCCCTGGTGGCGCGGCTGTTCGGCTATTTTCCCGGCACCCGCCTCGGCTGGATGGAGGACACCCCGCTCGGCGTCGTCAAGCAGTGGAGCGCTTTCCATCGCAATTTCGACAGGAAGCCCTGGAAAAGGCACCGCAACGACCCGTCGCTTCCGCTGCTGTTCGAACTATTCCGGGGCGAAACCCTAGCCATCAGCATCGCCGATGACGAGTGGGGAACCCGGTCCGCCATCCTCCGGTTGCTGCGCTTGTACACGAAGGCGCAGAAATACCACCTGCATCTCGCACCCGCCGATATCGGCGAAAGCGAGATCGGGCACTTCGCCTACTTCAACCAGAAATTCGCCGACTCACTGTGGCCGCTGGCACTGCGCTGGATACAGACGGGCTCGATGCCCGACCCGTTCCAGTCGCGGATTCTCAAGGTCGGCTGACTCCAGGCCAGGCCGCACACTCCACCCGAAAACACCACGGCGCGGCGCGCATTTTGCAACAAGCGGCTGGAGGAGTTGCACTTTGCCTGTTTCGACATCCGCCTGCAAAGGTCTGCCAGCGGGCTGGGCATGCTGACAGGGGCTGCGGAAGCGGTCGCTCGATTGCGTTACACTGCGCGGACCACACCGACCGCCGTCTTTCCCATGCCACCGCCCGCAGCGCTTCCGACCGGAGAGGTCTTTCTCACGAAGGCGCCGAGCACGGCGACCTGCCGCCTTTTCTCGCCCTGTTCCAGGCCGCTCGCTGGTCGGCGGACGAGCCCTTGCCGGAAGCCTTGCTGGCAGCGATCACGAGCGGTGCCATGCGGCTCGATTACCGCGAGACATTCGAAGGCTGTCCCTTCCTGGGACTGCGTGCCTTCGCGCGAGCGATCCTCGACGACGCGCGCGACGAAATGGGCGCCTTGCCGCTGGTCGAGCCTGGCCTCTTTAACTCCCTTAGTTGTCGAAGAATCCGTACACCAGCAAACGCAGTTCCCACCCGCGGCGGGTGCTTGAAGTGAACCGGGCACCGGAAGATCATCCCTTATTCATGGAGGCTGCAAATGCTTCGCTTTTCTCTTTTTTTGGCCAGTATGATGGCGGCCAGCACAAGCACTGCCGGGGGC
This sequence comes from Candidatus Accumulibacter vicinus, assembly GCF_000584955.1. Taxonomy (NCBI): domain Bacteria; kingdom Pseudomonadati; phylum Pseudomonadota; class Betaproteobacteria; genus Candidatus Accumulibacter; species Candidatus Accumulibacter vicinus. Next base: position 24,878 of record NZ_JDSS02000042.1, read on the forward strand.
GGTTCACAGTGCCCCGTCGACACGGTACCGATCCAGATTGTGAACGAGATAAGGAGCGGCCCCGAGGCTATTCTCTCTACCGCCAAGACCTCTGATTCCAACCCACATTTTGGCGCCTTCGTGACGGCTGTTACGGAGCACGTTGCGGCTCGGCTGGCCAGGGACAAGCTCTGCATAGACAGTGCCAATAGCAAGAAGCGGTCCCTGCTTCAATTCGTGAACTGGCCTCTCGACACCTCGGGAAACGAGCCCCTCGCTCCGGTGCCATCACTGCTGGATGCACGGCCCTCCGACGGCTGCCGGATCTCCAGCCCCTGGATAGACCTTGCCTTTGAGCGGCGGCCGGTTCCGTGGATCCGCGCTGTCGTTCGCTGGAACCAGCGCCAACTGCTTGCCGATCAGGCGATGCTGGCGGGCGCGCGCAATGTTTCGGCAGGCTTGGCGATGCCGCTGAAGCAAAGCGAATTCATTCACTTTGCAGAAGGGGAATATGCGGATTCCGAAATTGACCACCAACCGGCGGCTAAGCCGATTGAAGAGCGCGTACCGCCGGATCTGCTGTGGCTGTTCCGCCGCGCCTGGCAGAGCACACGTGGCCCCTTCTCACGCGGGGCAAGGAGCGCGATGAATAGAGCAATGGAGAAGGGCGCGGAGCGCTATACGGCGCTCGTCATTGCGCTGATCGACCGCTGCTTTGCCTCTAGCGGGGCAGAGATTCATTACAACAGCATTTTTGATATCGCTGATCTGATCTCGCTTGAGCAATACAAGATCAACACGCCGATTCGTTAATTGGGGCAATGCGCGCAAGAAGCCACGGCCGTCGCCTGAGCGTTGACGTTGAACTGAAGCGCTGCGCGCTGGTGTAGGCACTCCACCGCCCTGCTGTCGTTCCCCCAACGCCTCGTCATTTCCTTCACGCCAGAACGTCCGTCAACGCAACCCAGACTTCCGGCACCCACAGCGGTGCTACTGTTTCGCAGTTCGTGGGTTGGTGCATTCGGCGGTATTGCCCCTCGATGGGTTCGCGAAAGACCGCCAGTTCGCCGGCCTTGACATCACACAGCCAGACCTCGGGAATGTCGTGGCGCGCATAGAGCGCAAGCTTGACATCGCGGTCGTAATCGAGGGTGGTGTCGGAAACCTCGACGATCAACAGGACGTCAGCGGGTGTCGGGTGTCGGTCGGCATAGTTGGCGCGTTTGACGAGGGCAATGTCCGGCTGCGGTTCGCTCCGTTCGTCAAGGACGATGGGGTTCTGCACCCGCACCATATAACTGGCGGAAGGGCCGCTGCCGAGACACTCGGCAAATCGGTCGACGAGAAATGCATGTCTGCTGCCTATCGGCGCCATATCCACCAGTTCTCCATCGATCAACTCAACGCGGTCGCTCTCATCCAGCAAACCGGACTGGGCCATGCGATGAAACTCCTCCACCGACCAGCGGTGATAAGGCACGGCAGCGCGTTCGCGGATTTCCAGCAGGATGGGCATGGCAGGTTCCCAGGCTCGATGACAAACGAGATGATAGTCCGGCATTCGCCTGGCGGCAATCACGTACTGCTCGAAAGATCCAGCTCTGCCCGTAGCCGTTACCAGCGGTGAACTTCTGTTCCTTCGCTGAGGCGCCTGATGATCCAGAAGACCATTCGCCGAGTGTAGCCTCAGCTCCGGCTCTAACGTTTGCCGCTGGGCTGTGTTGCCGAACCCAGCATATCCCAGACCTGCTCAAGTGTCGCCCGCATGCCGGCGCTGTGATTTCTCGGATAGGCTGCAAAAATGGCAATCACTAGTCGGCGATCGAAATCAACGTAAAGGCTGTTGCCGTAGGGGCCCAGAATAGCGATGCGGTTCGGTGCTCCACCAAGATGCACAAAACCATAGCGGTACTCGCTTCCCTTTCTGAGGCCAGCAAGATTCGGAGAATTCGCTATGCGCAGCCCGGCGGAGGCTGTCAGCGTTTCGATGAACCAGCTCGGGACCTTGTGGCGTCGATTGCTGTTCCTCGCGTCGATCAGCAGTTGCCCCAGACGGGCAAAATCGCGTAGCGAGAGCGCCAATCCAGCGGACAGTTCCGTTCCCTGCGAGTCGGAGAGCCAGAGGGCTGCGCTCTCGGGTCGGAGTTTTTCGAACAGTTCCTGGCAAAAGGTCCGCGTGAGCGGAACCCGGTAGGCTTCCGCGAGTGCCCAGACGAGCAGGTCGCTGTCAGGTCCGACTTCGCCGAGTTGCGGGTTTGGGGAAAAGTCCCTGTCCCAACGACCCGGTTGGTTGAGCCAGGCGCGAATCCCTTCGGCCGTGTTGCCGGTGATCCATCCACCGGCCGCCAGCCAGTCACTGACGTCGTTCGACGACCAATCGAAGCTGCTCTCTCCTTCAAGCAGGCGCCGGATCGACAACTTTCGCAACCCCGTCTGCCCACTCAGGGCGGGTATGTAGCGAATGATCGACCGGTCCGGCGAGAGCTTGCCCTGGGCGACAGCCATGGCACCCATCAGGGAGAGGATTGGTCGGGTTCCGCCAAGCAGCAGTCGTTGGTCCTGTGCTACCAGCCCATTCCAGTAGCGCTCGCTCGCCACCTTGCCGTCGCGCAGCACCAACAGGCCATCGGCGTACAAGCGCGTGGCCAGCAGGAACCCGACATCGCGCAGCTGCTGATCGAGCGGGTCGCGGGCCTTGAGTTTGTCGAGTTCAAGCTGTCGGGAAGCCGGGCGGAGCATCTGGGCGGTTCCTGTCGCCCTGATCTTCAGCGAAGGCATGAAGCGGCCGAATGACTGCAAGCCGATGCGCAGATTTTCAGGTGCCAACCAGTTGTCCTGGTCGATCCATGCGCCAGGATCCCTGGTGCTCCTGGTGACCGGCTCGATGACACATTCCTCTGCCGCATGCAGTGTCCATGTCCAAGGCACCATCAACGCCAGCAAGGTCAGCCAGTGCCTCATCGTGGGGCCTCGGCAAAGTGCGTGCTCCCTTTATTGCGAAAGCGCATGGTGGCCTCACGGACGACATCGTTCAGGTTTCCATGGATGGCCTGACGCCGGCGCAACCAGCTGGCGTCGGAGATCTCTCCGGCCAGGGAAGCGTCGAGCAGTTGCAGCCATGTGGAACAGCCAAGTTCGCGGGCATCCTCGACCAACACGGCGAGCAGTTCACGGGTGATCTGCCGGAGAGGGACTTGCCGCAGGCCGGTCGGATCCGAGATCTGCCCATCGAAACCATAGCGGCACGCCTGAAACTTGTTGTAGCGGGCAACATACAGATGCCGCCGGGTGTCGAGGGCGGGTCGAGTTCGCAAGAGATGGTGTACCAGGCTTTGCGCCAAGGCCGCCAGGGCTGCGGCGTGCTCGACCGTCAGTGGCGTATCGCAAACGCGGATTTCCACGGTCCCGAATTCGGGTTTGGGACGAATATCCCAGTAAAGGTCCTTGATACTGCGAGCGATACCACAGGCCTGCAGAAAGGAAAAGTGTTCGATGAACTCTGCCCAGTCGCGCAAGGCCGGGCATTGCCCACTCAGGGGGAAGGCCGAGACCGCGTTCAGACGGGCGGACTGGAACAGGGTGTCTTCGCCATCGACGAATGGTGACGATGCCGACAGCGCAATGAAGATCGGCACATAAGGTCCCAGGGCCTGCGTCATCCAGATCGCTTCGTCACCGGATGTACAGCCGACATGAATGTGCTGGCCAAAGACCGTGAACTGCTTGGCCAGGTAGCCATAACGGTGATAGATCTCGTCGAAGCGATCACCCGGACAAATCCGGCGCTCCGTCCAGCGATGGAAGGGGTGCGTGCCGCCACCGCAGACGGCGATATGGTTGCGCGCGCACTGACCGACGAGCGCTTGTCGGAGGCCGTCCAGATCGGCGGCAATGCCATCGACGAGTGGACGCGGCAGGGTGCTGACCTCGATCATGCTTTCGGTAATTTCAAGCTTGATATCACCAAAGCGGCCATCGTAGTCCATGCTGCCGAGAAGATCCGTCGCTCCACGCGTCAAGTCAAAATCGCGCACGGAAACCAGCTGCAACTCAAGCTCGACTCCCAGGGTCAGTGGCTGGCTCTGTTTGAATTCGGCGATTGGCTGGCTCATGCCACTCCTTCCTTGCTATTGTCGGTCGCCGCGGTCTCGCCAGAGCGCACCAAGGCAAAACGGCAGAGGGCAGGGCCGGCGAGTTCCATGATGGCAGCCGCAAACAGCGGCAACGACAGCGACGAACGGCCGATTTCCGGGTAGAGTCCGGCGATTTCATAGGCCATGAAGACGGCAGTGGCCGACAGCGGCTGAATGCCGATGCCAACCAGCACCCGCTTGGCAACGCCCAGGCCACCACCACCTGCCCACGCCAGGGCAGCCACCTTGGCCACGGCCCGAACGATCAACAGGCCAATTGCCTGCAGTCCGATCAGCCAGGTGAAGTCTTGCCAGGGCAGCGAGGCGCCGACGACGACGAAGAGGATGATCGCCAGCAACCAGTGTCCTTCCGGCAGGTTGGTATAGCTGAGCGTTCTTTCCTGATCGCTGAACGACAGGATTACCCCCATCAGGAAGAGCGTCAGAAAAACCGGCACCGCCAGCATGCGGGCGGTGCCAACGGCGAGCAGGGCAGTGGCCACGAGGATGAAGACCTGTGCCAGGGAGCGCTTCCGCAAAAGTGCTGCGACCAGACGAGCGAGAAGCGCCATCAGCCAGGCGATCATTACGGAACCGACCACAACCCATGGCGGATGGGCTACGGCATTCAGCCAGTCGTCGCTGTATTGCGCATGCACGACGCCGACGACGACGGCGAACACGACGAATGATGCAGCCGCGCTCAGTGCCGTGTGCAGGATGATCCGTTCGCTGACCTGCCCCTGCGCGTTGGATTCCTCGACGGTCAGCAGGACAACCGCCGGCGCCGAGGCCATGGTAACGGCTGCGGCAGCGGCCGCCCATGCCGCCATCAGACCAACCACCCCCCAGGCGAAGAGGAAAATGGCCGTGAAGGACAGGCTAATCTCGCCAAGCGTGGCTCTCAGCAAATCGCGGTTTTCACCTAGCCAACGCAGATCGAGGCGTCGCCCGATCTCGAGCATCAGGAGTCCGAGCGCTGCATCGGCCATTGGCCGTATCTGGGCCAGTGCCTCAATGCTGATCCAGCCGAGCATGGAGGGGCCGAACAACGTTCCTGCCAGGACGTAGCCGATGACTTTCGGCCAGCCCAATTTGGCGCGCAACCATTCGCCGAACAGCAAACCGACGACCAGCAGCATGCTGAACAAGGCGAGTGAATCGAGTTCATCCGGGAAGGGTGGCAGGAAGAAGAGGCGCTCCTGCAGGCCTTCCCAGGCAGTGCGTGCCGGCGACAGAATGCCGTTCAGCATGGGTTCGTCTCGCTCACCAGAGTCGGCCGCGCGCGGCGGCGAGAAACTCGTCGAGGATTGGCGTGCAGTCCAACAGATCCTCGCTGCCGGGGGGATGGAACTCTGGGTGCCACTGCAGGCCAAGAACATACGGCCTGCCTTGCAGGCGAATGGCTTCGATCAGGCCGTCCCCGATGCTGCGCGCTTCGACCCGCAGGTCCCGACCCAATGCTCTGATCGCCTGATGATGTATCGACACCACCCGCCCACTGGTCTTGCCCGGATAAAGCTTTGCCAGGCCGGACTTTGCAGCCCACTCGACCGCGTGACTATGCTGGTCGTAGTCGGAATGGACGTGCTCGTCTGCCGCTTCGATCTGTGTCGCGATGTCCTGATAGAGTGTCCCGCCAAGCGCCACATTGATCAGTTGAGCACCGCGACAGATGCCAAGAACCGCCTTGCCGGCTTCCATGAATTCGTGCAGAAGTTCCATTTCGTAGGCGTCACGCACCCGGTCGCCAGCCCAGTCGGGGTCCGAAGGCTCCTCGCCGTAGCTTTGTGGGCTGATGTCGGCACCGCCCTGGAGAATGAGGCCATCGAGATACTCCGGGTAGTCCGAGAGCCGGATGCTGCTGCGATGAACCATGGCGTCGCCACTGACCGCGGGAATCATGAACACCATCACGTCGCGGGACATCACCCAGTGCGCCACCGATTGCTCGAGGTACTGCAAGGACTTCGACTGCAAACCCGTGGCGCCGACCACTGGATGGTAGATGCGCGCGGAGAGACCGATACGTAAAGGGCGTCTGCTCATGATTTGTCTCCACAGGAACCTTGTTGGGAGGCAGGGTTCTCTGCTGCCGGGTCATCCGATTGCAGATGGGTTGCCTCGCCGAAGCCCTTGATCGCTGTCTGCGTGGCCAAGGGGCCGAACAACTGCATGAGAAGAATCGTCGCCAGCAAGGCGCCCGTCAGTCGTGGCTCAAGCCCGGAGTAGAGCGTCTGCATGTTGGCAAGAAGAACCAGAGCAATGCTTGACATTGGCTGTAAGCCAATCGACAGGTAGATTGAAGATGCGGTTCCCAAGCAGAGGCGATTGCGACTCAAGAGAATGCCTGCGAGTTGCCCGGCGAAGCGCGCGATGATCACCAGGACAGCGTCCGGCCAGCTCTCCACGACAACCCCAATGTCGAGCGCGGCACCGGCCAGAACAAACGTGGCGACGAGAAAAATCCGGGCGTCACTGGCAATCCGAATGGCAACGACCTGCTTGTTTCGATCCAGGGCGCGCGTCAGATAGCCGAAGAGCAACATGGGCAGAAATGCGGAAATGTCGAGGTGAATCGCGGTTCCAACGCCCAGGATGATGGTTCCCAGAATCAACAGGTGCTGGTGTTCCGAACGCCGTCCCAGGAGTTGTGCGCCGGTCAGGATGAGCGCAGTGCAGGCACCACCGAGCACCACGGCCCCACCGACTTCCTGCGTCGCTGTCCAGGCGCTGGCGAGGCTGTAAATCGCCCCATCCTCGACCAGAAGCGGCATTGACCAGGTAGAGACAACCAAGGCGATGCATCCATCGATTGCCACCATGGTGAACAGCAAGCCGGTTTTTTCTCCTCTGGCGCCCACGTCGCTGCAGGTCGCAATCGTGATTGCTGGCGAAGTGGCCAGACAAAGGGCTGTCGCGAAAACTGCGGAACTGGCGGAGAAGTCCATTGCCAGGAGCGCTAGTAGTACGGTGGCTCCGGTGGTCAGAGAGATCAATAACCCCGCTCTCAGTCGGTTCCATCCTTCACTGACAGCCACCAGCGGAACTTGATAGCCCAATTCAAACAGAATCAGGCCCAATGCCAGATCGATGAAAAGCTGGTTGGACTCGATGTGATAAGGCGCTATCCAACCCAGTCCGCTCTGGCCGACCAGCAATCCAAAAACGACGTAGCCGGTGGTTCGTGGTAAAGCCAGCGCACGACGCGAAAACTCGCCCGCACCCAGACCGCCAAGAAGCGCCATGCCGAAAATCTGGATCGAATTGAACATCAAGTCGCGAACCCTTATCGGTGCTCTGAGTGGCAAAAACGTGACCAGTGGCCTTGGCGCAATGCTGTCGCCAGAGGTGCAAGTACAAAAAAATCGATCGAAGTTACATTGATGGTAAATATAATAGTCTTTCTATCTCGATTAGAGCAATGCCTCATGCCGATGACACCTCCTTTGACAGCCGCCACACCGCCGGTCCACTTGGCGGTTCTACAACAGTTCCGTGTGATCTACGGCACGATGCGCCAGTATTTCCGTGAGGTGGAAGATCGTTGTGGACTCCCCGGTTCACAGATGTGGATTCTGCAGGAAGTGCATCGCTGCCCGGGGCTTGGCGTGACAGATCTCGCTGCACGCTTGGGTATACACCAGTCTACCTGTAGTCAACTTGTTGAAAAACTCGTCGCCCGAAGATGCCTCATCAAGACGCGCAAGCAGGAGGATCAGCGCCGGGTCGGTCTCCAGCTTGCACCCGACGGTTTGAAGGCCATCGCGGCGCTACCAGGGCCCGCAGAAGGCGTCCTTCCTGAAGCGCTTGCCGCCATGCCGGAAGTCGCCCTACAAACATTGTATATCAATCTATTTGAGTTGATACGGCATCTGCCCGGGCGGGACGATGCCTTCGCCAGCATACCGCTGGCAGACATGCTGAGGGATCCGAAATGAGGCCTGCTCAGATCGTGTCCAGGCTCTCCAGCCTGATACGGCTGTTCTATGGCGTAATGCTCATCGGATGTAGTGCCGTGGCCATCTCACCCTCAGAGCCGATGCCGCAACAGTCGCCTGATTCTTCTTCAGCCCCAGATACCCCATTGGATGCGCCTTCAACCAAGGAAACGGATTTTGTAGCGCTGGAGGAAGCTAACAGCATCTACTTCGCCAAGGGTGCAACCCGTATCGATACGGCGGGGCAGGACAAACTGCGGCATCATGCAGTGCGCTTGAAGGCTAATCCGGCGCAGGTGGTGACCTTGGCCGGTTACACGGACGACCTGGGCAGTGCCTCATATAATCTGGCGATAGCGGAGCGGCGTATCGAAGCGGTCGCCAAGCTCCTTCGCACCTACGGCGTTCCCAAGAATCAGATTCATCCTTTGCGTCGCTATAGCGCCGGTCGAGGGGAAGCAATGCCAGCCTGTAGAACAACGGAATGCCGCCAGATCATGCGCCGGGTGGAAGTGATCTATGGTATTCGGTAAAGCGGTTCG
>NZ_JDSS02000042.1:33497-34191 GCF_000584955.1 Candidatus Accumulibacter vicinus
GCCTGGAGTCGGTCGGCATGGTTGCCGCGGCATTGCCGCGCCCGTAACCCGAACTACGCAAGCCTGTTCCGCAGCCGCCCCCCCTTGACCAGCGCATCATTCGCCGGAATCACCGCCAGGGTGAGGACGGTCGACGAAATCATCCCCCGACCATCGGCGCGGCGATACGGCTCATCCCCTGCTGACGAAGTTCGGAAGTCGCGCTGAACATGCGCGAAGGTTCAATTTCGACCTCCGCGCCATCTGCGCCGACATTCAGAAGATCGCGGCGACTTGTGGCCATACGGTCGTCAGTCTCCCGCCGCGGATGTTGGACGTCGCCATTGACCCGTTGGAGCCATCCGATCGAGGGCTACGGCACCCTATTCGAGCCTGGCCCCTTTAACTCAATGAATACCTGCCCGTATCGCATGTCCTCGGAGTAAAGGATTTCGCAGCCTGCTGCCAGCGCTGCCGCGACGATGAGCGAATCCCAGTGGCCGGCGCGATCGGGCTGCGAATGCTCCGGCGGTAGACGTTCCACGATGCTGTCACCAACGTAATGCCGTGCTATTCTTACTTCTTACAGCAAGAAGGGGGAAAACTATGCGCATCACCAGCAAAGGTCAGGTGACCATTCCTGTTGAAATTCGCAAACAGGCCGGCCTTATGCCGAATACGGAGGTGGAGTTCGAGTTCAAGGACGGTGTTGTCC
>NZ_JDSS02000042.1:34201-38083 GCF_000584955.1 Candidatus Accumulibacter vicinus
CTGGGGCTACTGAGTAGTTACGAAGGGGAAAACTATGCGCATCACCAGCAAAGGTCAGGTGACCATTCCCGTTGAAATTCGCAAACAGGCCGGGCTGATGCCGAATACGGATGTGGAGTTTGAATTCAAGGACGGTGTTGTCCGGCTCATGCCCAAGGGAGGAACACGCGGCCAGCAACTCGTCGAGCGCCTGCGTGGCGCTTTCAAGGGCTGCGGCATGACCACCGATGAAATCATGCGCGAAACCCGGGGTGAGGACTGATGCGAAGTTATCTCATCGACACCAACGTCATCATCGATGCGGCGGACCCGGACTCCCAATGGTACGCCTGGTCGGCTGCCCAGCTCATCTCCGCCTCGAACGATGGCGCGGTGTTCATCAACCCCATCATCTACGCGGAGTTGGCCGGCTATGCCGATTCGGAGTCGCAGATGGCCTCGATCCTCTCCGATATGCTGCTGGAGCGCGCTGACCTTCCCTGGGAGGCGGCATTCCGCGCTGGGCGAGCTTTTGTCGCCTACCGCCGTGCAGGCGGGACCAAAACCGCCCCGATGCCTGACTTTTACATTGGCGCCCACGCCCAGGTTGCCGGGCTGACCTTGCTCACCCGGGATGCCCGCCGTTATCGCAGCTACTTTCCCGAGCTACGCTTGATCGCCCCCGACTCGATGCCGTAGTGGAAATCAAAGGGGCAGGCGTGTTTTGTCTGCTGATCCCTTTGGCGCCGAAAGACAACAAGAGGCCCACTTCTTTACCTGATTTTCGCTGGATAAAGCGAACGTGGCCCCTTATTTCTTGCTACGGCACACTATTTGAGCCCGGCCCCTTGAACCTCGCGGATTGCCGATCCGGCGCCTTCTGCACGAGACGCCGCTGGCGAGTCCGCCGCGGCGGGATCGATTCGTCGACCTGGCGCTGCGCCTTGGCATACACCTGATCTGAAGCCGGCGTCGGCTGGCGATCGCCTGTGGGCGGTTCGGCGGGACGACGGTTTGACGCTGTCCGTGCGAACACCAACGGAGAAGCCCGGTCGAGCCCTACCCTGTCTTCCTTTGTTGCCGTTCGTACTTGCGGACGGCGCGGCTGACGGTCATGTAGTGCACCGCGAAATGTCGGCCGATTTCCACCATCGTATAGGCACCGGACTGGTAGGCCAGAGCCATGGCGAGATCTCGCTCGGGGTAGCGCATCGCGTACTCATCGAGCGGTAAAGCCACTGCGCGCCTATGAGCCTTCGAGACCTCGCGCAATTGCTCCGGAATGCCTTTCTGGCAATGCCGTTCCACGAAAGCGCGATCGCCCAGCACCCACTGCTGGCGGGCTTCCAGAACGGGACTCGGCAAACCTCTGCCAGCCAGCAGAAACTCCACATAAGCGCGGCGAGCCACGTCGCGCTCCGGGGCAAACTGCCGTAGCAGCCAGTCCACATCCAGCCATGGTGGCGGAACTTCCCGGCCGACAACGAACGGAAAGCTGCTCCAGGGCCAATCATCGAGCGAATCGACCATCCGGGCGCGCAGCGGATTCAGGACCACATAACGAGTCAGCTCCAGCAGGTAGACTTCCTTCTGCACCAGGATCGCCTGGTAGCGCCCCTGAAAGAGGTGCCCAACCAGGCCGTGGCGGCGGTTGAAGCGCTGCGTGTAGAGGCCGTTCAAATGCCGCATCCCGAGCGACAAATTGCCATCCGGCGTCTCCAGCAGCAGGTGATAGTGATTGGTCATCTGGTTGGATTTCTTATCCCTCTAATGGTATTGTTATGGTATTGTATCGGATTTATCCAAGGCGCCCAGGATAGGTTGTCGCGACTAGCGGGCCAGCCCGAACGCATGGCGAATCATCGCGCATTCCCTCAGCGACCAACGCCCGGCGGACCGCTTCGCCGGCGTCGTCGGCGCCGACCGCCAGCAGCATGTCCACTTTCGCACCCAGTCGATGCAAACCGAGCCCGAGGTTCAAGCCTTTGCCGCCGTGCTCCCGAAACACCCGCTTGGCAACGAGGGACTCGCCGGAATGGGGCAAGCGATCCCACATACATGAAATGCGCGTTCATGTAGTTGCCAAGAACGAATGGACGCATTGCTTGCTCCTCCAATCAAGTCTTTATGGTATTGTTATGGTGTTGTATCGGATCTATCCAAGGCGCCCAGGATAGGTTGTCGCGACCAGGAATTTGGGCGCGCTTTCGACCTTCACACAGGAGAATAAAAATGCGGCCATCCATTGTTTTCGACCCGATCGCGGCTTCGCCAACCGGCGACCTTTCACCTTGTTTCAGCTTGGCCCGGCGCGTGCTGGAGAGGACGAAGAAGTACCTGCCGCAGGCAGTCTTGATGTGCTGCGCTCTTCTCGCCGGGCACACCGCGCGCGCCGAGGTTCTGGATTTCGACGATCTGGTCATGAATGTCTCCGGGGTCTTGAACGTCCCGACCCCCTACAAGGGCTTTCTGTGGGGCACTGTCGGCGATACCGACCTGTTCGCCTGGGGCGACTCCAGCTACGCTGCCGCCAATAGCTACGGCAACAGCTACAACTCTCCCTCCGGGGAGAATCAGGCATCCAACTACGCCGGCCCGGTTCTCGGCCGTCTGGCCAGCGGCAACGCCTTCGATTTCAACGGTGCCAATTTCTCGACTTTCACCATCTACGATGCGCTGCAATCCGATTCCGCCACGCTCCTCACTCTGGAAGGCTTCAACGGCGCAACGCTGGTCGAAAGCCTGACGGTCAGTCTCGGTATCGGCTACAACTGGGTGCAGGCCGATTTCCTTGGCATCACCTCGCTCCGCCTGAGCGGCAGCAATTCCGTCGTCCAGCCCCACCAAACGCGCTGGATGATGGACGACTTCACGTTCAACGCCACATCCACTGGGGTTCCCGAACCGGCCACGCTGCTGCTCGCGCTCTGCGGATTGGGATTGATTGGTCGTTGCCGACGCGCGATCAGCCGCGGCTGATCGCGACATCCCTCCAGGCGCTCAGATCGCCGCCGGATCGCTGCCGACTTCCGGCTGCGGCTCGTCGAGCGCTGTCGCCACCGATCGAAAACTGACGCCGTTCTTCCTTTGTCGCCGAGTAGAGCGAGACCCGATGACGGTTTTCGCCAAATTCAGTTCGATACCCATTCCGCTCTCGTCCCGGTCATCACGCCGGCGCGCCGATCCGCAGCGGCGCCTTCGGCGGCAAAATTAAAAGGGGACAGCCCACGTTTTCCCCTCCGCCAGCCTCCATGCAATCCTGGGCAACAGCACCGGACTGACACACTCTCCCGCCGACGGTCCGGCGATCGATAGATACTTTCCACCCTCCGGATCGCGGCAAACAAGCAATTCATTGCCCGTCAGATCGAGTAGCCAGACTTCCGGGATGCCGTGGCGCGCGTACAGATCAAGTTTCACGCCGCGATCGTAGTCGACAGATGAACTGGCAACCTCGACGATCAACAGGACATCCGCTGGACCGGGGAGGCGCGCCATATAGTCTCCGGGCTTGAGCAGGGCAAGATCGGGCTGCGGTTCGCAGCGATCGTTGAGGCGGATCGGGTTTTGCGTGCTGACCAAACCGTCTTCGCCGGCGGCGAGCGTGAACAGGCGTGCCAATTGGTTGACGACGTAGGCGTGTTGGCTACCGATCGGGGCCATGTCGACGATCTCTCCCTCGATCAGTTCTACCCTCTCTTCGTGGCTGAGTACACCCGCGTCGGCCATCTTGTGATATTCGTCGACGCTGATGCGGTGTCGTGCTCGGTCCATCAGTTCGCTCATGGAGCCCATGCCTGGTTTCTCCTGCGAAGTAGTTTGCGCCAGATTGGCGAAAGGATAGCAAGGATAGGGAGGAGGATAGGAGATCCAACGCCACCTCCGCAAGTGATGCGGGCTCTG
>NZ_JDSS02000042.1:38093-38378 GCF_000584955.1 Candidatus Accumulibacter vicinus
AAAGTAGTTTGCGCCAGATTGGCGAAAGGATAGCAAGGATAGGGAAGAGGATAGGAGATCCAACGCCACCTCCGCAAGTGATGCGGGCTCTGACGGGCCTGGAAAGCCGACGTGTAACGGGGCGGGACAGACCCTGCGGCCCTTGCACGAATCCACGCGAGGGTGCTGAGAAGCCCGTCCGGCAATCCGAACCACTGATCCTGTGCCGCAATCTCACTTCATTTCCACCCACTTGAGGGCGTCAGCGGCTGTCGGTCGTCATGGTTGGCGCGTTTGACGAGGGCA
>NZ_JDSS02000042.1:38659-40462 GCF_000584955.1 Candidatus Accumulibacter vicinus
AGCCGCGGGTCTACATCGAAACGACGGTAATCAGCTATCTGACGGCCAAGCCGAGCCGCGACCTGATTATTGCGGCGCGGCAGGAGCTTGCCCGCGAGGTATGGGATCGACTACTGACCGACTGCGAGTGCTTCGTGTCGGCGCTGATGGTGCTGGAGGCCAGCAAGGGTGACGAGGTGGCCGCCGCACAGCGGCTGGACGCCATACACGGGCTGCCGGTGTTGCACATCGGAGACGACGCGGGACGAATGGCCGAGCTGCTGGTTGTGGAGAAGGCGATCCCAGCGGAGTGCGCGGAAGACGCCCTGCACGTTGCCATGGCGACGCGCAACGGAATGGACTTCGTGGTGACCTGGAACTTCACCCACATCAACAACGCAAGGGCTACGGCACCCTGTTGGAGCCTGGCCCCTTTAACTCAATGAATACCTGCCCGTACTGCATGTCCTCGGAGTAAAGGATTTCGCAGCCTGCGGCCAGCGCCGCCGCGACGATGAGCGAATCCCAGCGGCCGGCGCGATCGGGCTGCGAATGCTCCGGCGGTAGACGTTCCACGACGCGGTCGCCGACGTAATGCTGTGCTATTCTTACTTCTTACAGCAAGAAGGGGAGTAACTACTCAGGAGCATGGCACGGGTGTGCACGGTTTGTGCTAATGTTGAGGCCATGGATGAGCTTCCCGACCTGAGCAGACTGAGCGTTGCCGAGAAAGATCAACTGATCCGCGATCTGTGGTCGTGGGTGCGGAGGCTGACGGTTCAAGTCACCACGCTGCAAGCGAAGGGAGATGAACTGGCAGCGCGCCTTGCGCAAAACAGCCGCAATTCGAGCAAGCCCCCGTCCTCGGATGGGCTTGCCAAGCCCCAACCCAAGTCGCTGCGCAAGGGAGGAGAGCGCCCGAGTGGCGGACAGGAGGGGCATGGTGGGCACACGCTGAAGAAAGTGGCGGTTGCAGATCACATTGAAACCCATCTGCCCCCATCGCATTGCGATGACTGCGGTGCTGTCCTGGCTGAACCGACAGTGGTTGAAAGCCGTCAGGTGTTCGATCTTCCCCGGCTGGGTTTCGAGGTGACTGAGCACCCGGTGCTTGCCAGCCGATGCGCCTGCGGCAGGATTTCCCGTGGCACGTTTCCGGCTGACGTGGTGGCGCCTGTGCAATACGGGCCGGCGGCCCTGGCCGCGGTGGTTCATTTGACACACCAGCACATGATGCCGGTACAACGCACGGCGGCGTTGATGGGAGACTTCTTCGGCCTGCCGATGGCGCAGGGCACGGTGCTGGCGGCCAGCGAAGAGGCGGCTGTTCGCCTGGCGCCGACCGTGGCCTGGATGGGTGAAGCCATCCAAACGGCCGAGGTCGCTCATGCGGACGAAACCGGGATGCGGGTGGCCGGTAAGCTGCACTGGATGCACGCGCTGGTGACGGCGATGCTCACCTGGGTCGGCTGTCACGAGAAACGGGGCAAGCGGGCCTTCGATGCGCTGGGGATTCTCCCCGGCTTTCTGGGCACACTGATCCACGACGGCTGGAAACCTTACCGCGACCTGCGGTGCAAGCACGGGCTGTGCAATGTCCATCACCTGCGGGAATTGACCTACCTTTTCGAGGAACTCCAGCAGGCTTGGGCAGGCCGCCTGATCGAACTTCTGGTGGCCGCCTGCCATGAGGTGAACCAGGCGGGCGGTTCGTTACCCGTCGAACGCGTTGCGCTGTTGCGTAACCGATATACCGAAATTCTCAGCGAAGGCGAGGTCCTCAATCCGCAGGCGGAAAAATCGGGGAAGCGCGGACGAACACGA
>NZ_JDSS02000042.1:40487-41471 GCF_000584955.1 Candidatus Accumulibacter vicinus
TCTTTACCTGATTTTCGCTGGATAAAGCGAACGTGGCCCCTTATTTTTTTTGGCTCCCGCCCGCACCAACCTGGAATCCATAATGAGCCATGTTTTTTAGGCATGTTAAACCTCGGTTAGTATCCTAAGCCGGCGAAGCCGGAACCAAAGAGGGAGAAGCTGTGGTCATAGCGCAAACAGTTGAGTGGAGACAACCATGACCGAGATGCTGACGGATCGCTATGAAGAGCGTCTTGCTGGAGTGCTTTCCTGCTATGACCGGATCGTGATTACGGGCACCTTGCCGGGTGCTTGCTACGCGGCGGGAATGACGAGTTTTCTCAACGCTCAGCACATCCGGATTTTTGACTACCCGCGCTTTGCGGAACCGTTGCGTGAGCGTATCCGTGAAGGAGCACAGGCTCTGGCGGCGCAACAAGGGGTACAGATCCAGCACATTTCTCAGACGCACGTCCGGAAGGAAGACGTCGTTGCCGCGGTGATCAAGGAACGTGGCGATCACCCAGGATTGGTGCATATCCTCTCCGCGATGGAAGCGTGCGACGCCTACGAGCCTTGGCACGACAAACGCACACATCAAACCTTCCTGCGCCATACCTCGGGCAAGTGTCTGCACTACTACTTCTATTTCATCGACGAGACACTGGGCTTGACCTTCCTGCGCGTGCCTACTTGGTGCCCGTTCCGGCTTCAGTTCTACTGCAATGGTCACAGTTGGCTGGCGCGTTCGCTGACGGCTGCAGGCATCGGCTACACCACGGCCGACAACGCTTTCATCCGCATCGACGACTGGGAACGGGCTCAGCAACTTGCGGATGGTTTCTCCCCGGACACTCTGCATGCGATTCTGGACGGCTACACCCAGCAGTGCTGCCCGGTGCTCGATGTCTTTGGCCAGACCTATCACTGGAGCCTGATGCAGGTTGAATACTCTACTGATCTGGTGTTTCGTTCCGAAGAGATCCTCAAGCCGCTCTACGAGGC
>NZ_JDSS02000042.1:41684-52553 GCF_000584955.1 Candidatus Accumulibacter vicinus
CAAGAAGATCACGCCGCAACTGGCGCAGGAAATCGGTAGCCGCTTTGCCACCCGCATCGAAGGCACCTGTATCAAGCACCGCCTCGGTCAGGTGTCGGTCAAAATGTACGACAAGTTCAATCGCGTGTTGCGCCTCGAAACCACGACCAACGACGTTTCCTTCTTCAAACACTACCGCAAGGTGGAACATCGGGATCACCACGAAAGCCACGAAGTCGCACCCCTCAAGAAGACGATCTACAGTCTCATCGACTTGCGCGAAATTCTGCTCGGCTGTAACCGACGCTACCTGGAGTACCTTTCCGCGCTCGACGACTTCTCCGCCGGCGACCGCAACCTGCATCGACTCACCCGCCCCAAGACCGTCGACGGCCATACGCTCAAGGGTTTCAACTTCTTCGACTCGACGCAGCAAGCTCTGCTCCGTGCCTTGCAGCGTCCAGAGTTCAACCTCCGGGGCATTTGTCGTGCCGATCTGAAGTCCTTCTTGCCCCATCTCTCCGTGTCGAGTATCACCCGCTATCTTTGGCGCCTGCGCAAGTTCGGTTTGATCAAGAAGGTCGCCCATAGCTATCGCTATTACCTGACACGACTCGGCCGCAGCGCCATTGCCGCCGCTTGCCGCATCACTGAACAAACCATTGTCCCCGCCCTCGCCGGTGCAGCCGCATGACCAATTCTGCTCAGAAAATGTAAAGATCTCATTCATAAGAGACTATAACTGGAATCTCTGGTCACCGGAATTCGGGAAATCGCCCAGAAAGAGCGCTCGGCTGACGCGTCTTGAGTGAACGCACAACGCGCTTTCTTCGAGCCGCGTGCCAGCGATTACTGGTCAGCCCACTGAAGACCCAAGTCTTTGACGAACTCCTCCTCGTTCTTCAACAGAACATCCCGCCGAGCGCCAAGAAGCTCGTTTACGTTCCCTTCGACCTCTTCGGGAACGCCGATGCTCGCCAGCAAACGGTTATCCTCTGTTTCACATATTCCCCGCTCCCTCCGTTTCAGAGCCTCCCGATAACCTACAACCGAGTCCTCGTCCGGCACGACCATCAGATGCCACCAAGTGGAGCGCTGACCGGTGGTCAGCAGGAGGGCCATCGCCCCGGCACCCTTGGCTAGGGCCTGGTGGGCTAGACCGTATTGCTTGCTCTGGCCCGATTGCTCGTACTTATCGTGGAAACGAGCCATGGCAAGGGCGCATGCTTTGGACCGGGCCGCACGGAAGTCGAAGCGTTGAGGCTGGCGTATTTTTGACGTCACATCACGTTCCATCGCCATCCAGGATTGACCGCGCATCATAGCTTCCAATGCCTTCTTGCTCCGATCATAGACCGTTGAGTTTACTCCGGCGAATACTTCGCCGTAGGTGGTTAGCCAGAACCAACGTTTGACGGCATCGTCTTCATCTGCCGACAATTCGGTGGTGGCTTTCAGACAAATCGCCAACGTAATTAGCTGCCAGGAATACGGAAGCGCTTCTGGGCCAAGTATTCCGCAGAAATCACCAAGCTTTTTGGCTGCTTGCTCGACCTGCTTGAAGGTCTGCTCAATTACCTCGCGGCTCTGCAAGAGCTTCCTCGCCATCTCGTCAACTCGGAACTTTGCGGGTCCCTGACCGATGAGACCGGCGCAGACGCGCAGGATGTCGGTATCGGAAATACCTTGCCAACCGAGCGGATCCAGCAAATCGGCTCGGTACTGTTGAAAAATCTCCTGAGGATCGAAGTCGCTCTGGTAAGCGAGGGCGACGACCATGTTAAAGGCGCTCATCGGTTCGCCGCTGGAATTGATGCGTTTGAAGCTCTCGGTAGCGTCTTGCAGGGAGTCGGCAACCAGCACGGCAACAGGAATGCTGTACTCGCGAAGGCGGTCGCGAAGTGCATCCGCTTCAGCAATCTGGTGCTCGCTCAACGGCTGCGATCGATCTCGGATCCACTTGTTCAAGGCCGTCCGATCAAGCGCAATGTTGAGTGGAAGCTGGGTCGGTGTCGGAATTTGCCCCGCTCGTAAGAGAATGAAGCGCTCGCGACTGTCTTCGTTCTTGGCGGGGTTCAGCTCAAAGGTCCATCGCTCCGAGTCTGCAGACTCATTGAGAGGCTGCCCAACGACTTGAGCGCCGGATCGCCCCAGATCCCCGAGCAAGCCGGGACCCAAGATCTGCACGAGTGTCGAGAGACGTTGATGACCATCAAGCAACAGCCTTTGACTGCTGTTCGCCGGGGAAGGCGGAATGGAGAAGCCGCCGACATGATCGATCGTCTTGATCGGTTTCGCGGTCGACCAGAGCAAAATGGTCCCTATTGGGAACCCACGGTACAAGCTGTCTAGCAGGTCGCCTCGTTGCTCGGCTTTCCAGGTCTCTTCTGTGCCAGGTCGCTGAAACCGCGGTATGCGGATCTCCCCGCGCATCACTTCGGACACCACTAAGTAGAGAGGTTGAATGTAGGGTTGGCGTTCGTAGAACGGCACGTCTTTCTCCCATCAAATCGCGGATGCAATGCGCTCGGCCAATTGCGTCATCTCAGGCCAGGCATCATCGCGCTCGAACCAGTCGTCGGACCAAGCTATTTCCTCGACGAACTCGCTCTTGAAAAAGGGATCACTGCCGATCCGGGGAAGCGGAACAAAATGACGGGCTTGTCCCAACGCAAAATGTTTTTCTAGTTTTTCCAGCAACATATCGCGCTCAACTGTGTTTTGGACGCGGGCATTCGAGATCGACTGGAGAGCCTCCAGCGGCAAGTAATGTTCCTGATCCCTTCGAACGAGTCGATGGATGCGTTGTATCATGCCGTTGCTCTTACACCGCCGTTCTAACTCTTTGGATTGATCGCCGGGCGTTTCGGGCCGCTCCCCATCGTGGTCGAAGACCAAGAAATGAAGCAGCCGCCAGACTTCCGCTGGTAGTCCGAAACAACGCCTTGCCGTGTTGTCATCGGTAAAAAACGTGACCAGAGCAGTCATCACGGACAAACCGCCACCGTTTGCGTAACGAATCTCGCCTTTACCCTCCCAATCCTCGAACCGCTTTCGCCACACTGGTGGCATTGCCCGGCGTAGAAAGGCTGCGTCGTTGATTTGATGCTCAACCATCACTTGAAGCGGCTCTGCAGCAGCCCTGGCCGCCTCGTCAAGAGACAGCCAGCAGCCATCAGCGTCTGGGCGACGTTCGGCAACGAGTACTCTGTTGGCACCCACAGCGATCGCGCTCGCTGTGACCAACTGGGTGCGTTCACGCAGCAGCGACACTTCGGCCTGTAGCCGCGGAGACAACGTCGACAGCCAGGAATCAAATATTGGGGCCTGGCGGGAATCCCACAAAGCCTGCGGGCTCGCCGATATGATGACGGTGTGTCGACGCAGGGCCGCATTGCGCAACAGAGCCAGCCGGTCCACATCCCGGCTCTGACCACCAAACAGTTTGTCGTCAACCCAAAAAATCATCCCCCACCTGTTTTCTTCCAGCGCAGATCGAGTATACGGTGTGCCAGTTCCTGCTCTTTCTCGAACAGGTCGGGCCGCCAGCCGGTCAGTGTGGCGTCTGACTTAACGTCAACCCGCGTCACGCTTCCAGCGCCGTTCGCTCGCTGCTCGATCCAGTGCAACGCTACCTGTCCGGACTGCAAACGTCCGTCCAGAACTGCCAGTTGCATTGCGCGTAAAAGGTAGACCGAGTGAGTCTCTAGAACTACGGGAATGCCAGCCCGAACGGTCTCCAGCAGTCGATCAAACAAAGCGACTTGGAGCGTCGGATGGAGGTAGGCTTCCGGTTCTTCCAGGGCAAGTAGTGATGGAGCCGTTGGGCTCTTGGTTTCCGCCCAAGTGGCAGACAGCAGTATTGGCAACAACGCTCGAAGGCCCTCGCCTGCCAAATGGAGCGGCAATTCCTCGCGGCCACTGGCGCGATGCACCAATTGCCTTTGGCCGGAAGACATCCGACGAAGTGCGATCTCGTTGCCCATCCCGTCTTGCTGGCTCAACCATCGAGACGTTGCCTCGAGTACGGCTTGTTCTTCTTGCGAAGCGCTCAGTACCAAAGGGAGATCAGCCCCGCTGGCGCGGCAACAGCGGGCCCTTCTGGTCTCGTCGGTGCCTTCTCCAGTGCGGTTGGCATGCAGCCATTGGATCCGTTGCAACGGATCCAGTGCCTTGCGGACCTGCGCTGACAATTCCTTCGCTTGTTCCGGCAGGCCATCGGGGAACAGGCTGACGAACTTCAGTCTGCCACTCCAATCCTGGCCCCGGTACTGCCCTGCGTATTCGGCTTCGATCCCATTTCCGTCGCGAACTACAGCGCCATCCAGGTCAACCAAAAATTTGTCGCCGGCTCCTGGCACAAGATGCAGACGGTTGACTACCAGTCCGTCATCGTCCGCAAATTGGACCTTCAGTGTCGGTTCTGTAGTAACCTCTGGCGCAACCAGGGTTATCCAGGGGGAGAGGGCCGGATTCGTTCCCAACCAACCCAGTTCTTTGAAGGTTGCGCCGCGCAGCGCCGGGCACTGGAGGTCCAGGGGACCGGCGCCGTCTTGTAGAGAATCCGCCAAGAGGACCAGCAGGCGCAACAGGCTGCTCTTACCCGCCTGGTTGAAACCATATAAGAGCGTCAAGGGACAGATGTCGAGACGTGCTTCCTCCTGGAAGCTTCGAAACGCCTGAACTTTCAGACTGAAGATCAACGAAGATGTCATAGTGGTGTGGACTGTGCGGACGGTCGGGGCAATATTCGACAACGTTCATTGTAGCGGAACGTCCCCGCCGATAATTAGTGTTTGGCAGAAAACCAGAAAATACATGCTTTATCAGTATGTTACTATACACGTAGCTGTGGGGTCATACACGGAGCTGCGGGGTCAGAGCTGCGGGGTCATGTCTTGAAATCATGCATCCATTCCCAACCATTCGTTCCAGGCGAGCGGCCGCAAGAAGCCGCGGCCGTCGCCTGAGCTTTGACGTTGAACTAAAGCGCTGCGCGCTGGTTAGGCACTCCACCGCCCTTGACATCACACCGCCAGGCCTCGGGAATGCCGTGGCGCGCATAGAGCGCAAGCTTGCCATCGCGGTCGTAATCGAGTGTGGTGTCGGAAACCTCGACGATCAACAGGACGTCAGCGGCTGTCGGTCGTCATGGTTGGCGCGTTTGACGAGGGCAATGTCCGGCTGCGGCTCGCTCCGTTCGTCAAGGACGATGGGGTTCTGCACCCGCACCATATAACCGGCGGAAGGGCCGCTGCCGAGATACTCGGCAAATCGGTCGACGAGAAATGCCTGCCTGCCTGCTGCCTGTCGGCGCCAGCCACGGTAGCCACCGGCATGGCCAGTCTGGCGAACGCCGGGCGTAGCGCGGCATGGCCGTGCCAGAAACCCGAACTACTCGATCCCGCGCCGCAGCCGCCCCTCCTTAACCAGCGCATAGATCGCCGGAATCACCGCCAGGGTGAGGACGGTCGACGAAATCATCCCGCCGACCATCGGCGCGGCGATGCGGCTCATCACCTCGGAACCGGTGCCGGTGCCCCATAGAATCGGCAGCAGGCCGGCCATGATCGCGACGACGGTCATCATCTTCGGCCGCACCCGCTCGACGGCGCCTTCCATGACCGCGGCGTAGAGGTCGGCCACCCCCGGTTCCCGCCCGGCGGCGCGGCAGCTCTCCTTGACCGCTTGCCAGGCATGGTCGAGATAGATCAGCATCACCACGCCCGTCTCCGCCGCGACGCCGGCGAGCGCGATGAAGCCGACGGCAACCGCGACCGACAGGTGATAATCGAGCCCCCACATCAGCCAGACGCCGCCGACCAGCGCGAACGGCACCGACAGCAGGACGATCAGCGTTTCAGTCAGGCGCCTGAAGTTGAGGTAGAGCAGCAGGAAGATCAGCAGCAGCGTCAGCGGGATGACGATCTTCATCTTCTCGAGGGCGCGCTCCATGTACTCGAACTGGCCGCTCCAGGTGATGTAGGTGCCGGGCGGGAACCTGACCTGTTCCGCCACCGCTTTCTTGGCGTCGGCGACGTAACCGCCGATGTCGCGGTCGCGGATGTCGACGAAGATATACGCCGAGAGGAGGGCGTTCTCGGTGCGGATGGCCGGTGCGCCTTTCGTCACCTCGACGCGGGCCACCTGGCCGAGCGGCACCATGGCGCCGTCCATCGTCGGCACCAGCACGGCCCGCGCGATCTGCTGCGGATCGGAACGCAGTTCGCGCGGGTAGCGAACGCTGACGCCGAAGCGCTCGCGCCCCTCGACGGTGGTGGTCACCATCTCGCCGCCGAGCGCCGTGCCGATGACCTCCTGCAGGTCGCCGACCGCCAGACCATAGCGCGCCAGTTGTTCGCGATCGGGTTCGATGTTGAGGTAGAAGCCGCCGGTGATGCGCTCGGCAAAGGCACTGGTCGTCCCGGGCACGGCCTTGACGACCGTCTCGATGGCCTTGGCGAGCTTTTCCATCTCGTCGAGATCCTTGCCGAAGACCTTGATGCCGATCGGCGTGCGAATGCCGGTGGAGAGCATGTCGATGCGCGCCTTGATCGGCATCGTCCAGGCGTTGGCGACGCCGGGGAACTGCAGGGCCCGGTCGAGTTCGGCGATCAGCTGGTCGGTGGTCATGCCGGGGCGCCATTCGGATTCCGGCTTGAGGTTGATCACCGTCTCGAACATCTCGGTCGGCGCCGGGTCGGTTGCCGTGTTGGCGCGCCCGGCCTTGCCGAAGACCGACTCGACCTCGGGGAAGCTCTTGATGATCTTGTTCTGGGTCTGCAGCAGCTCGGCCGCCTTGGTGATCGACATGCCCGGCAGCGAAGTCGGCATGTAGAACAGCGTGCCTTCGTTGAGCGTCGGCATGAACTCGGAGCCGAGCCTGGAAGCCGGGTAGATCGAAATGCCGAGGACCAGCAGCGCGGCCAGGATGGTCAGCTTCTTCCAGCGCATGACGCCGGCGATGATCGGCCGGTAGCCCCAGATCAGCGCGCGGTTCACCGGATTTCTCGCTTCCGGCAGGATCCGGCCGCGGATCAGCCCGAGCATCAGCACCGGCACCAGCGTCACCGACAGGATCGCCGCGCCGGCCATGGCAAAGGTCTTGGTGAAGGCGAGCGGCGAGAACAGCCGCCCCTCCTGGCCCTCCAGGCTGAAGACCGGCAGGAAGGAGACGGTGATGATCAGCAGCGAGAAGAACAGCGCCGGTCCCACTTCCTGGCACGCCAGCAGCATGGCGGCGGCGCGATCCTGCCGGGAATGCTGCGCTGGCAGCCGCTCCAGGTGCTTGTGGGCGTTCTCGATCATGACGATGGCGGCATCGATCATCGCCCCGATGGCGATGGCGATGCCGCCGAGGCTCATCAGATTGGAGTTCATGCCGAGCAGGCGCATGGCGATGAAGGCGATGAGCACGCCGACCGGCAGCATCAGGATCGCCACCAGCGCGCTGCGCACATGCAGCAGGAAAACGATGCAGACCAGCGCAACGATCAGCGATTCCTCGATCAGCGTTCTCTGGAGGGTGGCGATGGCGCGGTGGATCAGTTCGGAGCGGTCGTAGACGGTTTGTACCGTCACCCCTTCGGGCAGGCCGGAGCCGAGTTCGGCGATCCTGGTTTTCAGGTTGTGGATCACTTCGAGGGCATTCTGGCCGTAGCGCGCCATGGCGATGCCGGAGACCACCTCGCCTTCGCCATTGAGTTCGGTCAGGCCGCGCCGCTCGTCGGGCGCCAGTTCGACACGCGCGATGTCGCGGATCAGCACCGGCGTTCCCTGGTCGCTCTTGACCACCAGCGCTTCGAGGTCGCCGATGCCGCGCAGGTAGCCCTTGCCGCGCACCATGTACTCGGTTTCGGCCATTTCGACGACGCGGCCGCCGACGTCGCGGTTGGAATCGCGGATGACCTGCACGACCTTCCGCAGCGGCACGCCGTAAGCGCGCAGCTTGACCGGATCGACCGTCACCTGGTAGGTCTGAACGAAACCGCCGATCGATGCGACTTCGGCGACGCCATGCGCCTTGCTGAGCTGGTAGCGCAGATACCAGTCCTGGATGGTGCGCAACTCGGCGAGGCTCCTGTCTTTGCCGAGCAGCGCGTACTGATAGACCCAGCCGACGCCGGTCGCGTCCGGGCCGATCTGCGGCGTCACCCCCCTGGGCATGCGGCTGGACGCGAAGTTGAGATATTCGAGCACGCGTGAGCGCGCCCAGTAGATGTCGGTACCGTCCTCGAAGATGAGGTACACGAAGGACGCACCGAAGAACGAGAAGCCGCGCACGACCTTCGCTTGCGGCACCGACAGCATCGCCGTGGTCAGCGGATAGGTGACCTGGTCTTCGACCACCTGCGGCGCCTGGCCGGGGTATTCGGTGTATACGATGACCTGCACGTCCGAGAGGTCGGGCAGTGCGTCGAGCGGCGTCCTGAGGATGGCGACGATGCCGCCGACGATGACGAACAGGGTGGCCAGCAGGACCAGGAAACGGTTCCTGCTCGACCAGTCGATGAGTTTGGCCAGCATGGCGAAGGGCTCCGTGGGTTGCCGTCAGTGGCCGGCGTGCGCCGCGTGCGGATTGGCCTGTGCCGCGGTTCCGGTGCTGGCCTCGGGCCTGCTTGCCGGCTTGACCTGGCCTTCCGCCCGGTGTCCCGTGTTTGCCGGGGTCATCCTGGCGGTGGTTTCGCCGGCCGGGGGCTGCGCCTGGGCGAAACCGCCGACAGCCGCCTTGAGGTTGCTTTCGGCGTCGATCAGGAAGTTGGCTGCGACCACCACCTGCTCGCCGGCGCGCACCCCGTCGCGCACCTCGACCTGGTCATCGCTGCGGGCGCCGAGCTTCACTGCGCGCGGCTCGAAGCGACCCTCAGCGAGCTGCACCAGAACGATCTGGCGCGTGCCGCTGTCGATCACTGCCGAGACCGGCACGGTCAGCACCTGGCCCCTGGCGGCCACCGCCAGCTCGACCTGGGCGAACATGCCGGGTTTGAGCAGCATGCCCGGATTGCTCAGCTCGACGCGGACCGGAATGCTGCGGGTTTCCGCCTTGAGCGTCGGATAGATATGGCGGATGGCCCCCTCGAAAACCTGCTCCGGGTAGGCGTTGACCTTGATTCTGGCCGGCGCACCGGTTTGCACCAGCCCGATGTCCTGCTCGAAGACGTCGGCGATCACCCAGACCGTAGACAGATCGGCCACCTGATAGAGTGTTTCGCCGGGCATGAAACGCATGCCCTGCACGGCCTTCTTCTCGGTCACCACGCCGGCAACCGGCGAGCGGAAGCTGAGCGTGCGCCGGGCGTCTCCGGAACTGGCCAGGGCCTTGAGCTGTTCGTCGGAGATGTCCCAGTTTTTCAGGCGCGTGAGGCTCGCCGCGGCCAGTTGCTGCATGTCGCTGCCGCTGCGGGCTTCGCTGCCGGCCGGGTGCAGCGATTCCGCCGCCTGCGTGGCGAGCACGTATTCGCGTTGGGCAGAGACCAGTTCCGGGCTGTAGGCTTCAAACAGCACCTGGCCCTTGCCGACCATCTGACCGGTCACATTGACCTGCAGGCGTTCGACGTAGCCCTCGAACTTGGGGGCGATCGCATACTGGCGGCGTTCGTCGGGCTCGATGCGACCGACCGCGCGAACGATCCGGTCGAGCGAGCGCAGGCGGACGGTCTCGGTTCTGACGCCGAGCTTCTGAACCTTTTCGGTGCTGATCCTGAGCTGCTTCGCGGCGCCCGCCTCCTCGTCGGCTTCGTCGGCATAGACCGGAACGTAGTCCATTCCCATGGAGTCTTTCTTCGGTGTCGGCGAGGTGTCGGGCAGGCCCATGGGGTTGCGGTAATAGAGGAGCTTGCGTTCCTTTGCCGCCGGGTCGCCGGCAGTGGCGGCCGTCTGGTGAGTTGCTTCCGGACGGCCGGGGGGATTCCGCGTGCCGGCCCAATAGCCCGCAGCGGCGGCCAGCGCGGCGACCGCCAAAGCGCCGGTTGCAATGCGCGCGCCCTGCTTCATAGATCTTCTCCCAGGAGACGTTCAATTTCCGCCAGGCGGGCCTGTCCTTCGGCCTGCGCCCTGATCTGGTCCTGTCTGGCCTGCCGAATCTGCCGCTGCGCATCGAGCAGCATCGCGAAATCGAGCTTGCCGTTCTCGTAGCCGGCGAGCGCGGCCCTGAAGGTCAGCTCGGCCTCGGGCAGCAGGTCATTGGTGGCCAGGGCTTCGCTCCGGCGCGCGCCGTCGATGGCGGCCAGATTCTCCGCCAGGTCGGCAAGCACCTGGTGGGTGCTCGCTTCCTGGCGCGCGCGCGCCGCCGAAAGCATCGCCTCCGATTCGCGTTCCTGTGCGCGTCGCGAGGATTGCTGTAGCGGAATGTTCATTTCGACCATCACATCCCATTCCCTGATCGCACTCTGATACTGGATCGGTCCGGCACTGAGGGTGAAATCCGGGTAACGGTTCTTGTAGGTGAGTTCCCGGTTTTTTTCCGCTGCCTGGAGTTTGCCGGCTTCGGCCGCCAGCAGCGGGTTACGGACGCGGACACGTTCTTCGAGCGTGGCGTAATCGAGCCGCGCCGGTGGCGGCAGCGGGCGCAGCTTCTCCGGTGCTGCCAGCGGTGCCGCCGCGGGCCGGGCGAGCAAGGCGTTCAGGCGCGTGCGCAGGTGGTGGTGCTCGGTTTCCAGGGCCACCAGTTCGCTGCGCAGCCTGGTTTGCTCGACCTGCGCACGAATGAGGTCCTGCAGGGTCGCCAGACCGTTTGTGTAGCGTGTCTGGACGATTTTTTCGAGGCGCCGCATCAGGTCGAGGATTTCCTGCGTCAGGTGCTCATTGCGCTGGACGTAGTACCACTGGGCGTAGGTCGTCTTGATCCTGGCAGCGATTTCCGACCAGGTGCCCAAGGCGCGTCCTCTGGCG
>NZ_JDSS02000042.1:52563-58286 GCF_000584955.1 Candidatus Accumulibacter vicinus
GATTTTTTCGAGGCGCCGCATCAGGTCGAGGATTTCCTGCGTCAGGCGCTCATTGCGCTGGACGTAGTACCATTGGGCGTAGGTCGTCTTGATTCTGGCGGCGATTTCCGACCAGGTTCCGAAGGCGCGTCCTCTGGCACTCGCTGCTTCGAATTCCGCCACCTCGCGTTTCAGATCGCGTTTGCCGAACCAGGGAAGATCCTGCGACAGCAGGTACTTCGTGCTGCCGACGCGGCTCGGGGAGAGCGTCGGGTTCTGCTCGCCGGAGTGGGTGATGTCCCGCAATTCCATCCTGAACTTCGGGTCGGGCAGGGCGCCTGCCGGCGTGACCCGTTCCGCCGCCGCGTCCGCTTCCGCCTGCATGGCCGCGTATTCGGGATTGCGAACTTTCGCGAATTCGAGCAGGCTCTCGACCGTGCGGCCGATGACGACCTCCTGCGACAGGACCGGCGTCGCCAGGCCCAGCATCAGGCAGCAGGCGAATGTCCTGATGGGTTTGCCTCCTCGCATGCCGTCTCCCAATGCTTGAATGGTTCCTGTCGATGATGCCGTGTCCATCGGATGATCACGATCCAGCTGGTTTCTCCGGTGGGCTCTCGGCAAAGACCCCGCTTGCCAAGCGCGTGGCGCAGTATAAGCAAGCCTTCCCAACCGGACGCTGACGCGAAGATTACATTTCGGTAATCTTCGCCGAAAGGCTGATCATACGGCACAAAATGCGCCATGGGCAGGGATGGGCAATGGAGAACGACGATGAAGATCCTGGTCGTGGAAGACGAACCGAAAACGGGGACTTACCTCAAACAGGGATTGCTCGAGGCGGGTTTCGTGGCTGATCTGGTGAGCAACGGGCTGGACGGCCTGCACTTCGCCTTGAACGAAGCCTATGACCTGGTGATTCTCGATGTCATGCTGCCGGGAATCGACGGCTGGCAAATCCTGCAGGGCATCCGCGGGGCGGGCAAGGACATGCCGGTCCTTTTCCTGAGCGCCCGCGACGCGGTGGATGATCGGGTCAAGGGATTGGAACTCGGCGCAGACGACTATCTGGTCAAGCCGTTTGCCTTTGCCGAGTTGCTCGCCCGCGTCCGCACGCTGTTGCGCCGAGGCGGCAAGGTCAGGGAATCCGGGTTCTTGCGCGCGGCGGATCTGGAACTCGATCTGCGGCGCCGACGCGTCACCCGAGCGGGCCGGCGAATCGATCTGACGGCCAAGGAGTTTGCCTTGCTGGAGCTGCTTCTGCGGCGGCAGGGTGAAGTGCTGCCCCGTTCGCTGATCGCCTCGCAAGTCTGGGACATGAACTTCGACAGCGACACCAATGTGATCGAGGTGGCGATCAAGCGCCTGCGGCTCAAGGTGGACGAGGGATTCGATGACAAACTGATTCGCACGGTGCGCGGCATGGGCTACGTACTGGAAAGCGGCGAGTGAAGCCAGTCCGGCGGCAATCGATCAGCTTCCGGCTGACCCTGCTGTTCGCGTCGGCGTCCACCCTGGTCTTGCTGCTGCTCGGTGTGCTCATTGCCAACCTGGTCGAACGACATTTCGAAGAACTGGACATGGAGATTCTGACCGGGAAGTTGCAACTGGCTCGGCATGCCCTCGAGAAAGTTCGCTCCACGGCCGACCTCGAAGCCATGCCGCAGCACCTCGAGGATTCCCTGGTCGGCCACCCTGGGCTCGCCGTGGTGGTCGTCGCGCCAGACGGTCAAACGCTGTTCGCCACGACTGGCGCCGAGTTTCCGGGCACTCTTCTGGACCGGGGCGTCGAGCCCGCTTCCCGGCATCCGGTTTATTGGAAGACTCGCGACCAGCAGCCTCTTCGTGGCATCTCCGGTCTTGCCCGGACGAGCATCGAGGGCGCGCCGCCGGCACTCGTGGCCGTGGCGACAGGGATCTCGCACCATGAGCACTTCATGAGCAACTTCAGGACCACCCTGTGGTCGTTCATGGTGCTGGCCGCCTTGTCGATCGGGCTCCTCGGCTGGATTGCGGTGCGCCGGGGGCTGGCGCCGTTGCAGGCGATCAAGCGCGAGGCGGCGGCGATCACCGCGCAGCGGCTGAATGCCCGCTTGCCGGTCGATTCCGTTCCGGTCGAACTGGTTGCCCTGGCCCGGACGTTGAACGACATGCTGGCACGCCTGGAGGAGTCCTTCCGGCGCCTCTCGGATTTTTCTTCCTACCTGGCGCACGAACTGCGGACACCGGTCAGCAACCTGCTGACCCAGACCCAGGTGATGCTTTCCAGAACCCGGACAGCCGAACAATACCAGGAGGTTCTGGCCTCGAACGCCGAGGAACTCGAACGCCTGTCGCGGATGATTTCGGACATGCTCTTTCTGGCCAAGGCCGAAAACCAGCTGATCATTCCGCACCGGGAAGCCGTCGATCTGCGTGCGGAAGTGAACGGGCTGTTTGAATTCTACGAGGCCTTTGCCGAGGAGAAGAACGTTTCCCTATCCTGCTCGGGTAGCGCCGTCGTTTCGGGCGACCGGCTGATGTTGCGCCGGGCCATCCACAATCTTCTCTCGAATGCGATGCGGCATACGCCGACCGGAGGAGGGATGGCCGTGCATCTGGAGCAAACTGGCGAAAACTGGGTACGGCTGTCGGTCGAGAACACCGGCGAAACGATTGCTGCCGAGCACTTGCCGCGACTGTTCGAACCTTTCTACCGTGCGGATTCCTCCCGGCAACGCTTCAGCGACGGCGCCGGGCTGGGCCTGGCGATTACCCGTTCCATCCTGCGTGCCCACGGCGGCAGTGTCGACGTCCGCTCCAGCAGCGGCGTGACGGTGTTTCGGCTGAACATTCCGGTTTGAGCCAGAGCGATTCGCGCGGGTGTTGGCCATTCTGCGCGGGTCATCCTGCCTGGGGGGCGAGATCGCTGCCGGCGATTACGCGTGCCAGGCGGCAAGCCGGGGCGTGGATGGTGCCGGAGGTGGTGAGACGTGGCTTTCGGCCTGCTTTTCCTCTGTACCTCGCAATACGCGTTGCCCTTTCATGCCTGATGCCTGCGAGAGCCCCGGCAGTCGGGCGTTATGCGGGCCTCAGGCATGCCTGCCTCCTCGTCCCAAATCCAACTGGTGCCACGCCGCTGCCACACGGTGTCGAGCAGTGGTCTCATTGTTTGGCGCCTCGGGAAAATTTCACACGCCTGGCGATTTCAAGAACGAGATCTCTGAAGTCGTCGTAGCACTGCTGCACGTTGGTCTGGTGCGCACCGATCGCTCCGTCCGAGGCACGCAGCGCGAACATCGGCTTGCGCGACTCCATCGCCATGGGCATCAGGCTGCGGTAATGCTTGATGCGTTGAATCTGTTGCGGGTCCGGCGTTGGCCCCGTTGGTCCGGCTTGTTCGTCAAGCACGCTTTCCCGATAGGCGTGTGGCAGCCGCGCCTGCCATTTGGCGTAGGCTTTGGTCGGTCGCCCGAGCCGCTCGGCGTGCTGCATCAGAACATAACCGACAGCGGCCATCTCGCCGCCAGGCTGCTCGCCCAGGCTTGCCGAAGCCTTGGGTCTGGCCTGTAGCCAGGTATCGCGCCAGAGCCGGAGTGTTGGCCCGAGGTTTTTCAAACCCTGTAGCGAGAACAGATCGGGGGCGACCGGAACCACAACATGGCTTGCCGCCACCAACGCGGCGCGATTGATCGCACCCAGATTGGGGCCGACGTCGATCAGCAAGACATCCGCCTGATGGCGCCCGGCCGCTTCTTTCATTACTCGCCAGAACGCCGTGGTGACGCGAAACGCGCGCTCCCGTCCTTCCAGACAACGCGGCCACTCGGTAGAAAGATCATCCTCTATACGTGACAACGCCAGGTCCCCGACAATCAGGCCCAGGGCATCCGACAAAGGCTCGATATGGGCGGGCCGAATGTCCCCGGTGCCGCCGAACAGGGGTTCGACCGCTCCAAACAGGGTTTCCCGATGCGCAACGTCCGGCCACAATGCTTCCAGACGCTCTTCGTCCAGAGCCATGATCGACAGGTTTGACTGTGGATCGAGATCGACAGCCAGTACACGGTAGCCCAGCTCGGCAAGCATCCAGGCCACGTGATAGACCAGCGAGGTCTTGCCCACGCCGCCCTTGTTGTTGAAAAACGCGATGCTGATCATGGCCCCTCCCTGTGGATCAGGGCCGCGACCACACCGGGTTGCACCTGAAACGACAGCCGCGCACCGAAGTGCTTTTTGGCAATGGCGATGCCCGCGCCAAATCGCTGTACATACCCCAGCGCCCGCAGTGCCTCGGCCAGATTAGGATTGCGGTAATCCGTGACGCCGGGCTGGCCGAAGTTCTCTACCGTCACGCTGCCAAACGGTCCGCCGGGGTTGTGGATTTCGATGCGGTCATCGAACCAGTACACCCGCACCGGCGCATTCGTCGCCTCGTAGCTGCGGTGCATGCAGGCGTTGCGCACCAGTTGCCGCAACGCAACGAGAGCATAGTCCTCGCCAACCGATTCCCTATCGACGCCAGCGAAATCTATTCGGCGGCGGTTATGGGCTTCGAGTTTTTCCTCCAGGCGGCGGATCTGGTCGGCCACCGTGCCGTGGATGACCTCTTCATCCTGTACCGGGTCGGTGAGGTCGGTTCCAGCAATGCGCAGGAACTGGGTGTAGGCGCCACCGATCCAGTCGGATGGCAACTTGCCGCACACCAGTAGTCCCAGTACGGTGGGCACCGCTTCATTTTCGGCGGCGATCAGCTTGGTTGCGGCGAGCTTTTGCTCAAAACTGCGTTCATTGGCCAGCAGAAGATCGCGCGCCACGAGCGAGGGCAGATACTCCTGCTCGAAGCGCAGCCGGTCGATCTCCTCCAGCGTGGCACCCGAAACGGGCTGCACATCGAACGGTCGATCACGATGACGCCGCCGCTCGTTGAGGATGCGCTCGTCCTGGGCGCTGGCCAGTCCCCGGCGCGGTCCCCAGCGTATATGGATACGGCCCTTGTAGCGTACCGGAGGCGTGTCGCAAGGCCACACGGTGATAACGGCAAAGTCGGAACTGGCGAGACGACGTTTTTCCACCAGCAGCGTTGGCGGTGGTGCAATGTTGCCATCGGTCTTGATATCGGCCAATTGTCGTAACAACTCATCTGTTACTGCAAAATCGGCGGCGGGTGTGCCGTCATCCGTTGCGCCGATAAAAATGGCTCCTGGGCTGCCATGCCCGGCGAGGTCGTTGGCGAAGGCGCATACCGCCTCACGAACCTTGTCCGGCGCAGAGCCCTTGAAGGATTGCTTGCGCTCGACCCGGTCCGATTCCAGATCTCGCAACAAGGCCACAAGCTCGGCATCAATGAAAGCGGTCATCAGTCGTACTCCTCAAACAGCGAGCCTTGGGTCGGCTTGACCGCCTGGCTTGCCGCCCACGCGTTGTAGATCGACACGGCGCGCGAGACCGTGTTGCGGCTGGCCTGATCCGAGCCGTTCCTGTGCAGCCATTCGAGCAGGGGTTTGAGCGCCACATGCGGCTTGAAGTGAGGAGGTCCCCTCGGTTTTTCGTCTGCCAAAGGGCAAGCTTCATGTTACCAGTTTTTCCTGATGCTGCTCTTTGATCCCGTTCTCCAGGAACTGAATCGGCGATCTTCGTGATTATCGGCGCCTCAAAAAATCGCCGATCTTCTCTGTTCGGTATGTCCACTTTCAATTGCTGCGTTGTATCAATTTACTGATGGCGGCGGCGGACCTGGCCGAGGCGCTGGAAGATGAGCTGTA
>NZ_JDSS02000042.1:58311-59335 GCF_000584955.1 Candidatus Accumulibacter vicinus
AGTTCATTGGCACCGAGTCGCGCTTGCTGACGCTGTTTGATCTGCTTAAGCAGATGAGCGAGGTGAAAGCGTACCGGTTGGCCGAGGCGCAGGCTGAAGGTCTGCTCCACCAAGCGGACCTCGTGAGCTTTCTCGGTGCCGCGCGGCAGAATGCAGAGGCCTCGCCGGTGTTACCCCGTCTCCTCGATGACGAGAAAGTAGCTGCGCGCCGATCCACCGCCCATGCCCCTGGCGGACCAGCGCGCAGGCGATGGCCCGCGCGCCACGGCGACGTCCGGAATACAGCACGAATAATCCCGTCAACATTGACCTGGATCAAAAACAATGGTGTTTTTTGACGGAAGATTGTGCGGAACTGCGCTAACTCGTCGGCAGAGAATGCTGATCGAGAACTTCCACATCGATCTTCTACGGAGGCTTCATCATGGGTACCCGCCTTGTTTTTATCGACAGCCGCGTTGCGGATCATCAAGGTCTGATTGCCGGCCTGGGCGCCGACAGCGAGTGGATGCTGCTCGATAGCGACAGCGAGGGTGTGCCGCAGGTGCAGGCGGCATTGAACGGCCGGAGCGGTCTGGCTTCGATTCGTATTCTGGCGCACGGTCGTTCTGGCGCCCTGCTGCTCGGCGCGAGCGAACTGACGCACGAAAACCTCGAACAGCATTCCCGGAACCTGGCGCTGATCGGTCAGGCACTCGACGACCAGGGCGATCTTCAGATCTACGGCTGCGAAGTGGGCCAGGGGAACGCTGGCCGCGCTTTTGTGGCTGCATTGGCGGAAGCCCTCGGCGCCCCTGTCGCTGCGTCCTCGGCGCCGGTGGGCCATGTCGACCTCGGTGGCGACTGGCGACTCGACGTCGGCGAGACCCGCAGTCCGCTGTTGCAGAAACCGGAGTGGCACGGCTTGCTCGGTCTGACGATCACGGTGCTGCCGCAATCCATTCCCGGTCGTACGGCTGGCGAGGTGCGCAACCAGGATGCCTTTGCCGCGCTGCGCAGCGATGGCTCGGTGGTGACCTGGGGA
>NZ_JDSS02000043.1:0-1541 GCF_000584955.1 Candidatus Accumulibacter vicinus
ACCAACGGATTCTTCGGCTATTGACCCGAAGGACAAATTCACCCTGGGAGTGTTGGAGTGTTTTGGCCGCGCAAAACGCCATACCAAGAGTCATCGCGTCTGGCCGGGCTCAGGACCCGAAAAGCCGCTGCGCGGTAGGTGTTCGGGATCTTGATTCCCGGAAATCGCCTTACTGTTCGTCAACGCCGTGACTGATCTTGTCGACACGCAGGAGCAGTCCGCTCAACTGCGTGCCGCTGATCGGGTCGTCGCGGCCGTCGTCGTTCGCGAAAACGAGCTGGCCTTGTGGCCCCGTGAACTTGTCGGCCTCGCCGGCGCCGACCTGGCACCCCGGGCATCGGCGCGCCGGACTGCGAAACCGCCGTCCGATCCGGCTGCCCGGTGGCGGATGAGCGGGCGATCCGCGCTTGCCTCGGCGAGCCATCGAGCGCGCGCCGGCGATTACGCGCCGATCAGCCAGTAGCGCTCGCCGCGCTCGGTCGCCACCGCGCGCAGGCCGAAGCGGCGCTCCGGCGCCGCGCCGTGGCGGATCAGCGCGTGCATATCGCAGATCACGTCGCGGGCTTCGGCGACGTAGCCGTGCCCGAGCAGCGTCAGATCGGCGTTGACGGCGTTCACCGTGTCGATGCCGGGCGCGATGGTGACCGGCGGCATGAGTCCGGCGCGCGGGTAGTCGTGCAGCCAGCGCGACGCCTCGACCGCCGCATCGCGGCTGGAGACGTACAGCGTCGTGCGCTGCGCGAGCCGCGGATAGGCGGCGCAGCGCTGCAGGAACTGACGCGCATCGACGTCGGCCGCGGCCAGCATGATCTGCCCGAAGCGCACATCGACGCGCCGCCGGGCCTCGTCGGCGATCCTGTGCACGGCGCGCAAGACGGCACGGTTGCCCATGCTGTGCGCGATCACATGCACCCGGCTGGCGCCCGTGCGCAGCGCGAAGTCGTACAGAAAGTCGGCGATCGGTTCTTCGTCCAGCTCGATGGCGGCCTCGTCGGCCAGGTAGCTCGCCACTTCGCCGCGCGAGGCCCAACTGTAGAAGGCCATCGTCCCCCGGATCTGGAGATCGAAGCCGATCTGCGCGGCGCGCAGCGCGGCCTCCTCGAAGTCGACGTTGAAGCCGTGGATGAAGACGACCGCGTCGCGCTCGTCCACCGGGCACTGCTGCAGGTGCTCGCCAAGCTGCCGCCAGAAGGTCTCGGCGTTCGCCGCGTCGACGGCGAGCAGGCGCAAGCGGTCGTCGGTGAAGGTGACGAGGCGCTTCCACCAGGGGGAGCCGAGGGCGCCGACCTTGTGCGAGCGCGGGATGAACACCCGGCAACTGCCGTAGTGAATCCGGCTGTCGCGCTCGACGCCGAAGCCGAGCGCGGAGTTCGTCGCGTCGAGCGGTATACGGCTGGTCGCGTACCAGACGCGGTACTCGGCGTCCGCTTGCGGACCCGTCGGCGCGAAGCCGGCGTAGGCCGCGAGTTGCCGGGCGAGGCCGCGCACGAGACCGTTCCGGCCCTCACGGTGGCCGCCGTCCGCGGCACCGGCAAGTGCAG
>NZ_JDSS02000043.1:1890-14378 GCF_000584955.1 Candidatus Accumulibacter vicinus
GGCGCCGGTTGCGTCTGCAGAACGGCCAGCACATCGGTGGTTTCCAGGCGCTTGTCGCCGGGGGCGAAGCTGTGCATCGAGTCCACCTGCACCAGCAGCGCCGCGAGCGCGTCGCGGAAGCGATCGTCACTCGCGAGGACGCGCAGCGCCGATCGCGCGAGTTCGCCTTCGGAGGGCAGGTCGACGCTGTCGGCCGCCACCGACAGCGTCTTGAAGAGCGCGTCGACCCGCGCTGGCGCGAAGCCTGGCGTGGCGGCGGGCGGCGGCATCGCGCGAACGAAACGTCGCAGCAAAGCGATCGCCTGTTCGCTGCCGAGGGCGTCGATTCTGGCTTCGAGTTCAGTCATGAAGTGCCTCCACTCCCGGTTTGGCGAAGTGCGTCGAGACGTTCGAGTGATCCGCGAGCGATCGCCGCGTAGTGCTCGTCGCCTACGCGCTCGAAGATCGCCAGCGACTTGCGGTACCAGTCCTCGGCCGCCGCGAAGTCGCGCCGCTCCTGGGCCACCAGGCCGAGCTGGTGGTAGGCGCCAGCGGCCAGATCCTCGCGACCCTGTTGCTCGCAGTGGCGGGCGAACGCCTCGAAGCGCTTGCCGGCCAGCGGCAGGTCGCGCCGGTTGAGCGCATGGGCGGCCAGCGCCTGCAGCAGCCATCCATAGTTCTCGAGGTCGCCGGCGCGCTGCGCGAGCGCGAGCGCCCGCTCGAAGCTGCCGCCGAAGAGCTTGAAAACCAGGCGCTGCTCGTGCAGCTCCTTGGGCGCGTAGTGATCGGCGAGGCGGGCCAGGATCTCCACGAACGCGCGCTCCCAAGCGGCCGCGTGCGCGGCGTCGGCGAGCAGTCGCGCGCCGTGGCGGCGGGCGTAGCGTTCGAGCGCCGGGTGCATCTCGTAGACGGCGTTGCCCAGCCCGCGCAGCAGCCCGGCGGCCTCGAGGCGCTCGAGCGTCTGCCGCGTCTCGCCGGCACCGAACGGCTGTTGCGCTTCGCCGGCCATGTCGGCCAGAAGGTCCGCGTGGACATGGCCCGCGTGCAGCCCGATCGGATGGAGCAGCGGCCGCAGCGCGGCGGGCAGTCCCTCTTCGACGTAGCGCAGCGTCGCGTACAGGCGCTGCTCGACCGGGTCGTCGCTATCGGCCTGCGGCACGTACTGCTCGAAATCCTTTCGCAGTTGCTTCGCCGGGGTTCCGGCGAGCCGCGGCAGGATGGCGCGCATCATCAGCGGGTGGCCGGCGAGGGCGTCGATCAGCTCGGCGGTGTCGGCGTCGCCAGCGTCGAGGCACAGTCCCTGGTCGGCGAGGATCGCCTGCGCCAGCGCCTGGCGCTCTTCGCCGTGCAGGCCGCCGAGCGCAATGCGGTAGCACGCCGTCATTCCCAGCCACGCTTCGTCGCTGCGGCTGGTGATCAGCACCTTCGTCTTGCTGCCGCGCAACTGCTCTAGGAACTGCTTGAGCGCTGGCCGTTCGTCGACCGGCAGGGCACCATCGACCGCGGCGTCGGCGGCGCCGCTGGCGCTCTCGAAGTTGTCCCAGACGATGAGCAGCGCTTGGCTGCGCAGCACCTGCAGCAGCGCCGGCCACTTCCGCTCGTCGGGCAGGGCCATCGCGTCGGTGCCGAAGAGTCTTCCGACGAGGTCGTTGCGCACGGAATCGAAGCGGCGCACGTCGGCGAAGCTCTGCCAGATCACGCGTTCGGGCAGGCCTTGTGTCTGCGCCAGCCAGTCGAGGTAGCCGCGCGCCAGCGTCGTCTTGCCGACGCCGCCGAGGCCGTGCAGCAGCAGGCCGGCCGGCGCGCGGCGGCTGGCGCGTTCGAGGGCCAGCACAGCGCTGTCGCGGCCGATGACGCCGTGCGGCGTGTGGCTGGTTTCGAGGCGCGCTTCCTCCGGCAGCTCGCTGGCCGGCGCCGGGCTGGGTGTCGAACGGCGCGCCGGCGTGGCGAACGCGAGCGGCAGCGGGTCCTGCTGGTAGAGCACCGGCACCAGCCAGTCCTGCAGCGCCAGCTCGCCGCGGCGCTGCGGATGCGCGAGCATCGCCTGGCGGCCGCCGCGCGTCGCCTCGGCGACGTCGCCGGTGTGGAACAACTGCCGGTAGAACGCCGGCAGGAACTGCCTGGCGCCGGAGACGTAGAGCGCGTAGCCCATGGCGACGACGCTGCGCACGCCGGCGCGCAGCAGCGCCGTGGCGACCGAGGCGAAGGCGTCTTCGGCCTGCTCGTCGAGCATCGCCGACTGGCAGGCGTTGAGCACGGCAATCGGGATGCGGTGCTCGCGCAGCAGTTGGCTCAACTGCGTGCCGCTGATCGGGTCGTCGCGGCCGTCGTCGTTCTCGAAGACGAGCTGGCCTTGCGGCCCCTTGAACTTGTCGGCCCCGCCGGCGCCGACCTGTCCGAAGCCGCCGTGACCGTCGAAGTGGACGATGTGGTAGGCGCCGGGGTGCGCCTGCAGTTCGCGCCGCAACGCGTCGAAGGTCGGCGGGCGCAGGACCTTGACCGCCGCCGGCAGGTTTTCCTCGTGAATGAGCTGCACCAGCGGACGCGAGATGCTGCGGTAGGCGATGTCGTCCGCGTAGGGCCGGGCGGTGACGAGCAGGATGCCGACGCGCTCGGACGACAGGCCGGCGGGCAGCGGCGGCGGGTCGGCGACGCTGTCGAGCTGGCGCTCGATGCGGCAGTGCTGCGCGAGGTCGCCGACCTGCGGGTCGCGCAGCGCTTCCCACGGCCAGGAGAGGACGCGCGGCGTGTCGCTGACGATCGCCAGTTGCAGTTCGCCGTGGCCGTCGCGCGTCGCATCGCGGTAATGGTCGCGCGCCTGACCCTGGCCGAATAGGGTCGCGAAGGTTTCCTCGCCCCAGCACTGCAGCGCCGCCTGCACGCGCTCGGCGCGATTCTGGTTGGGGC
The DNA here is from genome assembly GCF_000584955.1 of Candidatus Accumulibacter vicinus. Lineage (NCBI taxonomy): Bacteria > Pseudomonadati > Pseudomonadota > Betaproteobacteria > Candidatus Accumulibacter > Candidatus Accumulibacter vicinus. Next base: position 4,777 of record NZ_JDSS02000043.1, read on the forward strand.
CGTAGGGATAGTCGAGGTAGCTTTCGAGGTACCAGGCGAGTTCTTCGCCGAGGCGGGCCGCGGTATCCGGCAGCGCGCGCGACAGCGGATCGTCCAGTGGCACCGCCGGCGCCGTCTTGGCGCCCCGGCCATCGACGCGCTGAACTTCGAAAGCGCCGCCCGATTCGGCGCCCCGGTGGCGAATCACCAAGCACTGCATAGCCCCCCTTGTGTCGTTCCTGTTTCGCCCAGGGCCATTATAGCCGGCAGATGAGCACCGTGCCGCCGCCCGTCACGGATCGCTTGCTGGAACGTTTTGTCGGCGACACCGCAGCAGCCATGGGGCATCTCCTGTTCTTTCTGACCCCGCATCGGCCATCACAAGTTGTATCATCCGCTGACGCCGCGCTTCCCTCTGCGTTCAACCCGTCCGAGAAGATGACCCCCCCATGAAGATCAGACAACTCAGACCAGACTACCCGCTTTGAGCCGCCATCGTCTGCTCCTTCGCCTCCTCGCAGCGGCGATGGCGACCATCCTCGCTGCCTGTTCGCCACTGCTGCCGAAAACGGCAATGAAGGCGGGTTGGAAGGCATCGCCCAACTTCGATGGTCGCAGGCCAAATCTGGTGATCATTCATCACACCGGCAACCCGACGCTTGAACAGGCGCTGCACACGCTCACCTCTCCTGAACGTAAGGTGAGTTCGCACTATCTGATTGGCCGCGACGGCGAGATCTTCCAGCTTGTCGAGGAAAATGCTCGCGCCTGGCATGCCGGCCAATCGTGGTGGGGTGGCTTCACCGATATCAATTCGGTGTCGCTGGGTATCGAACTCGATAACAATGGCCACGAACCCTTTGCGGACGCCCAGATAGAAGCCTTGCTCGCCCTGTTGGCGGATATCCGGAAGCGCTACAAGATTCCTCGGGCCAATTTCATCGGTCACGCCGATGTTGCACCAACCCGAAAGGACGATCCGAGCGCCTGGTTTCCCTGGCAACGGCTGGCCGAGCAGGGTTTTGGCCTGTGGTGTGAGGCACCGCTGTCGCCCGCTCCGGTCGGCTTCGATCTGGCGCTTGCACTCACCGCCATCGGCTATGATCCTAGGACGCCGGAAGCTTCACGAAAGGCCTTTCGCTTACATTTCGTCCGTACCGACCAGACACTTTCTGCCGAACATGAAAACGCACTGGCTTTCTGTCTGTTGCAACAGAAGCGCTCTGCGGGCCCGTGATGCGCCAACGGGGAGTGCATGACGCACAATCATCGGGAGTGACTGCTCAGCGGAAAATGATCACTTCCTCGCGGTTTTGTTCTTCACGCATTCGATAGCCGCCTTCGCCGCGTACATCGTCGCTGCGGATGCCGCCCAATTGCTCGTCGAGCTGACGGGCGGCATCCTCACCGAGGCTCTTCGAGACTTCGGAAACGACCTTGCCCCGGTTGAGAACGACGCGGCCGCCACGACTGGTCAGCAGCTTGACATCCTGGCCGGTACCCATCGCGCTGAAAGCCGCCTTGATCTTGTAGTCGCGCGTGCTGATCAGGCTGAATTCAGCGACCAGTTCCAGGCTGAGCGTATGCGAAACGGTGTTGGTGTGGTCGATCGGATTGGCTTCCTGGCGGAATTCCAGGCTGTTGATCGAGCCGAAGAGTACATAGTCGGCACCTGGGTACATGCCCTGCTTGACGCGTGCGATGATGTCGTACAGCCTTTCGATATGCTTGCTGTCAGTGAAAGGCTTGCCCTGCACCAACTGGAAGCGGCCTGACTTGAGCATCTCGCCCTTGATGTCTGCGGTAAATTTGCGTAACTCGCCGCGATCGATGTAGCTGTAAGTGCCTTCCGCTTCGTAGTAGTTCTTCTCCGACTTGGCGTTCAGCGAACCGCTGCTGCGCCGCGCATAGCCATAATCGGATTCACGCTCACTTTCGCGGCCGGAAGCACGCAACGATGACTTCTCGGAAGCTGCAACGACGCGAAAATACTCACTGACACGTTCCTCATAAGCGAGGTCGGTCACGGCGACCTTGGGCGGCGGAGCTGCGAGCGCGAGGCCGCTGGCCGCGATGAGCATGAAGACGCTCGCACGGGCAAGGTTGATGACATTCATCTCAGGTTCTCCTGGGGCCTTGACTGGGTAAGCGACTAGCGTCTGGCTGACTTGCGGATGTCCTTCTCGTCGGACCATTCGACAATGCCGGTTTCGATTTCGACCAGGCGCAGGTTCATCTTGTAGTAAACGTCCTTGATGTCTACGTTCTTCTTCACGATCGACGAGATGCTGCCGTCGATACGGTATTTGGCGCCCTGCATCCTGCCCATCTTGACCGACTTGCTCTTGTCGTAGAGACCGCTCTGGTTCTGCCGGCGCAGTTCATCGACCTGGTTCTGCATGTCTTCGCCCTCAATGGCGTAGCGGACACCGCTCTTCTGCAACTGCGTCAGGATGGTGTCGGTGATCAGGCGGGTGTCAAAGTATTCGCTGGTCTTGTTCTTCACTGGCGAAGCCATCAGTAACTGGCGCTTGCGGATCAGATCCTGGATCAGCGGGTGCTGAATCAGCGATTGCGTCATTTTTTCCGAGATCATCTGGATGTCGGTCGACCCGAGGTCGGTGGTCACCGTTTCGACAGCCTTGGCGTCGCCGTAGCTGACATTGCCGCCACCCACTGTCGGTGAAGAAATCGTCGTACAGCCGGCCAGGGCCAGCACGAGTGTGCTGGCGAGCAGAGTGAAGCGGATTTCGGGCTGGAATTGACCTTGCATTGCGTTACCTCCTGATGGCGATGTTGGCGACCGGCGAGCGGTCGTGTTGCGAAATGGGGGCGGTACCCCGCCGGCTTGCTGTGCAAGTCGCGTCAGCGACGCATGCATCGCGCCTCTCTCCTCTAAGCAGGAGAGGGCCGGGTAAGGAACTTTCATGATCGGGGGCGCCTGGAGCACTCACCGCTGCCAGCTACCACGACTCAGTTGCTGATGTTATTCGGACTTTGCAGGATTAGTCGGAAATCGGTCGCCTTGAAGGTCGGTCCGACCACATTGATCAGCTGCTTCTGTTGACCATAGACCAGCAGCGGTTTCCATGGCTCGTCGTCCCAGACGGAGAAGCCATCGCGATCGAGCCACTTGAAGCGATAGTAGAGCTGCTGGTTGCTGGAGCTGGTGTTGGTGATCTCGACCTGGATGCGCAGCAGGTTGTCACGCCGGGTGGCGCGCAGGTCGCTCACCTTGAGGGAAACCATCTTGCCCAGTTCCTCGATCTTGCTGGCGATGCTCGGCCCAGTTTCTGGTACTGGTCGTGGCTGGCTGAGCGCCACTTGGGTCGGCGCTGGTGCAGCAGCCGGGGAGTCGCCGCCGCGGGTTGCTGTCGAGTTGGTGGTGCCCAGGCGCCGCTTGGCAAGTGCGGAAAATTGCCCGTCCGGATACTTGCTGAGGTAATCGCTATAATCTTCCGGCGAGTTGCTGTTCTTGATGCTGTCCCAGAACGCCAGTTCGACCGCTTTCGGGTCGACCGTCTGCACCACCGTGGTCGGACTACCAGCCGGTGTCGGTGCCGTTGCCGGACCGGCGACGAAATAGAAGTCGCCGTCGGTCTGTTCGTAGAGTGCCGGCTGCTGGTCGTGACCGACCGACTTCGCTTTCTGGGTGACCGTGCTGCGCACCCTGCGCATCGCGTCGGTCGCGCTGATTCCCGGCTGCGTGATCGATGGCAGGAACTCGCGGGTGAACAGGCCGTTCGGGTTGTTGTCGTTGTCGCCCAGCTTGTCGAGGGCCTGCTGGTTGGCACCCGCCGAATAGAGAACGACCTGACCGTTGGGCGCCTGTGGCGGCGCCAAACCACGCGTGGCGCCGATCGAGCGCGTGCCGGACTTCTTCGGCAGGGGATTGTCGCGGCAGGCGTCGAGAACGAGCAGGGTGAACTTGGCCTTGGCGTCGGCGATCTTGTCCTGGATCGCCAGCACGCTCACTGCCTGGTCGGCGAGGTCGTTTTCGCTGCGCGGGGAATCCATGTCGACCGGCACCAGGAAGTTCTGGTTGTTGACCTGCAAGCCATGTCCAGCGAAGAAAAAAATCCCGATCCCGCCGCCGGAGATCTTCTGCACGAACTCGTTGACCGCCAGGTTCATCTTCTTCTGGCCGACGTTGTTGTAGGCCATCACTTCAAAGCCGATCTTCTTGAGTTCGCGGGCCACGGAATTGGCATCGTTGACCGCCTTCTCCAGCTTGGTGATGTTCTGATAGTCGTTGTTGCCAATCACCAGCGCGACGCGTCGTTCGGCCGCCGCCAGCGCGTTGCCGGTGGCAGCGAGAGTGAAAATCAGGCTGATGGCAATAAGGAAGAGGCGTCTCATGAGAATCTCCTGCAGGATTACTGGGTTGCCGCCGCCTTGGCCGGCTTCCCGCGAACGCCACGCACCTGGGGACGGGCATCGGGCGTACCACTGGTCGACTGAGCGCTTTCGATGGCGACGTTCGGCTGCCCGACATAGACGGCACCACCGGTGAGCCGGATGGGAACGATGGTGAAGCGGCTGCCGATGTTGACCTCGGTGCGGTAAGCGCCGGCACCAGTCTGGAACTCGACCGTTTGTCGACCGTGTGGCAGGATCGCGCGCGCCACCGAAATCCGTTCGGGCAGCGTTCGCCAACTGCGGTCGTCGGCCTGCTCGGTGGCCACGGAAGCCACGCCGACCGCAAGACCGAGGATCGGCGACGCCTTGTTCGCCTGCTCCTCGGTGACGGCTTTCAGTGCAGCACGGATCACTGTGCGCAGAATGATTGCCGGCATCTGATCCTTGAGCAGCCGTCGTGCCATGGTATCGAGGTTGCTCAGCGTCTCGACCGGCAACTGGCGGCCGGCGACCGTCAATACCGGGGGAACGAAGCCGCGGTTCTCCGCCTTGAGGACCGGGAATGAAAGCGCCGTGACCACCAGGCCATTCTTGCGTGGCACCGGAATCGGGAGGGTGATCGACTTCCACGACGGTGCGAATCCCGATTCGACGACGAAGAGCACGTCCGACTCGCGCGGCCCGGGTTTGCGCTTGCCGACGTTTTTCAGGTTGCCCTGGATGAGCAGCTTGTTCGGTGAAAGTTGCAGCGCATTGCGGTAGCCCGGCTCGGCCAGCGAAGGTTCGCCGGTGACCTCGAAGAAGTAGCCGGCAAGGTAGTGCGCGAAGGCATTCTGGTAGCCGTTCTTCAAATCGCGGACTTCCGGTGTATCGAGTTCGGCGAGCGGATAGTCCTTGAGATGCTTCGGATCGTTATCGACCTTGAGCTTGTCGCCCTCTTCCTTGAGCTTGTCGTATTCCTTCTCGCGGAAAGACTTGATCAACTGCTCGCGCTCGTAGGTCTTCTTCATTTCGATGCGCGCCAGATCGGCGTTGCCGAGGAGGATATGATCGAGGGTGAGTAGCGCCGACAGCATGACCTTCTCGTAGTCCTGACCGTCGTAGCGACGCGTCTTGTCGCTGATCAGGTAGCTACCGATATCACCGAACAGCTTCTGTGGATTGGTACGGTATTCGTCTTCCCATTGCTGAATGATGGCGTCGGCCTTCAGCCAGGTATCGCGACTTCCGGCATAGTCCTTGTCGAGGCTGAGGAGTTCGCCCTTTTCGAAGTAGTAGAGAATGTCCTTGTCCTGAGTCAGCGGGCCGGCGGCGTTGTTCTTCTCGACCTGTTCGATCGCCTGCTTGACGGCGCCGGTTTTCACCAGGTTCACGGTTTCCTTGAGCTCGGCGTCATATTGCCGCATCGGATTGGCGGCGCAGCCGGCCAGCAGCGTCGCCAGCATCGTCAGCACTGCGGCGGCATAGACTCGACTCATTGATTCCCCCTCCCCCGGTTTCCCCAATGGCTGCCGGCTGCGCCGGCAAGCCGGACAGCATATCCGACAATACGGTCAATCTAAAAACATTTTAACCGGATATGTCCTGTGCAGACGTGAAAAAGTTGTCTTTTAGTGGTAGCCAGAAGCGCACGTTGTGGCCGACACCCTGCCAACCCGCATGCCCACCGGTTGCCCATGCCGCATGCCGGCAACCGCACCAGAATGCAGCAGCATGCCCTGAAATTGTGCATCGCACCATCAGCGGTGGCGCAAGGGATATCAAAAGCCATGAAAAATCATCGCAAAAAATGCGGGCACGGTTATTGCTTTTGGTTGGCCATCAGGACGCCACAATGGGAGCCGTGAAGATGGGCAAGAAAAATCTGGTGATGGTCGGCAACGGGATGGCTGGCGTACGCACGCTGGAGGAATTGCTGAAGATCGCCCCCGATCAGTACGAAATCACTGTCTTTGGTGCCGAGCCGCACCCCAACTACAACCGCATTCTGCTCTCGCCGGTGCTGGCCGGCGAAATGACGATCCAGGACATCATTCTCAACGATCACGACTGGTACGCTAAGCACGGCATCAAATTGCACCTCGGCAAGAAAGTGAGCAGGATCGACCGCGTGCTGCGCCGGGTGATCGCCGAGGACGGCACCGAAGCACCGTATGACCGGCTGCTGCTGGCGACCGGTTCAAACCCGTTCATCCTGCCGGTGCCCGGCAATGATCTGCCGGGGGTCATTTCCTATCGCGACATCGGCGATACCGACGCGATGATCGACGCCGCGCGCCGCTACCGACATGCGGTAGTGATCGGTGGCGGCCTGCTCGGTCTCGAAGCGGCCAACGGACTCAAGCTGCGCGGGATGGACGTGACGGTGGTCCATCTCGCCGACTGGCTGCTCGAACGCCAGCTCGACCAGACCGCCGGCCGGATGCTGCAAAAATCTCTTGAAGATCGCGGCCTGAAGTTCCTGCTGGGCAAACAGACCGAAATGTTGATCGCCGGCGAGAGCGGGCGAGTCGCCGCCATCCGCCTCAAGGAGGGTCTGCAGATCCCTGCCGACCTGGTGGTGATGGCGGTAGGCATTCGTCCGAACACGACGCTGGCCGAATCGGCGGGCATCTACTGCCACCGCGGTATCGTGGTCAACGACACCATGCAGACCTACGACCCGAAAGTCTATGCCGTCGGCGAATGTGTTGCACACCGTGGAATCGCGTACGGACTCGTCGCACCGCTTTTCGAGCAGGGCAAGGTCGCAGCCAACCATCTCGGCAATTACGGGATCAGCCGCTACACCGGATCGGTCACTTCGACCAAGCTCAAGGTCACCGGCATCGACCTGTTTTCGGCCGGTGACTTTTTTGGCGGTCACGATAGCGAGGAAATCGTCCTCAATGATGCCGCCGGTGGCGTTTACAAGAAACTGGTGATCAAGGACAACAAACTGGTTGGGGGTGTTCTCTATGGGGACACCGCCGATGGTCCTTGGTACTTCCAGTTGCTGCGCGACGGCCAGGACATCCATGAGATTCGCGATCATCTACTGTTCGGACAGTCACATGTCGGCGATGTCGGCCATCAGGGCCACAGCAAAGCGGCGTCCATGGCCGATAGCGCCGAAGTATGCGGTTGCAACGGCGTCAGCAAGGGCAGCATCGTCAAGGCGATCAAGGAAAAGGGGCTGTTCACGCTCGACGACATCAAGAAACACACCAAGGCAGCATCGTCCTGTGGCTCCTGTGCCGGCCTCTGCGAACAGATCCTCTCGGCGACGATCGGCGGAGCCTATACGCCGGCGGCTTCGAACCGCAAAGCGGTCTGCGGCTGTACTGATTACTCACACCAGGAAGTGCGCGACGCGATTCGTGCGCAGCACCTGCTGAGCATCGACGCAGTCATGCGTTTCCTCGAATGGCAGACGCCCGACGGCTGCGACAAGTGCCGTCCGGCGCTGAACTACTACCTGATTTCGACCTGGCCGAAAGAGGTCAAGGACGATCCGCGCTCACGCCTGATCAACGAACGCGCGCACGCGAATATCCAGAAGGACGGCACCTTTTCGGTGGTGCCACGGATGTGGGGAGGATTGACCACGGCGGCAGAGTTGCGCCGCATCGCCGATGTCGCCGACAAGTATCAAGTGCCGACGATCAAGGTCACCGGCGGCCAGCGCATCGACCTGCTCGGGATCAGGAAGGAAGACCTGATCAGCGTCTGGAAGGATCTCGACATGCCTTCGGGGCACGCCTACGGCAAATCGATTCGTACCGTCAAGACCTGTGTCGGTCTGGAGCACTGCCGCTTCGGTACGCAACTGGCGATGGCCATGGGCGTCAAGCTCGAGAAGATGCTGTTCGACATGTACGCACCGCACAAGGTCAAGCTGGCAGTTTCGGGTTGTCCGCGCAACTGTGCCGAGGCGGGTATCAAGGACGTCGGCGTGATCGGCGTCGATTCGGGTTACGAACTGTACGTCGGCGGCAACGGCGGGATCAAGACCGAGGTTGCGCAGTTCTTCGTCAAGGTCAGGCGTGATGAAGACGTGCTGGAGTACGCCGGCGCTTTCCTGCAGCTCTACCGCGAAGAAGGTTTCTACCTCGAACGAACCTGCCATTACCTTGAACGTGTCGGCCTCGACCACGCCAAGCAGCGCGTCGTTGAGGACGAAGAGAACCGCAAGGCGCTGTACGGGCGCCTGCTGGCCGAGCTCAAGGACGCCAAGGATCCCTGGGCCGAGCGTGTTGCCGGCGTCGAGCACAACGAATATGAACTGCTTTCGGTATGAAGATTGGAGAACAGAAATGGCTGAATGGAAATCGATCTGTGAGCTTGACGACATCCCGCGCATGGGCAGTCGCGTGGTGCGCTCGACCAGCGGCAATATTGCCATCTTTCACACTTCGGGCGGTGAGGTGTTTGCACTGCGCGATCAGTGCCCGCACAAGGGCGGGCCGCTGTCGCAGGGACTCGTACATGGCAATCAGGTGACCTGCCCGCTGCACGGCTGGAAACTGCGCCTCGATACGGGTGAAGCGGTGGCCCCCGACGAAGGCTGCGCACGTCGCTACCCCATCCGTATCGACAGCGGAACGGTTTTTCTGCAAATCTGAACTGGAAGGATGAAAACATGGACAAGACATTCTGGCAGGCGGGACATCGGCCGACTCTGCTGGCGGCTTTTCTCTATTTCGACCTGGCCTTCATGGTCTGGGTCATGCTCGGACCCCTGGGCGTGCAGATCGCCAAGGATCTCGGTCTGACGCACGCACAGAAAGGGATGATGGTCGCCACTCCGGTTCTCGCCGGTGCCATCCTGCGGATCTTCATGGGCATTCTCGTCGACCACCTGAAACCGAAACTGGCCGGCGCCATCGGCCAGATGATCGTCATCGCTTCACTGTTCTTCGCCTGGTACTTCGGCATCCACAGCTACGAGCAGACGCTGATCCTCGGCGTTTTTCTCGGCGTCGCCGGCGCTTCTTTCGCGGTCGCGCTGCCGCTCGCTTCACGCTGGTACCCGCCCGAGCATCAGGGAACGGCACTCGGGATCGCCGGCGCCGGCAACTCGGGAACGGCGCTCGCGGCGCTGATCGCTCCGAGCCTGGCGATCGCTTTCGGCTGGAGCAACGTTTTTGGTCTGGCGCTGATCCCGCTGGTTCTGGTCTTCATCCTATTTTCCTCAGTTGAACGATCCAGATCTGTTGCAAACTGAGTGCTGGTGAGGGTTTCCGTCGAAAAGGGAGGGTCACCCAATGGGTGAGTTGGATTTT